>DATHHO010000094.1:0-18470 GCA_035317125.1 Puia sp.
TTCCGGTGTACACGATCTCCTTCCAGTGCGTGGGTGATTGGGCGCGGGTATTATAGCCGGCTACCCGGTCGAGGTGAAACTTTACATCCGGGCCATCGGGCGCATAAACATGCACCACCGTATCGACATCCGCGTACATGGATTTCTGGACGAGGGCGGCGTGAAAATGCCCGGGATCGAGTGTTACCAGCCGCACCTTCCGGGAGCTGTCACCAGCGGAAGCCTGCCCAGACGCATTATGGCCGGAGGAACTGGAATCCGTATCTGCGGACCCCGATCTGTTACCCGAAGTGCTGGGGTTCTGACAGGACATCATCAGTAAAAATAAAACAATACCGTTTATTCTTCTCATAGTCATCCTTTGATTTACCGGGGCGCTCTCTGTGGGCGCGACAGCAGCCTGTTCGCCTCTTCGTCATTCTTAAACCATTCGGCTACCGGGTCCCAATATACTTTTCTTTTCAGTTTCATCACAAATATGGTGGATGAGGCAGCTGGAAAAGGCGTGGTGGGCGATCGCTGGCCTTGGCCCGCGATGGTGAGAAAGGCCGGGCTGGCAGCGGGTGGATCGGAGGTGGGTTGCCGCGGGTGGCGCCGCGCTGCGCGTAGAGGGCTTCGGTCAATTTGCGCTGGGATGGTCCAGGATGGCTCTCAGGCCCGGGAAGGACTGCGTTCAGGGAGGGTTGCGGCCCGGATATAGTCCAGGAAGGCCTTTTCGGTGCGATGGCCGGTGATCTGCATGATCTCATGGGCAGGAATGCCCGAGAGCCACGCATTTGAAGCCATGGAGCGGCGCGCGGTATGGGAGGAGATGCATTCCCAGAGCTGGAGCCCGGGGTCCGAGGGCAGCCTTCCTTTCTGGGTCAATCCAGCCTGCCGGCAGGCCTCTTTTATATAAGCATTGAATTTCTGGTTCGAAGGGGGTACGGGAAGGCCTCCGGGGGTCGCGCGGTATCTGGACCCTATTTCGGTCGCAATGGGATGTGCGGGGGGCTGAGCCGGAATGTATGACCCTGCGGATTGACCGGAAAACCGGTGGCCGGTGAGGCAGCCCAGGACAAAAAGATCGCGGACCTGTCCGAGGCGTTTGTTGCCGGAAAGATCACAGTGGTAGAGGGTGGCAATTTCCTTTTCGGTAAGAAAAACAACTTCGGTCTCTCTGGCCACAAAGCTGAATTTTTTATGCCGGAACTGAATATTGGTCGTATAATTCATTTCGACCGCGGCGCTCAAAATTATTTTCAGGACGCTGATGTCTTTGGCGACGGAATTCGGTCCGAGATCCAGATCGTTTTGCAGGAAGGAAACATATTTATGAAAGAAATCAAGGTTGATATTTTCGAAATTGACATGATGCCTGGTCTTCAGATCGAACTGCTGTAAATGCTCCCTGGTCGTCGCATAATTTTTGAGGGTATTGGGGCTTTTGTCCCTGCCTTTATTTTTCATTTCTCCCGAGATAAAACGGTCGAACAAACGATAGAAATCCGGGGCATGACCATGTCCTTTATTCTGCCGGATAAAAGCGTCGAGACGGAACTTCAGCACCGATACCGGGGGCACTCCCTTTGCCGATTCTTCCTGCCAGGTCTTTATGCAAAGCTTTTCCAGTTTGTCCAGCAATTCGTTTATGGCGTACCGGCCGTCGAGAATGGTCTGCCGGCTGCTCTTTACCCGCTTCTGCGTTTTCGACCAGTCGACGGGGTTGATCTTCTGGCCAAAGGAGTAAACCAGCTTCTGCCCGCTGTATTTGAACTGCAGATAGATCAGGCACCAGGGCAAGGGGCCCGCAGATTTTTTAAGATAGAAATTTACCGCAGGCATACCGGTGAGCTTTTCAAGGTCCAAAATAGGGAAAAAATCAAAGTTGGCCAATTAGTTGGCCGAATTATTTTTCGAGTTCAGGACCGACGGGCGCTACAAAGCCCTTCTACGCGCAGTTACAAGGCGGCTATTATAAATGAAAATATGTATTTTATGAGGTTCGATCCCATTTCAGGACCAAACAATTTTCCATTAAAAGACCGTTTTATGGGTGGATCTGCGTGCCGGGAGTGCGAAGCAGGGGGCCTTAGTTGGACAATTGACTATCGGGAAATGAGTCATACTGCCCCCCCTTGTGATGGCCGGACCAGGGCAGGTAACGGGTGGAATAATAGGTTTCGATGGCCGCACCGATCGCCTCCGTCAGACCGGTCGATTCCTTTTCGATATCCGACCAGGCATCCTTCTCATTATAAACAATGGCCATGGGCTCCTCCTCCCCTTCTGGGAAATGGACCAGAAAAATGACAACAGCATTGATGAGAATGGGCTTGGCTACAATGAAATTCCCCTGGCCGCCGAAAAAATATCCGACTTCGAAACTGCTGTCGAAAGACAAGGATTTCTGGACCGAAGATGCAAAGGGGATATTCCTCAACCCGTTAATTTTTAACCGAAAAGCAGACATAAGAAAAAGTTAAGTGAATAAGATAATTGTCTGTGGACGATGGCGGTGCTTTGTGCGTGGGGTCATCTGCAAGCATCCGGATATTGGAAGGAAAGGTTGAACAAGGAGAGACAAGGGTTGTTCAAAGCGGTCATTTATAAGGCAATATTAATCGCTTTATCATAAGATTCAGTAGAATTAATTCTACAGGACATTCTTTTTTATTGCTGAATTTAGCGTTTGGTTCTTATTTAAGAGAAAACACTTAGACAGTCCTTAAACCTAATTATGCAACCACAGATATTACTGGCAGACGACCATAGCATGATCCGGAAAGGTCTGAAATTGCTGCTGCAGCTGCACCTTGGGTTTACCGATGTGCAGGAAGTGGCCAGCTGTAACGAGTTGATGAAGGAACTGGCTAAAAAGAAGTACAGCCATCTTGTGCTGGATATCATCTTCTCCGACGGCAGCACCCTGGAGGTCCTGCCGGCTATAAGGAAGCTCTATCCCGAGCTGCGGATCATGGTTTTCTCGATGCAGCCCGCAGAGGTCTATGGGGAGGCGCTGAAACAATATGGCATCTACCATTATCTCTCCAAGACGACACCCGAAGAAGATACGATCCGGCTGCTGCGGCAGTTCCTTCAGAATGAGCAGCCTTCCAGGGATAATTCCGGGATCAGGCATCCGAACAATCCTTTTTCCGCCCTTGCCCCGAGGGAGCTTGAGATCCTGCATTATGTCCTGAAGGGTCTTGGCACCAAGGAGATCGCGGAGAACCTGAATGTAAAGATGAATACGATATCGACGGTCAAGAACCGGATCTTTGAGAAGACCATGACGGCCAACCTGAAAGAATTGATAGAATTAGCCACTTTATATAACGTCAACTATTAAGGTTACGTAGAACGGGCGTATCTTGAATGATAAACACGGTGGTTCTATGATCCCATGCAGGGCCGTCTTACTCTTGTTGCTTTCTACGGGGCTTTGTATTACCCTGCCTGCCCAGCGCAATTATCTGGTCCAGCATTTTACCACCGAAAATGGTCTTCCCTCGAATGGCATCAAGGGCCTCGAATGGGATGAAGGGACGGGATTCCTCTGGATCGCGACGGAGGCGGGTGTTACCCGGTACAACGGTATGGATTTCCTGACCTTTTCAAAAGCCAATACGCCGGGGATTTTTTCCGAAAGGATGTACTTCATGCTCAAAAACCGGCTCGGGAGGATCTACACTTCCGATGAGGTGGGAAATATCTTTTTTATCATGCAGAACAAGCTGCAGTATCTGGACCGGGTCAGGCTGGACATCCGTCCCTCCACCTTCAAGCTGATCGGGCTTGCCGCATCGGGAAGATTATTCCGGCATTCTTCAGACCAGTCGCCCGACCGCTTCGGATTCAATTTCAAGGATGAGATCCTGATCCCGCTCAGCGATGACCGGATCCTGCTTTATCATACCGATTCCTCCAGCGAATATGTTCCCGGTCTGTATGATTATACCGCCGGAAAAAAGGAGCCTGTTCTGGTCAGCCGGCTTGAGCCGGGTGCAAGGATATTCCGGCTGGATGGGAAAATATTCGTTTTCCGGAGAGATCAGAGACTCTATGAGCTCGACACGGCTGGCAAAAGGCAGATACCGGTCCGGCTGGGCTTCGGATGGAATGCGGGGCCCGGAACGCCCCGCGAAGGGGATGGACAGCTGTTCTGGGAGAGTGGCATGCGTTACCCTATCCTCGTCGCCCGGTCACAGGCCTGGGCCCTTGAATATGTGAACAAACGGCTTGATGCAAGGCTTATCGCGGAGAACATTCCCACCGACATGCTGCTCTCCTACGCCCAATACGATGAAAAAAGCGGCATCCTTTTTCTGGGGACCAATTCCAGAGGTATCCTGACGATCCGGAAGAACCAGGTCCGGCAGGTCAAAATAATGCCTGCCTCCATTGACCAGACATCAGCCTGCTACAGCCAGCTTGCCTTGCCCAACGGATCGGTGCTGGCCAGCCGCCTGACCGACCAGACGGGTATCGTGGGAGGGCCTGCCCTACCCCGTTCGGCTATTCCAGTCAAAACAACCTCCTTTAATAATTTTATCCTGCTCAGCCCGGACAGTGTTTTGTGGTACAGCCACAGCGACAGTGTATACAGCTATTCTTACCGGACCGGCAAGACGGGAACCTATGCCGCCGGGAGTGGCTCCATTACCGATGGTTTTGCCCTGTCGGGGGGTCGGCTGTATATCGCGAATGCCATTGGGATCGGCCATCTGGAGAACGGCAGGATAAGCTATCTGTACAGACATCCGCAGCCGGATATCAACAGCAATGTGCCTTTTTCCATGCTGGAACTGAGCCCTGGGATACTGGTCATGGCCTCCTGCAATGGCCTCTTGCGCTGGGACACGAGGATCAACAAGCTGGACACGGTGCTGCACTTACCCGGCACCTGTATCCGGGCCCTGTGGAAGTATAAGGATTATCTCTTTATCGGCACGTATGGAAAAGGGATCTATATCTGGAAGAACGGGGTAATAAGGTCCATCCCCACCGACAAGAACAATTACCTGCAGTATGCCCATTGTTTTATCCAGGACAAGCAGGGATTCTGCTGGATAAGCACCAACAAAGGCCTGTTCCGGACGAGGCCGGAGGATATGGTGGATGCCTTCGAAAAGAATCTTCCCCAGATCTATTACCACTACTATGGCAAGAATGATGGAATGGAGATCACGGAGCTCAACGGAGGCTGTACTCCCTGTGCGCTGGCCCTGAATGACAGCACCATATCCTTTCCTTCCATGGATGGCCTGGTATGGGTGAACCCTGCCGGCACCGTGACCCTGCTCCCGGAAGGCAATATCTATATCGATGAGCTGTATGCGGATGGGAAAAAAGTGAACGCAGGATCACTCGTTATGCCCGAGCTGCAGCCCAACACCAGGGAGCTGGTCTTCCGGCTTGGCTTTCCGGCCTGGGCTGAAAAGGAGAATCTTTATATAGAATATAAGCTGGAACCTTATTCCAGAGAATGGCAATCCCTGGAGGTACAGAATAATCCGGCCCTGCGGTTCAGCAACCTCCCTTCCGGCGACTATCACCTGATCGTCCGCAAGCTGAGCGGGTTCGGGGAAGGGAATTACAAGGTCCTCGAAAGCCGGTTCCGCATCACCGCGCACTGGTATCAGCAACTGTGGGCCTGGTTACTGACCCTGTTCTGCCTGACGACCCTGATCATGTGGATCGTCAGGCAGAGGACCCGGCAGTTCAAGGAAAGGCAGCACAGGCTGGAGCGTCAGATAGAGGCCAAAACGAAGGAGCTCAAGCTGAAAAATGAGGAGCTGGAAAAGACGGATCATATCAAGACCAGGCTGATATCGATCATCAGCCATGACCTGGTAACCCCTTTAAAATTCCTGCACCTGGCGGGAAAGAGCCTGCTGGAAAAAAAGAGCCAGCTGTCGGAGGAATTGCAGAGAGAGACGGTAGCGGAGATCATGAACACGTCAAAGGAGCTGGAACTGCTGTCTACCAATATCCTTAACTGGATCAAATACCGGAACGAGGACAGACGTCTGGCAAAAGAAAGCTTCAACCTGCACCAGCTGACGGCCCAGCTGTTCGGCATTTTCAATTCCATGGCCAAGCAAAAGCAGATCCGGCTGATCAACGAGGTAGATGCGAATCTGGAGCTTTACCAGTTCATCGAGCCCGTCAAGATCGTCCTGTATAACCTGGTGCTGAACGGGATCAATTTCACCTCGGAGGGCCATATCCGTGTAAGCAGTTCGGCTGACCGGGAAGGGGTGATCCTGGTCATCGAGGATACGGGTGTGGGCATGACGCCGGAGCAGATCAACAATATCATGGCCGATCATTTTATCATTTCGTCCGCTAATGTGGATAAAAGAAAGGGCAATGGGCTGGGGTATCTTATCATCAAGGATCTGCTGAAGATCATCAGGGGCAGCCTCTCCATCAGGAGTGAAAAGGGAAAGGGGGCCCGGGTGACGATCCGTCTTCCTGTATAGGGGTTAATGAGCCTGAGGGTTTGGTTACAGGCGCCGGGAGGGTGATGCGGGTGACGGTCTCCCCGGGCGCTGGTGGCAGAGGGCAAACGTACGGGGCCGGCCAAATTGGCCGGCCCCTGAAAAAGATGGACGCGTATGGGTCATTCCCTCCGCTACCCGTTGATAACGGTAGACTGATCGAGATAGGTCTGAGTCGGATGATAGATAAAAAAACAGCTCCCGTTCTTCACTGCGCGGATGATCCGGGGGCTCATTGGCAGGGGAATGGCGGGGCATCCCAGGCTTGTGCCGATGGAACCGAAATTATTCATGTAGGTCTTGCTCACATAGTTCGAACCGTGCAAGACGATATTCCTTTTACCGGCCAGGTCGTTGTAGCCGGTATCCACCCCTTCGATCTTCAGCGAAAGCCCGTTCTTTCCCCAGTAGGTCCTGCGTGTCACGTAAAATCCAAGGCTGCTCTTGTAGGAGTCCGGTTCGTTGGAAAAAGAACTGGCATATTCCGCGCCCGAATTCTGCCCATGGGCAACATAGGTGCGGTACAGCAGCTTCTTACGCCGCACATCGATGACATACATCCTTTTACTACAGGAAGACTGGCTGAAATCACAGATCGACAGGACCGTTTTCTTCCGGATCAGACCTTTCTTCAACAAGTTGTGATAGCCTCTCCAGGCATATTCAAAGGCTTTCTGATCCAGGCCTGCCTGCTCGAGGTTCATATAATCATAAAGGATAGCCGCCTGGTTGATCACCATTTTCAGTTCGGCTGCCTTCCGTGCCGCCGCTGCCGAGAGCGAGGAAAAGGAAGATGCGGCAGATGCCAGCGCCGTAACGGCTGACGGTGAGGCCGGAACCGCCGCAGAGGCAGATGCCAGCACACGGGCCGGGGAGGACAAGGCTATTGAGGCAACCGGACCCGCCACAGATGACGTGGCAAGGGCCGCTGCGGATGAAGCAACCAGTGATGATGGCCTCAGCGAAACCTCCCTGGATATCCCGGTGTTATTGCTCACCGCCCTGACGGCCGTATAGACCGATGAGGCGATAAGATTGTTATAATTGACGAATTTCTTTATTACGACCGCCTCGTAGTAAGGAAGCATGATCTCTTTTGACCCTGCCGAAGGGGTATCACCCTTGGTTCCTGTCATAGCAGGGGCGGTGAGGATCATCGAGGACAAGGTGGCCTTAAACAAAAGATTGGTAAGGGCTCTCATGGATTTGGATTTAGTCTTTTTTTATCAGAAATGTTTTTCTTTCCATCAGCATGTTCTCTTTGTAAAGCTCGTATTGGAACTGTCCGGCATGCTGGAAGTTATATTTTTCAATGACCAGTAATGAGTCCTGCAGCTCAGGTATCTCGAACAAAAAGCGATTATCCCCGTCGAAAAAACGGATCTTATATTTCATTTTATGGGCATCGGGGATGGAGATGACGAGGTCGCTGTTCTTCTCCATGTGAACATAACGGGACGTCTTGCTGTCCTTCTTTTTGATCTTTGCCCCTAAAAGGGTATCTGTAAGGAAGTTATGCAGCAACGAAGGGCTTTCTGCAGAGAGAGAATGCGGAAGCCTGTGTGTATATGAGCCGGAACTGGCCGCGCTCATCAGCAGAAATGCGGTTACGAAAAGAAGCAATGGCTTATCTTTTCGGGATAATGGATTTAACATGGCGCCAGGTTTAGTGGGCGAATGTATTAAACAGAAATACGGGGCATTTTATTGCCTTCTCAGCCAGAAAAAATAACCCTTGCGGGGCATCCGGTAAAGCTTTTCAGGCTATCCGGGTGGGTCTGTCCTTTCCGAGGGATGGTGAAGTCTTTATCACAGGGATCTTTGGGCCCCTGTACTTCGATTCAAGCTCGCAATATTCTTTCTGTGCTTCGAGTATTTCCGCATGTGTCTCGATCATTTCCTGCTCCAGTTTCCTGATCCGGGCATCCTTTTTCCCCAGCTGCCGGCTTCTTAATCCAAAGCCTGCCAGCATGGACAGCAGGATAATCCCAGTCAGGACAAGGACATTGATGAATAGTTCTGATGTAAACATAAATGTCGGTTTATGGGTATTCGCAGGAAAAACAAAAAGGATGGAGTGTATGAACGGGCGTACTGCCCCTTGAGTAGTGCTGTTGCATAGAATATAGATTTTAGTAGCTATAAAGTTACCGCTACCCCCTCCCCCGCTTTAATCAAATTTTCACGAACCCTACCTCGGGAGGACAAATAAGACTGGACAGACGGGTGATCGGGTCAGGAGGGCGGAAAGAGCGCCGGGAATGCAAAAGCGGGACAGGCAGGGGGTGGGCGTAAAAAAACGTCATAGTTCGACAACTATATCGTTTTATTTCTACTATATTTAACCCTTAAGGTTATGGCAATGATCAACAGGGTTATTCAGAGCTTCATTTTCGCCACTGTTTTACTGCTAGCACTGCCCGTTCTGGCCCAAACCGATACTCTTAATGGTTATCACGTACAGCACTTTACCGATGAGGAGGGTCTCCCCCAGAACAGCATAAATGACCTGCTTTTCGACGATAATGGATTCTTATGGCTGGCTTCTCAGTCAGGCCTGATCCGGTTTGACGGAAATTCCTTCAAGCTCTTTGTTCCCGGTGACAAACCCGCTCTGGAGTCGGATGTGGTATTTTTGGGGAAGAACAATACCAATGCTATTTATTTCCAGACCCGCGACCATCATTTATACAGCTATCCGGGCAGGACCAGAGAATCGCTGAAGCTGGTAAATGCCCCGCCTTTGCGGGGTCCGCTGCTGCTGAACAATCGCAGGCAATTCTTCGATTTCACGCATTTTCTTCAGGACCCGCAGCCGGAAGAGCCTCCGGGGATCAGGAAAATGATCTTCAATGATCTTTTTGAGCAAAAAGGGAGCTTTTATGTCATTGATCCCTCGCATCTGTATCTGTTTTACAGTGATACGCTGTATTATTATTCCGGTCGCCAGCTGGAGAAAATATCAGGTTTTGGCGATAACAGCCGTCAGTTCCTCAATCTGGACAAAAGGCTCTATGTTCTCAGGAGAGATTCTGTCCTTGCGGTGTATGAAGATGGCCGGAAGGTCCTGGGTTCCAGTCTGATCGGGGGCGATCTTCCAAAAGATGCCGGGCTCAGGGGCCACCAGCAGAATATTTACCGGCTGTTTGCCGGAAGGACGAATCATATCCGGGTGAACAACCGGCTGTACAGGATCTCTCCGGACGGTTCGGGGAGGCTGACCGCAGGATTTCTGCTGAATCTCGACTTCGCAAAGAATATATCGCGCATAGACTATGAGCCGGAGCTGGATATGCTCCTTATCGGCACGGAAACCGAAGGATTTTATTTTCTCCGCAGGAGCAGATTTGGAATGGCCAATTTTTCCGCTGCTTTACGGGATCAGTTGTCCCAGTATCTTTTCGGCCCCATGGCGCTGCTGCCCGACGGAAAAAATATGGTGAATACCCGGTTTCTTTTTTCTCCACAAGGGCAATTCAGCATGGTTAAAGAGGACATCCGTATCCGTCAGCAATGTCTTTATGTCGATAAGAAAGCCAATGTATGGGGCAGCCTGAACAATCTGCCCCGGAAGATGTCCCTGGACCTCAAGCCGGTGCAGGTCTTTCCGATCCTTGATGCGCAGATCGTGGATTATACCGAAGACAGTTCTGGAGGTCTGTGGTGCCTCACCCGCAGATCATTGTGGCGTTTCAACGGGGATAGCTTCCGGCTCGTTCTTCCGAACAGCCAGCTGGCCACCAGCGGGGCCAATGAAGCCTTCTGTATGGTAAGGCCCAACAAGCTCTGGATCGCGAATACGGTTGGCCTTTTCGAATACGATCTGGAGAGGAAGCAGGCAAAAACGATCAGAGAGCTGGATGGCGCGCATGTACGATCCATACACGTCTGCAAGGACGGGGCCATATTGCTGGGCACTTATGGCCAGGGGTATTTTTATTATTACCACGGCCGGATATTTCATATGCCGCTGGATAAAAATGGGTTCCTGCTGACGGCCCATAGCTTTCTGGAAGACAGGAAAGGCATCATCTGGATCCCCTGTAACAAGGGGCTGTTCAAGGTGCCGAAGGCGGATATGGATTCCTGGTGCGACTCGACCAGCAGCCAGATCTATTACTATTATTTCGGACGTCAGGACGGCCTGAGCACCAATGAATTCAACGGAGGCTTCAATTCGAGCGGACTGATCACGCCGGACGGGTTTGCCAGTCTGCTGTCCATGAAGGGAATCGTCTGCTTTTATACAGACTCGCTCAAAACCGATTTTCCAAAGGGACGGATCGATCTCAATAATGTCGAGATCGATGGAAAGACGATTCAGAAAGCGGATTCGATCGAGCTGGAACCGGGATATAACAGCCTGCTCGTGGAGGTATCCTGTCCCTTCTGGGGCAACAGGAACAACCTTTATCTGGAATATTGCCTGAAAGGCCTCAGCAATGTATGGAAGGACGTAGAGGCGGACCGGATCATCAATCTGAGCAGGCTGATGCCAGGCAACTATACGCTCATGGTCAGGAAAGTGAATGGATTTGGGAAAGACAATTATATATACCGGGAATGGAACATCGACGTCATTCCGAATTTCTATCAGCGCTCCTGGTTCATCCCGCTCGTGATCCTTGGGTTCGTGCTGATCCTGGTCATGGTGGTGCATTTGTGGCTTAAGCTGATAGAGAAAAGGAAAGAAGTGCGGGTCCAGACTGAAAAATTGAAGGCAACGGTCGTGACCCAGAAGGAGACGCTGGAAAAACTACAGGAATCACAGAAGGCCCTGCTGCAGTCCAGCAGGATGAAGGAGAAGCTGATCTCGCTGGTGATCCATGATCTGCGCTCTCCTATCCGGTTCCTGAGCATGCTTGCGGGTGACCTTTCCGACAATCAGGCCGGCTATTCGCAGGAGGAAATAAAAGAAAGGGCCTTCTGGATCAAAAAAGGCACGAATGATATCTATAATTTTTCGGAGGATTTTCTGCTCTGGGTGACGAGCCAGAAAAATAATTTTTCCATCAGCAAGCGATTGTTCGCCGTCCGGCCCCTGCTCCAGGAGATCCATGATTTTTTCAGCGACCAGCTACAGCAAAAGGG
Source organism: Puia sp. (assembly GCA_035317125.1). Lineage (GTDB taxonomy): Bacteria > Bacteroidota > Bacteroidia > Chitinophagales > Chitinophagaceae > Puia. Next base: position 11,577 of record DATHHO010000094.1, read on the forward strand.
AAATACCCTGTTCTATGAAACCACTCAGGATCTGAGCATCTATTCGGACCCGCATATCCTGATCACCATCATACGCAACCTGGTCGATAACGCCAACAAGTACACGGAAAAGGGGACGATACGAATAAAGGCTTGTGAGGAAAATGCCGGGACGATCATTTCCATTTCCGATACCGGGAAGGGCATGAGTCAGCTGCAGATCGATTCTTTTTTGCAGAACGGCAAGGAAGAGGACCTGAAAAGCGGTAGCCAGCTCGGACATAAATTCGTTTACGATCTTTCCCAGCGGATCGGGGGCGTAGTATCCATAGAAAGCAAGGAAAAGGAAGGCACAGTGGTCACGCTGTGGTTCGGCAGGACTGAGTAGCTTACGCGCTCAGCTGCTTCTTGTATTTTCCGGGCGTTATCTGATAGATCTTCTTAAAGGCGAGTATATAATTGCTGATGCTGGAATAGCCTATCTCATAAGCGATCTGGCTGATGGACTTTGCATTATCTGCGATCATTTCTTTCGACTTCTCGATCCTTTTGTTCCGGATATATTCGGAGATGGTCATGCCATGCATCGACTTGAACAGGAAGTTCAGCTTATGGTAGCTCGTATAGGTTTTTTTAAGGATCGAGTCCACCGTAAACGTGTCCGAACAATAATATTCCGAAATATAGGATTCGACCTCGCGGATGAGGCTCAGATCATCCTCATTGCCGATGGCCTCGGAAGAGGTGGCGCCGAGCAGACTCCGGTGACGGTTGCAGCAAAAATATTCCAGCAGGGACAATGCGGCGTTCTGAATTTCCAGCAGGCCGCTCCCCGACCCGGGTTCATAGGTCAGCATCGAAGAGAATAACGAGAGCTGTCTTCTCCCCAGACGGCAGGTGACGATATTCGGGTCTTTCTGCAGGAGCTGCTCGATCTTCCAGAAATTGTCATTGCCGCTCATGAAGTCCGCGATCCAGGTCCGGGGTATAAACAATATGACGGCGGAAAATACGACCGGGGTGACGGAACGGAAGATCAGGGGCTTGTCCCCGGCGGACAGCAGCGCGAGACCGGGGCTTACCGGCTGGATCAGGTCCTTGCCGCTGCCCAGCACGATCTGCAGTTCTCCTTTGTAGCTGAGCAATACCAGCACGAGGCCTTGCTCGCCAAAGGGTGGCACCGTGATATCGAGCCATTCGGATGTTTCCCTGTAACTGGCGACCGTAAGGCCAACGGGAAGTCGTTCCAAAAAAAAGTATCCGGGACCGGTCCGGGGTTCAGCGTCGGTCCTCAGGGAGTCCAGCGACAGGTTCAGGGGCTTCATAGTAATGCATTTCCGGGTTAGCGTTAAGGGGGTTTGGTTTTACAGGATAAGGAGTTTTATAGAGCAACGAGTTAAAAAGTCAAAAAGTTTTTTAAGGGGTGGTTATATGTTATTGCGGGTTCAGATAATGCCAGGGTGAAAAACCATATTCTTTTTTGAATGCCAGGGTAAAATGGGAAGGGTTCGAATACCCGATCTCCGTCGCCACCACTTTCACCGGCACTTTGCCGTCCAGCAATTTTCTGGCATGCTCGAGTTTGTTCTTCTGATAATAACCGAAAAGGGTCTCCCCGTAGTATTTTTTGAATTTTGTTTTCAGGCTTGTGGGGCTCATGGCCGAGATCCGGGACAGCTTTTCTACGCCCGGAAATTCCGTCCTGTAATTGGCGCAGAGATATTGTTCCACCTTTGAGAGGTTATACATATCCTGCCCGCTGAGATAATCCCCTTCTTTTACCAGCTTGTCCATAACGAAGAATTGCTGAAGCAGGTATTCCACAAGGATGGAAATATTCCTGATCGTGAATAATTCCCGGAAAGGGTGCTGTACGATCTCTGCCATGAAATCATTGATCAGCAGGCGGTATTTGAAGGTAATGGGCCAGGTAAGCGAGGAGTTGCCCTTGGCTGTGGACAGAATGGACTGGATCGTGCCCGCGTCAAAATCCGGGATCAGCTTGCTCAGGCTGGATTTCTGCACCCTGACAATAAGGGAGCGGATCTCTCTGTCTTTGGGATAAACCACGACCTTGCCAAAATCCGAATCGGTAATGGATACGGAAGAATCCGACCGTTCGTTCTGCATAGCCGTGGCAGGCAGCGACAGCTCATTGTCGGCCTTACCCGGAAGGCTGATCTCATCGAAGCTGAGTATATAGGAAGAAGTGCTCTGGGAGGGAAGAAAGCGGAACGTAAGGTCATCCGTCAGCATGGAAACGTTTATGGCGAGGACATCGATACCCGTCGGGATCCCGGCTGCCGTGATAAAGCCTTTTCCCGTGGGCCCTGAGAAATAAAGAACAGAATCGGAAACAATGCAGGACTTGTCTTCTGCGATCACCTCAAAACATTTCAGAAAAGGTTCTGAATTTTCAAGAGATACATAACTCATTGGATTTAATTTATTCAGCCATTACTATAAGAGCCCATATGTCCAATCCGATCCCGCTGATGCCTGAACTACAAGTTATTAATAAGGCTTCCAGCTGCTTATAGTTAATTATTTAATTGATTGTAGTTGTTGTTCTACATCTGTGGGGGCTTGTTTTTACATTATATTTTTTATTATCTCGTATTGAACTTATTATTATGTATTTGCTCACGATATGCGTGTAACTGCGCCTTGTCCTTTTGAGTAACCGAAAGGACATTACCGATTATAAGATGTGCCGGTTTTTTGAAATATTTACTACAGAATTGACCCGTTCCACCGAAATCCATACCTATGTATAATCCAAAGGCTCCTCCTTTTGCCACCGAAGGCACCCGTTCGCTTCTCAAAAATCAGCACAAGAAAATCTATTCCATCTGCCGTCTTTTCAGCACCAACTATAAAGAGCATCAGCATCTGTTCGCGGGCATTATTGCCGCGACGGCCAGGAGCATCGAGGCGGACAGGACGAATGAAGAAAAAAGCACGCTGCTGCTAAGGGCCTGCATCAACATGGCTGCCCTTCATTCCCTGTCGGGAAGTCTGGGCTTACCGGGTGAAGGGCCGGGAGATGGGGGCAGGGAGATCCAGTTCAAATCCCCGGATTATCAGAAAAGCATGGTAAGATTCAGAGAGGAGGTGGGCGAGATCACGGACTATGAAAAGATCCTTTTGTTCCTGAATTTCGAGCATGTGGCGCCATCGGAGATCCCCCGCTTATCGGGGTTGCCGGAGAGTGGCCCGGCGGGTATGCAGGCAACCGAACGAAGGATCCCGGAAATGCGGGTAGTTGCGCGGAAGATCGCCGGAACATCGGGAGCCTCTGGCGGGGTCAATGAAACGCCTGCGAAAAAAAGTTTTATCCCTTACCTTAAGGAACTGATATGGAGTTAAGGAAACTTTCAGAATATTGGAATGAGTTTCCGGAAATGTCCATGGAAGAACGGCCTGTATTAAGCTCCGACCTTGAAAAAATGGCCCTTCAGAATCCTTTTCCAGCGTCCTTTTACCTGAAGAAAAAATTGGTAGCCCGCATCGTCGCAGCTATCGCCATATGGCTGTTCAATGGATGGGAACTGAGAAATTCATGGAGGACGGATGGCAACGATCTGTACCAGCAGGTCGCTCTTTTTCTGCTCCTCAGCTATTTTATCTATTGCCAGCTCAGGATCCTTTTCTATGCGGATTATCCGTCCCTGCTGGCGCTGCCGCTGATCGATTTTCTCGGTAAGATCGAGATCGTGCTGAACAGATATATGCATTCGTTCCGGATCATCAGCATGGTAGCCGGCTGTTGTCTGCTGGCCATACTGGAGAAGGTGCTTTTCAGGACCAACAGCAGCGCATATCTGTCCATAAGCCAGAATGGCACCTATAAATGGCTGATCATTATTTTCCTTTCCGTATCTTTTTATATCCTGCTCCTGCATTCCGTTATAAAAAAATACAAGAAGCTGGAGACCGCAGTGAGATCCTATAAAGACAGGATCGTTGCCAGCCCGCAGAAATTATAAGCCGGACTCAGGACCGCCACAAAATCTCCCACCTTGGCAATAAAAGAATGATTTATATTTGGGATACCAGACCCTGTAAACAAAACCCACATGCACAACATTTTAATTGCAGATGACCATTCCATTGTCAGGGCCGGCCTGAAGCTTCTCATCAATAGCAGCATAAGAGATGTTACTATCGATGAGGCCGAGGATGGGGAAACTGTGATCAAAAAAATGAAATCCGCCTCCTTCGATCTGCTGGTCCTTGATATAAACATGCCCCATACCGAATCGTTCAGCCTGACCACCTATCTTTTAAAGGAATACCCTACGCTGAAGATCATCATCTTCACGATGAACCAGGAAGTTTTCTTTGCAAAAAGGTTCCTGAAGATCGGCGCTCACGGATACCTGAATAAATACTCCAAGGAATCGGAGATCAAATACGCTATTCAGAAAGTATTAGGTGGAAAACGATATATCAGCGACAACCTGGCCGAGATCTTATCGGGAGAGCTGACCAAAAAATTAAAGGATAACCCTTTCGAAGACCTCTCCGACCGGGAGTTCGAGGTCGTGCTGCAGATGCTGAAAGGCAGTTCCGTATCTGAGATCGCCAATACCCTGAGCCTTCACAAATCCACCGTAGGCACGCATAAAACGCGTATCCTGGATAAGCTGAAAATATCCAACACCGTCGAGCTCATCAACCTTGCAAGGTTGTACGAGATCATTTAGCCATCAACGTTGTGAATGCTGCGGACCTGCGTTCCGAAGGGGCGGGGAAGCGTGGCTATGGAAAGAATTTCTCGAGGGCTTTCCGGACGCCATCGTTATTGTTGGTATCCGTTGTGTATGCCGCCGCTGCCTTTATTTCGTCGGGCGCATTGCCCATGGCCACACCCATTCCGGCAAACCGGATCATTTCCCGGTCGTTATAGTTATCGCCCATGGCCACCACCTCGCTTTTGTCGAGGCCCATTCTTTTTATCAGGAAGCTCACTGCATTTGACTTGGAGCCGCGTGGGTCCATGACCTCGAGATAGGTCGGCTTGGAGGTATAAATATTGAGGGTATCCCCGAAGACAGATTTGAGGTGTGCCTCCGCAGCTGCAATGGCATCCGGCTCGTTCATAAGCATCATCTTATTGGGGCCTGTCTTTTTCGCCGCCCATAGCCGGGCCATTTCCGGAAAAGGAAGGATCTGGACTTTTACATCCATGATCTTCTGCTCGTGCTGGGTCCAGGAATTGCTGGTCTCGGCAAACCATTCCCGCTGGAGATAATAGGCGATCGTCGCTCCAAAAGGGCGGGTCTCTTCCGTCACGCTGGCCGTTGCGTCCAACCCGACCATGGCCTGAAAGATGGGTTGTTCCTGCTCCACGATATACCCTCCATTCAGGCTGACCAGCGGAAATTCCGCCAGACCGATCTCCCGGGCCGTAGGGAGCATGGCATCGAGGGGGCGGGCAGACACCAGCACGACGGGTATTCCTCTGGCGATAAGATTGCGGATCGTTTGTTTGGTGGGTTCGCTCACGGAGTGGTCCGTTCTCAGGAGTGTCCCGTCCATATCCAGGAATGCGGCTTTATACATGTTTCTATATACTTTATCCGATAATTGGCGCAAGTTAAGGTATTAATGCTCAAACTACTACCCCTTTCCGGATTGCCGGCCGGTATCCTGAATGATTATTGTCCGGGAGAAAATATATATTGCAAATCCCCGTTTTTGTAGACCTTGTATCCTAACCGGCCGCCTAAATCCATTCTGCAACATTGAAAACCGAAACTGCCTCCAGCCATACCTCATTCTTTCAGGAAAGACCCGGCCGATCAGCTGTCGCCTCTCTTTTTCTGCTCGCCAGTCTTTTGTTCCTGCAACCTGTCAGCGGGCAGGTCGTCAAGGGCGGAGCGAAGACGGTATTTTTCAAAAGCGGCGCAATTACTACTGTACGCAATATATCGGCGGGGCGGCTCATCGGGGATTCGTTGCCTCTCGCCCTTTACAAAGAGAAATACTACGTCCTCCTGCAATTCGACAAATTACCGGGTATCCCCGAAATAAAGGAATTATCGGGGATGGGTGTCCATCTTTTCGATTATCTGCCCGGTAATGCCTTTCTGGCCGAGCTGCCTGGTAGCTTTTCGCCGGAAGGGCTCAAAAAATATGCTGCATCAGGTGTTTATCCTGTTCCGGGACAGGTAAAAATCGCCAGAGAGATCCAGCAGGACCCCGAGGCTTATTCACGCGGCGATGACAAGCTGATTGCCGTCAGCTTCTTCGGAACGATGACCCGCGCCGATGTCGTCAAAGAGCTTATACAGGCGGGGGCCAGGGTCGTTCCAACAAGGATCCAGCCGGAGCATGCCGTGTTCATCAATGCCGGCGGGACGGTGCTGCGGAAGATCGCCGCATTCCCCTTTGTCAGCTATCTGGGCGTACAGGGTATAAAAGCTTATCCGCTGAACTATAATAACAGGGCGTCCCATGGTGCGGATGCCCTGGGCGCCTCCATGGGACGGAACCTCCAGGGCAGAGGAGTTACGGTCGGCATGGGCGATAACTCGGACCCCTATACGCATGTGGATTTTACCGGAAGGCTTTTGGACCGGTTCGCCGCTCCCGTGAGTACCCATGGTACACATACCTCGGGTACGGCCGCCGGCGGAGGTATCATCAATCCCATGTACAAAGGGATGGCGCCACAGGCCACGCTGATCAGTCAGTATTTCAACGATATCCTGGTCAATGCCCCTACCTATGTCGCCGATAACCATATGGTGCTGACGAATAATTCCTATACGCAGTATGACAACGGTTGTCTCTGGGAAGGCGAATACGATGTCTATGCCAATTTCCTCGATGCGCTGATGCTGGCTTACCCCAGCTTGCTGAATATATTTGCGGCGGGCAATTGGCATAGACATCGTATTCGCCTTC
>DATHHO010000095.1:0-21456 GCA_035317125.1 Puia sp.
CTTTATCCGTTTTATCCCCGTCCGGCACGCCAAACCTTTATTCCGGGTGGCGCGAAATCTTATTCCGGGCGCTCCAAATCCAATCAAAATACATCGGGTTCGTGCAACCGCTGCAAGACTATCAGCTGACGTTCGAGCAGCCGGCGGATATTGGCAGGAAAATCCATTTCTGTGGTAAGGGCCAGTTCGTATGCTGCCTGCACTGATTCTTCCCCGTATTCAAGCGCTGCCAGAAGTGACAGCGGGTCCGAGCCTGAAAAATCGACCTTCCTGGCCAGCCAGAACCTGTATAGCTTTCCGGCCACCGTTTTATGTGTCACAGGCGAACCCCCCAATCTTAATATTTCAGAATGAAGGTCATTCACAAATGAACGGCTATCGATCGATATTTTGTAGAAGGCGTTCCGAACGCCGGGGTCTTTTTCAATATCTTCCTGTGAAGCTCGTTCATATCCCGCGATCCGGTCGCCGTTTATACGGATCAGATCGCCCAGTTCCTCGATTATTCTTGCTTTGCTTTTCATAAAAAAAATTTAACGGGTAAATACACTAACAATAAACCCGGCAGAAATTGCCGGGCTTATTCTGCACATTGCTTCCACACACTGCTTATTTTTTCATCTGCGGGATCTTCTTTTTCGTCCCTTCCGGATCGTCGGTTATTTCCAGATCTTTGTCCGGGTCCTGGGTATCCGATCCTGCAGAGGATGTTCTGCCCGAACTATGCTTCTGAGCTTGTTTTTTATCCTGGCTGGAATTCTTGTCTTGTTTGGAATGATCCGACTGGTGCTGATCCTTGTTCGAATTGCTTTTTGTGTTTGTCATAACAGTACTTTTAATTGTTAATGAGGATTGATTCTGTACAAAGGGAGAAAAAACAATGCCAGGGAGGGTGTAGGCGGGAATGCCGGCAGACGCTGCATGGATGGGTAAGAATTTGCAGAACTGGGGTGGGATTGGGACGGTGAAAGTCGATCAGAAGGGATACCCGATGGCAAGGTTCAGGACGAGATTGGAAATGTCGGTTGCCTTATTCCATACCCATTTTGACCCATTCGGCAACCAGGGATAGCGGACCGGGACGGCGACATCCACCCGCAGGACGAGAATGCTGAAGTCGAAGCGGAGGCCTGTTCCCACCCCAACGGCCACATCGTTGAGGAAATGGCCGGTAAAGGTAGAACCAGGTCTGCTGGTATCCGCCTGACGCGTCCAGATATTGCCGGCATCCACGAACAAGGCCCATCGTACGATCGAAAACAGCTTGGCCCGGTATTCCGCATTCATCTCCAGCTTGACGTCCCCGGGCTGGTCGGCTATGAAAATATTTTTATTGGGATTACCCGGAAAATAGCTGCCGGGACCAAGGGCCCTTGAGCGGAAGGCCCTTATATCATTCGTCCCGCCTGCGAAGAACTCTTTTATAAAGGGCATGGTCGAGCTGTTGCCATAGGCGATCCCTACCCCGCCGGTGATCCTGCTGACAAAAGAACTAAACTTGCCCAGCGTAAGGTAATGTCTGAAATCGACCTCGAATTTTGCATATTGAGAAAACGGCGTGTTGAAGATCTGCTTTTCTTTTCCCTTTGCGATATCTGCTCCCGTGATCAATCCCAATAAATTCCCCGAGAGGTCGATCGTCCCATTGAAATAAAAATTATTCAAATTGCGGCTGGCCCTTGCCTGGGAGTTATAGTTGAAATTATAGGAGGTCCCGATGATGAACTGTTTTTCAATGGCCCTGCGCAAGGCAATATTGGAGTCGAGGACAGCCGCCTGGTAGGCCGGATCGATATTCGTGGGCCTGACATAGTTCACGGTAACAAGGGTCAGTTGATGTTCTGTCTGCACCGACTGCTTGAAAATATAGCCAAAGGAGGTCTTGGCGGAGGTCAGGGTATATTGCGAGCTTCTGTCGAAGAGCTCATAGCCCGCGCTGATCCTGGTCTTGGGGACGAAGGCGCTGCTGGTCGACCAGTGAAATGGAGAGACGATACGGGGTATGTAGAGATTGAGGTCTATCCCACCCCTCCGGGTAGCGATCTTCTGGCCTGTGCCGATGAATTGTTCTTCCAGCCCGGCATATACCGTGGCGGTGAATAATTCGGCGCCCCTGAAAAAATTCCTGTTGCGCCAGCTCACGGAGACTTCTCCGCCGGTGGAATTATCCGAACGGGTAAGCCCCGAGACCTCCGTCTGAATGGATTTTTTCTTACTGGGGTTCAGGTAATAATAGGCATTGAGCTTATTTCCAAGGGAGGAATCTACCGGTTCGAACCGTGGCTTCACGAATTTAAAGGCCCCGAGACTGACCAGACGGCTCAGGGAAAGGTTCTGGCTATTCGTACGGTAGAGCGAGCCCGGCCTGAAGACAAGCGTATTGCTGAACAGGGATGGCTTGAACAGATGCGCGGTATCGATGATCCTGTACCCTTCCGGAGTGATCTCCGCATGGTTTCGGCTCGTATCCGTATGCAGATCGAATTCCGCATAGACCGTCACGTCATTGATCGTATATACCTGTTTCGCCTTGTAGGGCGTCTCTGGCTTGACGAAGACCTTCATGTCCACCTGATGATCGCCTACGGTGGAATCGATGTCTATCAGCAGGTAGTTCGGGTTGAAATAATAATATCCACGGTTGTGCAGCCGGGCATCGATGCGGGCTCTTTCCGCCTTGATCAGATCCAGATCATAAGGCTGACCTTTCTGAAGGAGGGACCTTCTTTTCAGGGTATCGATCTGGCGGTTGATCCCATCATTGGTGTCTGCGGGGAAGCCGACATTCCGTATGGTGTAACGGGGGCCGACCTGAGCCGTAAACACTGCGGTAAGCAGCTTCTGCTTTTTCAGGGTGCTGCTCAGGATGACGGTATCGCGAAAAAAACCCTTATTCTCGAGGTGGTTCTGCATGACCTCCCTGTTCTTTTCCAGCAGGGTTGGCGTCGCGAGGACGGGAGGCTCTCCCACTTTGTACTTGAGCCAATGTTTGAATCCTTTGTTCTTTTTTGGATTGCCGGCGATATTATAGATCCATAATTTAAATCGTATGCCGAGGATCTTGCCATTGAGGCGGGGTCTCAGGAGATCGTCGAGCTCACCCCTCAACACCTTGGTTGCTTTATGGGTGATCTTTGCCGATGACTGGATCTCTACCTTATTGCCGGCATACAAGCTCTGCCCTGTGCCCAGGTATTTCGCTTCCTTACAAGCCGTGCCAAAGAAAACAAGGCAAAGAAAATATATCCAGTTTTTACTCGGCATTATCAATTATTTGTGATCGTCCTGTCTGTCGTTTTGGTTGCCGGTTTATCAGGTGAGGCCGGTTTATCGTTTGTATTGGCAGGCGGCGGCGCCGGGCCGGGTCCAGTCGCCGGCTTGCTGCGTCTGCGTTCTCTTTCTTCCAGCCTTTCTTCTTTTGTACCTCCGAATATTTCCCTGAACTTATCGTAGTCGAAAGTGAGAATGAAGCTGACGCCGGTCTCGACCACCTGTCCTTCCACGACGGCCTCATACTGATTCTTCCGGTATGCCCTCAGCGCATAGCGGCCGTCTTTCGTGAGCTTATAATCAACGGCAACGTCGCCTGCGATATTCGAAGCTTGCTGGTTGGGGTTGCCCGCGCCCTGCACGTCGAAGTTGCTGCCGACATTTACCGTGATCCTGTCGTTAAAAAGCCTTTTTGATACCGACACGTTCAGCTCCGTATAGTCCTGTTCGGTGCCGGTGCTGAAATCCTGCTGGTTGTTCAGGTCGAAATGAATATCCACGCCTTTGATGAGGCTGCCTGCCAACTGGTCCAACTGATTGGTAAGGATCTGGCTGGCGCTCTGGAATGCCAGGCTGTTGAGGCTGGTGCCACCACCGGCAGCGCTCTGGAGCGGATCCTCACCCACGAACCGGTTCAGCAACAATAAGGCAAAGACCTGTTTGTTCAGCTCCGATTCCTGAACACGGATCTGCTGTAACCGCTGATCTACATCCGGCCACAATGCCAGCGTGGAAGTGGGCAGGGTAATGTCGAAGGTGATCTTTGGCTTCAGCAATTCCCCTTCCATTTTCAGCGTAACAAGAAAAGGAAGCTTCTGTTTGAATTTATTGATCTCGGTCTGGGTGCGGCCGGCGATCTCGTTTTCGATCAGATCGATGGAAGGCGTATTGGCCGTATAGGTAGCCGTAACGTCGAGGGTTGCCGTGGTCGGGTCGCCGGTGAAGGTGATCGTGCTGCCGTGCTGGATCTCGAATTTCCTTTTCAGGACGTCGAGGGAAAGGTTGTATGCGCCGCTCTCCACCTCGAAGCCTCCGGTGAGGTCGGTCTTGCCGCTCTTATCCATCCCAAACACCAGGTTGGATCGGCCCCTTGCCGTCAGCGCATCACCGTTGCGTTCATCGATGATGATGGTAAAAAGAGCGCTGCTGTCCGTCTCGATGCTGAGGCTGACATCCATGCCTTTGATCTTGGCATTTCTGGCCTTCAGGGCAATGGCTGCACTGTTCACCGTGGTGTCACCGGGATGGTCCTTGTCGATAAATCTTACCACGCCTTCCCTTTCCACGACCTCGGGATTGTTCTCCGGCAGCACGAACGTAAAATCGGTGCGTTTATTGATGCGCAGGTTGCCATCCGCGGAAAGATCGTCCTTTGGGTTGCCGGTGATATTGAATGCGGCATCGATATTCATCTTACCGTAGAAAATCCTGCTCGTCGTCTGGGGGGCATTCACCAGCCGGAAATTACTGGCATTGAAAGTGAGGTCCACATCAAAATCCCTGTAGTTGTCCGTATTGACGTTGCCATCGATGGTGGCCTTGTTCCCTGCGGAATCCTGCATGGAAAATTTTGAGAAATTAAATCCGTCGTCGTCGAACTCGATGTTGTCGTTGGAGATCTTCAGGGGCTCGCCTGAAATAAGCGGCGTGATGAGGGTGCTGTCAAAATGAAGCTTGCCATTGATGCCGGGCTTGTCCATGGTGCCTTTGATCACCAGCGACCCTTTCAGAAAACCTTTCATGTCCTGGACCTGGGATGTCGCAAAGGGCTTCAGCGAAGCGAGGTTCAGGCTGTTCAGGTCCAGCTTCATATCCACGCGGCCTTCTCCCGTATAATATTCGCCCTTTACTTCCATGTCGTTCTGGTTGCCTTTCAGGGTGATGTCCGCGGCAAAGGCGTTGGCTTTTTCGTTATTCACTTTGATGGCGAGATCACCGACCGTATCCTTTTTAAAGGTGAGGCCTTTTATCGTCAGGTCGGAGGTAAAGACCGGGCTGGACAGTATATTTTTTATTTCGGCCTTCCCATTCAATACTCCGTCGACGGACAGCGAGTCCTGATCGGCAAACCGGCTGAGCGTGGCCAGGCGGAAGTCGGTGAAGGCAATATCGACGGGTGAGGTTGCGGCTGGCGGATTGCTGTTGATCTGTAAGGATTCCCCTTTATTGCTGATCTTAAAATTATTGACGACCAGCCCCGCCGAATCGTAGAGGATATAATTATCGCGGCTCACCGTCCACTGATCATAGTCCAGCAGCAGGCTGTCGGGATTCATGATGAATTTGAGGCCGTCGCCCAGCTTATCCAGCTGTCCTGCAACCTGGTATCTGTTCTTTCCCTTGCTATCCTTTAATAAGACGGTAGAGAACAGATGGTTATCGGCCAGATGGCCTTTGAGGGAAGTCTGATGAAGCTCGAAGCCGCTGCCGATCCCGCCGGCCAGCTGGACGCCATATTGCAGCTGATCGGGACCGGTAGACGCGTAAGCCGTGACCTGGCGAAGGGTCTGGTTGCCGGATCTGATCAGCGGAGCATTCAGCAGGAAATGAAGGTCCTGCTCGCTGCTGTTGAGGGTGACCAGAAAGCCGACGCTGTCCGAGCCCTTCAGCGATGGCATATAAGCCAGTACCAGCGGTGAAGGGCGGAGCGTTCCTTTTAAGTCCCATTGCTGGGGCGTGAAGGTAGAATCCTTGTACCCATCGATATGGTAATAGCTGTTGACCGCCTGTTGCAGGGCCTGGGCCATTTCGGTGATCTTATAGGTACCGCTGAGGTCAAGGTCCGCCATTTCCGACTGGAAGCGGATGTCCTCCATGTTACCCACTCTTCCGGCAACCAGCAGAATACTGTCTGTATGGAAGTGCTGCTGGCCGCTGACCATGGAAATACCGGCGATCTTCAGGTTACCCTTCAGCGAGTCCGGGTTGGTGCTGGCGAAGTCGGCGAGGATATGGCCTTTGAACTGCAGGGTGTCCTGCATCAGATGCAGCGCGTGCATGTCGAGGGTATCGATCTTCCAGTCTAACTGGACGGCAGGAAATTTTCCCGACAGGTTGGCCTTTGCGCTGAGGGCAAAACGGATGGCCTCGTTATCGATGGAAGATTGCAGCGCCATACGGCGGTCGGCAATGGATCCGGAGAAAAGCATGTCCCGATATTCATATTTTTTGATGATGCCCGATATGATCTTTCCATCGAGGGTCGCATTCGCCGAAGCCAGGGTCAGTCCCTTCCCTTTGGCGGCGAAATCAGCCGTAAGCAATCCCCAGGTCTTGCTGTCCTGAAGAATGTAGGCGAGGTCGAGGGCCCTGGTCTGTACCGTGAGATCATAGCTGGCGTTTGCCGTATCACGGAATTGCCGCACCGCACCTTTGAGCGTGACGGTGCCGGAGCTGGTCAGGATCGTGAGGTCGGTGAGCACATTATCCATACTTCCATTGAGCCGGCCTTTGACCGTAAAGCGGTCGGGAATGCTGATCTTCGATGGCAAGGTGTTTGGGGGCAGGAGCGCTGTGAGGCCCCGGCGGCTGCCGGACAAGTTGCGGATATGGAGGTCGGCCGCCACTCTTTTTGTATCCATAACATGATGAAGTGTACCACTGAGGTCAATTTTCAGGTCCTGCAGACCGCTGAACTGAAGGGTCTCCACCCGGAGGGCTTCCATGCTCCCTTTTATGCGGGTATTGACCAGCCAGATATCGCCGGGATGGGCGAATGCGGGCTGGGAACGCAGGGAGGGAGCGAACTGCAGGATATCTTTTATCTGCACCCTGCTGCTGGACAGGTCGAGATCGACATACGTATGTGCCGGGTCTTTCTGAATGGCCGCCAGAGAAGAATAATTCAGGATCAGGTTGCGCTGTAACAGCGTGCCCGGCGTTCTCAGCATCAGGTTCCTCAGGAAGGCCTGGTGGCCGGTGTACCCGAAATTCACCTGAAGCTGGTCCAGCTCGAAGCCCGAGCGGTCTTTAAAAGAACCCCTGGTAATGGCGCCGCCGATGGAGTCCTTGCTATAAGAAAGATCTTTGGAATGCAGGGTGAGCCCGGTAAGGTCCAGGTGCCCGTAATCCACACCCGTTTGCTGCCGGGGCTGATCGTCATTATCGAATTGAATATGATTGCCGTTGAGCTCGATGAGGGCGGCGGTAAAGCGCGAGTCGCCGCCGGAATTGTCTGCTGCCGGCCCAGTCGGGTCGGGACTGGCGGATGGAGCCGGGTGGCCTTTCGGGGAGCCCTGGCCCCGGGGTGATCCTGCTGATGGGCTTTTCGTCTTGCCGATATGCACCAGGACCGTGCTGCTGTCCATTTTCAGGTCCTTCAGGGCGCCAAGCTGTTTGTCCAGATCGAAGCGTTGCACATTGGCGCTTAGCTGGCCAAGATGCATGCTTGTGTAAAAAGCATTTACCGTATTACGATACTCCAGATCGCTGCTCTCGAGGTCGATCTTCCCGATGTCGAGGCGGAGGGGCTGTGAGGCGGAGGTCTGGGACCGGGAGGCGCCGCCGGCGGATCCCTTTACGGGCTCATGCGGGGCGGATGACGGAGCGGATGACGGAGCGGTGGCAGGCGATGGGATTGGCGCGGACGCCGACGGGGGGCCGGAAAGGATGGTCGTCAACGGCTGGTCCTGGACTATCCTTGCCTTTAACCCTCTGACCCCGAACCGGGTGATGCTGAAATGCTGGCCGGAAGGATCGAAGATGTCCATATCCGTCTGACTGTGCCCTATCCATACTTCCGCATCATTTCCGGTGACCACATCCTTATATACGAGGCGGATATTGTCCAGAATGACGGACCGAAGGGCCATCTTCAGGGAGCTGGTATCCTTCTTAACGACAGGCTCCTGCTTGTCCTTCGCGGCGAAGGCATCGATGATGAATTGAAAATTGAAAGCGGTATCCGGAAGGGTCCTGGTGACCTTTGCGGTAAGATCCTGCAATTGAAGCTGATCGATGTCGATATTGCCATGGATCAGCTGCCACATCCGCATATTTACGTGAATGAGCCCGGCGGAAAGGAGGGTATCTTTTTTCCGGTCGGCGAGATAGATATCCTTTAGCAGGATGCTGTTGGGGAAATCTATGTACAAAGTCCCGATCCCAACCTGGGTATTCAGTTTCCGGGAAAGGTATTTTTCGGCCTTGCCCCGTATAATGTTCTGTACATAAGGTGTTTGCACCAGGAAAATGACGATAACCAGGATGATAAAGATCGTAAGTAATCCCTTTAAAAAGATAGACACCAACCTTCGGGGCACGGATCTGCGCTTCTCAGGTGTTGGCCGGTGTTTTTTGTGCATAGAGAGTGATTCTGGCTGTAATTTAAGTTAAAGCAATACAGACAATAAACAAAATACAGACCAAACCGGGTTTGGGCGGGGACGACCGTCCGGCAGGGGAACAGGTTCGTGGGGACGGAGGGGACGACTGTTCGTGTTTTTCCCCACTGGGGTCACCGTTTTTCTACAGGCTGCCCAGGGAAGGGAGAAAGATATTCCCCCCGCGAATAGGGCTTTCCGCCTTATTTTTTCTGGTGCCAGATTTGTTCTATGGTTCACAAATTGTCGATATGCTCAAGCAAGTACAATCCCAAAAGCAGCAACATACTATCTTACCACAACAAATAGAGTTATTGAACCTGTTCCATCTGAACAGGCTGGAACTGGAACAACGGATACAGGATGAACTGAATGAAAATCCCGTGCTGGAAGAGACCTCTTCACAAGACGATATCCAGGGAGATAAATTCTCAAAAGAAACGACCATTCAGGATTTTCAGGGATATGAAGAATATGCCTATGACGATATTCCTGATTATAAGATGGAGTATAAAAATTATCTGTCGACGGAGAAGGTGCCTGAACGGCCCGTGGTTGATGTTCCAGATTTCAGGGAAGACCTGAAGAGGCAATGCCGGTTCCTGCCTATCCCGGAAGAAAAGCTGTTCCTTTTTGATTTCCTTATCGATTCGCTGAATGAAAGCGGATTCCTCGAACTGGACCTTGATGAACTGGCCTCGGAGATCTCTTTTAAGAAGAACACCTGGATCGAGCCGGAAACGCTGGAGACGATCCTTCAGGATATCCGTGAGCTCGAGCCGGTCGGTGTAGGTTGCCGGACGGTGCAGGAATATCTGCTGGTCCAGCTGAAGCAAATGAATATCAAGGCTCCTGACGTTCGGGTAGCCATAGAGATCCTCGAGCATCATTTCCAGGACCTCAGAAGCTGTAATATCGAAAAACTGAAAAAAGAACTGGGCCTTGAAGAGGATGAGATCAAGATCGTGCTGGTGCTGCTGTCGCATCTTAAAACGCGGCCCGTCAGCCAGGAAGTCAATACCGGCGTCAACTCCTCTGTTCTGCCCGATTTTATCGTCCTCGATCAGGGTGACGAGCTGGAAGTGACCTTATACCGGCAGCGTTCGTCCAATCTTTATATCAGCCAGTCGTGGATGGAGATGGTGCAGAATGCCACGCAGAACAATACGGTGGACAAATCGGCCAAGCAATATCTGCGGAGCAAATTATCCTCCGCACAGTGGTTTATCAGCGCGATCCAGCAGCGGGAGTCCAATATGCTGAAAATAATGAACACCATCGTCGAATTGCAATATGAGTATTTCAAATACGGGGATGTCCTTTTGCTGAAGCCGATGAAGTTAAAAGATATTGCGGATAAGGTATTCGTGGATATCTCCACCGTTTCAAGGCTCACCTGTAACAAATATGCGGAGACCACATTTGGCACCATTCTCCTGAAGGATCTGTTTACGGAAGGGATCGTCAACGAAAAAGGAGATAATGTGAGCAACCGGGTCATACAGACCATCATCGAAGAACTGGTGCAGAAGGAAGCTAAAAAAACGCCGTATACGGACCGTCAGCTCGTGACCATTCTGGCAGAGAAGGGATATACGATCGCGAGAAGAACGGTGGCGAAATACAGGGAGATCTTGAATATACCGGTTGCGCAGATACGGGGGCTTTGGGAATAAATGTATAAAAAAAGCCCCCATGCCAAGGCATGGGGGCTTTTTTTATGGAACGAATCAGAATGCGAAGCCGATATATACGGAAAGACCGGCGTTCTTGGAATTCTTGGTAAGGTCACCGGATAAGTTACCCGATTTACCGATCTGGGTCAGTCCATAGTTGTACCGTGCCCCAAGGGTGACATGATCGATGTCGAAACCTACACCGCCTGCAAGACCGAAGTCGAAGCGCTTGAAGTTATCCGCATTAAGGTCCGAAGCGCCATCGATATCCCCATTGCTGTTGACATCCTTTACATTTGCCGATACGAGATAGGCAGCATAACCACCTGCATGCAGGTTGAAATTCCTGGCTACATTGATCACGGCCAGTACGGGCAGCTCGATGTAGTTCAGGTTGAAGCGGTATTCGCCATCGCCCTGGATGAAATTACTGTAGGTATCCTTAGCCCCTTTTACGCTGTACAACAGCTCAGGCTGGATGGAAAGCCCTTTTGTTACCGGGAGTTTTGCAAATATACCTGCGTTGAACCCCGCCTTGGCGTGTTCGCTCGATACATTGTCTACATAAAGGCTGGTCAGATTGAAGCCTCCCTTGATCCCAAATTTTGCCGTCAATCCGCTCTCCGAGGAGGCTTGTTGCTCCTGCGCATAGGCGCCAGTGAAGGCCAGCAGGCCCACGGCCATGGTAAGCGCGATCATTTTGCTTGCGATGGTGTTCTTTTTCATAACAGATTAATTTATTTTGAGGCAATTAATCAATTGTTATGCCTGGCCCTCGAAATCACCGGGATAAAGTCCATGCCCGGGCGCGGGCCATGAAATTATCTTACAGAGGTAAAATCTGGCACAAATCTTTATTAGTAACTTGTAAATAAAATTATATGAGATCGATCTGGACAGGGGCCATCGGCTTTGGCCTCGTAAATATCCCCATCAAAATGTACAGCGGGACACAGGAAAGCGACCTGGACCTCGACATGCTCGATAAAAAAGACCTCTCCAATATCAAATTCAAGCGGGTGAATGAACATACGGGCAAGGAAGTAGCCTGGGGAAATATCGTAAAGGGCTATAAGTTAGATGACCGTTATGTTGTCCTTACGGACGAAGATTTTCAAAAAGCGAGCCCCGAGAAAACGAAGATCATCGAGATCGCCGAATTCATCAACGTAGGCGATATCGACGGCATCTATTATGAATCCTTTTATTATCTGGAGCCGGAGAAGCAGGGATCAAAGGCCTATGTGCTGTTACGGGACGCGCTGCAAAAAACCGGCAAGGCGGGGTTTGGCAGCTTCGTGCTGCGCAACAAGGAAAGCCTTTGCCTCATCAAGGCCATCGGCGATGTGCTGGTGCTGAACAAGCTCCGCTGGGCCCAGGAGATCCGGTCAACCGGTGACCTGAGCATTCCGAAAGGGGCCAGCAAGCCGGCGGAGATAAAAATGGCAAATGAGCTGATCAGACAGCTCAGCGGCAAATTCGACATTTCGAAGTATAAGGATACCTATTCCGATGAGCTGATGAAGCTGATCAAGGCCAAGGCGAAGGGCCGTAAGCCGGCGACGGCGAATCCGTTGCGTGTGGTGCATTCGCCCAACAAGGACCTTTTGTCACAGCTGAAGGAGAGTCTGAAAGGCGGGAAGAGAAAGGCGTCATAGAGGGGTGAGTCATTCCAGTTCCGTGATCTCGCGTTTGAGGATCAGGACGGCGGTATCGGAGGGACGGATGCGGGCGCCGAGGTTGAGCGCATAGGTCTTTGTAAATTCAGCGCCAAAGAACAGGATGATCGAAGAATAGTATACCCAGGTCAGCAGGACAACGATAGACGCGGCTGCGCCGTAGGTGATCCCGATATTTGAATTCCCCAGATAGATCCCGATAAGGAATTTGCCAACGATGAAAAAGAATCCGGTAAAGATCGCTCCGGCAAAAGCGTCCTTCCAGCGGACGATGGCGTCCGGCAACACTTTAAAGATGATGGTGAAGAGAATGACGACCACGGCAAGGGTAAGCACCAGATTCACGATATAGAAAAAGTACACGGTAAAGTGAGAAAAATAAGACTTCAGCTGTTCACTAAGCAGATCCATCAGTGAATTGAGGACGAGGGAGACCATCGAGACAAATCCAAAAGCGATGATCAGCGAAAAAGACAGGAGGCGATTGCCAAGGAATTTCAGCCAGCCTTTTTTGGGCTTGGCCTGGATGGACCACATATAATTGATGGAGCCCTGGATCTCCGTAAACACGCCTGTAGCAGCCAACATCAGTACGATTCCTCCGATCACAGCCCCAGCCACGGTATGTTTAGATGCCTGAATATTCTTTATGATATCCTGGATCTGGATCGCTGCGCCACTGCCGACCAGTCCCTTGATCTGTTCATAGATCTTCCCTTCCACGGCCGCCTGGCCAAAAAAGATCCCGGCCAGCGAAATCACGACGATCAACAGGGGTCCCATGGCGAAAATGGTAGAATAAGAAAGGGATGCGCTGAGCTTGAAGCCGTTGTCATCGTTAAAATCAACAGCTGCCTTTTTTACGGCATTCCAGAACAGAGATAATTTAGTCATAATTTATGAAATGCAAGTTACAGAACTTGTTCATGCAAGACCATGCCAGGTTGCTGGCAAATTTCCACCAGTTTTAGTTCGGATCGGCCGCCAGGTAGCCGGCAGTTTAGCCCGGATTGGCCGGAAGATTGCCGCCGGTGTAGCCCCGATCGACCGCCAGGTTGTCAAATGTGTAACCCGGGCTTCCGTTTTGTAGAGCATATTCCCCAATATTGCTCAGACAGGGCCATACAACGTTCAGAAAAAAATTGGCAAGCATTTTTCATAGCTTATTCGCAAGCGTTTTGTAGTTTATTAAAAATCTTTTCACCTAAAAACAAATGTCATGAGCGGTCTTCTTTATCTTATAGCTGTCATACTGATCATTGGCTGGATCCTGGGCGTTTTTGTCTATAGCGTAGGGGGCCTGATCCATATACTGATCGTATTAGCGATCATATCTCTTGTGCTTGGAATTATCCGGCGAGCGTGAGTTCAATGGAGTTCTTTCTCGTACGAGCGTGAGATTAACGGGTTAAATTTTTGGGGTAATTTAAGTTGGCAAACAACTAGGCCGGTCAATTGACCGGCTTTTTTTATGCGCGGACGGCCAGGAGATAATTATGCGCGGACGGCCATGATGTATTTTTTGAGGATCCGCATTAAAACCTGTTCCT
Organism: Puia sp.; assembly: GCA_035317125.1. Classification (GTDB taxonomy): domain Bacteria; phylum Bacteroidota; class Bacteroidia; order Chitinophagales; family Chitinophagaceae; genus Puia. Next base: position 13,497 of record DATHHO010000095.1, read on the forward strand.
CGAGGGTGAGGTTGTTGGCCTCTTCATCGGTGGCCAGGGCGGATTTTTCAAGAGAGTCGAGCTCATCGAGATATTTTATCAGCTTGTTTTCCTCGTATAATTGGATGAGGCCGGGATGGACATAATATTTCTTGCATACCGTGCGGGTATTGCCAAGCTTGACGCTGACTGTATCCAGCACGGCAACCAGATTCCTTTTCTGTTCGGTGACGGTCTGTGCCTCTCCGAGGGTCCGGAAGGCCTGTAACGCATGCAGCGATCCGGCCCAGGTACGAAAATCCTTGGCTGAAAACTCCATTTCCACAGCCGATTTGATATACTCGTTCACCATACCGGAGTCGATGCTTTTCTTTATACCATCCTCCGTATAATATTGGAACAATTCTTTTCCGGGAATGTCACGGCATTGCGCCACGATCCTGGCGAGCTTTTTATTTTTCAGGGTGATATTGTGATGGACGCCTTTCTTCCCGATGAAAGAAAAAACCAGCTTATCGCCGCTGATGACTACATGCTTGTTCTTAAACGTGGTGAGCCCATAAGATCCATAGAGCTTCTCGTATTCATTGTTGCCTACGCGGATATAGGTCCTTTCCATCAGGCTGATCACCGTCGCCAGTACTTTTTCCTGAGAAAGCTCCTTTTTCCGGAGGTCCTGGTCCAGCCTGGACCGTAGCTGTGGAAGGGCCCTGCCAAATTCATAAAGACGGTGGAATTTTGTCTCATTGCGCAGCGCATTCCAGAGATTGTGATACCGATATTGCTTTCGTCCTCTGACATCATAGCCCGTAGCTTGAATATGTCCCCTCTCGTCGGTGGAGATCCATACTTTTGTCCAGGCGGGGGGAAGCACCAGTTTGCGGATACGGTGGATCATCGCCTTATCCTTCAGGGTCTTGTTATCGTAAATATACGTAAACCCCTTGCCCTTTTTCATACGGGTGATACCTGGCTGGCGGTCACTGACATAGACCAGATTAGCGGCAACCGCTGCCTTTTCATAATCCCTGTCTGCCCGAAGGAATTCCGTGTGTGATAAAGCGAGAATGGTCTCCATAAGCGTCGTTTACTAAAAAGCCACCCCGTATCGCCGGGATGGCCGATTTAACCTAAGACCCTCTAACGCACTAATTTGAATTTTATTTCTTTCCGTTCTTTTTTCCGTTGCTCTTTTTTGCATCTCCTATTGCCGCCCAGTTGACCTTATTCTCTGCGATCTCCGTAAGCAGGGAATCGGCCGCTTTTTCCTCTTTTAGGGTCTCTTCCAACAGGGAAGCTACTTCATTGAGGTGCATATCGCTGGCAAGCTGCACCAGGGTGCCATAGGTAGCGATCTCATAGTGCTCCACCTTCTGCCCTGCGGCGATCAGCGCCACGTCACGTGTCATGCTGCCTTTTTCGGTTTCCTGCGTCATTTCATCGGCCTCTTTTGTAAGTCCGTCCATTGCTTCGCATTTCTTTGCCTGCGCCTTTTTGCCCAGCAGTTCAAACGCTTTTTCCAGCCTGGTGACGTGCCCTTCCGTCTGAGCGAGATGGTCCTCGAAAGCATTCTGCAATTCACTTGTGGTGGCCGCTCTCTTCATTTTCGGCAAAGCCTTGGTGAGATGCTTTTCGGCCCAGTAAATGTCTTTCAGCATATCCATAAAAAATTCTTCAAGCTGAGGTTCTTGTTCTCCGGCGCCGGCGGAGGAAATTCCAGCGGTTTTTTCCATTGTCTTTTGCATGTTGCAAAAATTTAAGTATGAAAGGAATGTTGTTAATTTGCCCTTGTACCGTGCGATATAAAAAAGCCGTGCCAGGGGAGCTGTGCTCCTGATCGTGCAGAAAGGAATGATCCTAAGACCCCCACCGTGAAAAAAGGTACACAGTTTGTATAATAGATTGGGAATAATCACCATGACCCGGTAAACCATTATAAATGCCCGATCAATTTTTAAGTCAGTTCGATAAATTTCCGGATTATGTCTGGGACGGCATCCTTGCAGGTGTAGCGATCCTCATCGGCCTGATCCTCAAGTTCATGCTATCCCTGTTGCTGCGAAAAAAGCCCCGGGACGGAGCTCCCGCCTTTTCCGTCAGCCGCTCGATGCTGGCCCGTCTGGGCAAGCCTTTCAGTTATTTTTTGCCGCTGCTGGCCTTCAATCTGCTGTTGCCCATGATGAAGATAAAAGCCAGCTTCTATCCCGCGCTCAACAAGACCATAGAGATCCTGCTTGCCCTATCGTTCGCCAATGTACTGATCGCGATCGTAAAAGTATTTGAGGATTATGTCTATCATTCTTTCGATATACAGAAGGCGGATAATCTGAAGGAGCGGAAGATACGCACACAGCTTCAGTTCATCCGCCGGCTGGCCATCAGCCTGATCATCGTCGTAACGCTTTGTATCATTTTACTGAGTTTTAATAACCTTCGAAAGCTGGGGGCCGGTTTGCTTACCGGGGTGGGAGTAGGCGGTATTATCATAGGATTTGCCGCACAGCGCTCGCTGGGAAATTTCCTGGCGGGTTTTCAGATCGCCTTCACCCAGCCGATGCGGATCGACGATGTGTTGGTGGTAGAGGGGGAATGGGGACGGGTCGAAGAGATCACGCTCAGCTATGTGGTGATGAAGCTCTGGGATCAGCGGAGGCTGGTCCTGCCGATCAATTATTTTGTCGAGAAACCTTTTCAGAACTGGACACGCACCAGCGCGGATATAATGGGGACCGTTTTCTTATACCTGGATTATACCGTTCCGCTGGATGAGCTGCGAAAAGAGCTGACCCGGTTGCTGGAGATGAATCCCTTGTGGGACAAACGGGTCAACCTGCTGCAGGTGACCAATGCCAGTGAAAAAACGATCGAAGTCAGAGCCTTGCTAAGCGCCAACAGTTCGGGGAATGCCTTCGATCTCCGCTGTGATATCCGGGAGGGCCTGATCAATTATGTCATGCAGCATTACCCGGGCAGCCTGCCTCAGACCCGTGCGGTGTTCGATGGGGGTGAAGAGAAATCCAGGCCGGGTGCGGTGAATGGCGGGATTGGCGCCGTTGCCGAGCCCGGAACATAAATTATTCGTTGTCTCCCAGACTGTATTCATTATTCTCTTCGTCCTCTTCTCCCAGGGCTTCATCGGCGTCATCGTCTTCCGCGCCTGGGACGTCCAGATCCCCACCTGCAAGATCTTTGTCCAGGCTGGATTCATTGAGTGGGTCGCCATCTTCATCCGTCTGATCGAGAGCGGCATCCCTGATACTGTCATCGTCGGTGCCTGTCTCAAGACCACCCACGTTTTTCAGCAAGGCCCTTTCTTCCGGCGTTACATCGGCTTCCGTACCCATGACCAGACCCAGATCATCGGGATCATCGAGAATACCCTTGCCTTCCTCACCATCGGAAGAGGCCGTGGTGTCGGAAAGCCCAGTCAACGGGATAGGTCTGATATGTTCCTGTCCGGGTATATCCTTTACTTCGGGGAGATCCATCGTTGTCTGGTCTGCCTTTTTTTCTTTCATTGCCATAATGGTCGCGTTTAAATATGATTAATGAGATTTGGACGAATCGCCAGCCGCGCTTTTTCCCGAATCGGCGCCACCGGCAGGAATGGCTACCTTATACGAGGTATCACTGCCCGCAGGGCGTATATTCACGGATTGTTTGTAGGCTTCTTTGCGAGCGCCGGTCCTCACCCAATAGACCACCAGCGGGCTTAGAATGGCCACGAGGATGCATAGGAGGAACCAGTGCCGCTGGCCGAAGCTGAGCCGTTTGTCGTTTAACTTTTCCATACCAAAGCTTTTAAGGTCATGCTTTTGTAGGTATGCAATAAAGATGCCCCGAAGAAGCGATTGCGCCAGGCCGCTTATTCCAGATAAGCCAGCGAGCTGCTGGCAGGATGGAAATTGAAATACTGTTTGGCGTTGTAATAACAGATATCCTTGATGACCTTGCCGACCCATTCCAGATCATTGGGCAGTTCTCCGTTGGTGATCTCCTCCCCGAACAGGTTGCACAGGATCCGTCGGAAATATTCGTGCCGCGGGTAGGAAAGAAAGCTCCTCGAATCCGTCAGCATGCCTACAAAACGGCTTAACAGGCCCATATTGGAAAGGGCATTGATCTGTCGGGTCATTCCTTCCTTCTGGTCGAGGAACCACCAGGCCGAGCCGAACTGAACCTTTCCGGCCACCGACCCATCGTTGAAATTGCCGGCCATCGTCGCCACCAGCTCATTATCGGCGGGGTTGAGGTTGTACAGAATGGTCCTGGCCAGCTTGTCCTCTTTGTCGAGCCTGTCGAGGAATTTTGCCAGCGCTTTGCCCTGGGGGAAATCGCCGACAGAATCCCAGCCCGTATCGATGCCCAGGCGCTGCATCATGCGGCTGTTATTATTCCTCAGTGCCCCGAGATGGTATTGCTGCACCCAGTCCTTTTCCCAGTCCCATTCGGCGAAATGCACGAGCATGGCCGACCTGAATTTACGGCGCTCGAGCTCATTGAGCCATTTCCCGGCATGGATCTTATTAAAGACCGCCTCTACCTCCCAGCCCGTAAATTCTTCGGCATAGATCTCTTCCAGGCCATGATCCGAGACCGTGCATCCCATGGACGCAAAAAAGTCGTGCCGGTTCTCGAGCGCGAACAGGTAATCGTTGAAATTGGAGATGGCAATATTAGTGGCCGCCTCCAGCTTCTTTATATACGCATTGAAACTCTCTGGATTATCTACATTCATGGCATTGTCCGGGCGGAAAGCCGGCAACACCGGGATCTCAAAACCTTCCTGCCTCAGCTTCAGATGGTGCTCGAGGGAATCGACCGGATCATCCGTCGTACAGATGGCCATCACATTCATTTTACGGAGCAGGTTGCGCACGGAATATTCTTTTGTCTGCAATTTTTCCGAGCATACCCCGTAGATCTTTTTAGCCGTCCGTCCGCTGACGACCTCCTGCACATCGAAATAACGCTGTAGCTCGAGGTGCGTCCAGTGATAGAGCGGGTTACGCAACGTATACGGAACGGTCTCCGCCCATTTCTGAAATTTTTCCCAGTCCGGGCGGTCGCCCGTGCAATAGCTCTCGTCTACCCCGTTCGTGCGCATTGCGCGCCATTTATAATGGTCGCCGTACAACCAGGCCTGTGTGAGGTTCTCAAACCGGTGGTCCGAAGCGATCTGCTGCGTCGGCAAATGGCAATGGTAATCGATGACCGGCATTTCCTTTGCATAGTCGTGGTACAACTGCTGTGCTGCCTTCGTATGCAGCATAAAATTCTCGTCCAAAAAATTTTTCATAACAACCTCTCTCAGTTTATAAAATATTGTCCCTATCGCATGGCTTGTTGAATAAGCCATTTCGCCAGGTCTTTCCCCGCCTGGAAATTCTCGTATCCGGCAGGAAGCTTCCTCCCGTCGAAATATTCGTTATAGAACCATGGATCACCAACGGCGAACACTGAGCCCTTGCCTATCCTGGCAATGGCCATGATCACGTCTCCGCCTTCGGAAAAATGGGCCTGGGCGGGAGGCGTAAGTTTCAGGGTGCTTATTTCCTTGATGTAAATTTTCTTAGATATTTTGAATATCGCATCCTGTGCTGTCATGGTAAAGGCGCCCATTTCAAATTTATTTCCAATCACCTTATTACGGGAGTCTTGATTAAAATGGATCCCGAACTTTTCCGTCAGCCTGTTAAAATGAGTAAACTCTGCATTTGCAGAATCGTTACTCATCAACAATAATATTCCTCCGCTACTGACCCAGTCATAGATATTTTGTATGTCGGCAGGCGTAGCATAATTTGGCGCCGGGCTCTCCTTTTCATCATCGGGGTCCACAATGATATACAGCGATGCATTTTTCAGATTGGCAGCTGTTGGCGCAGAAGGCAACGAATCCGTGCGCATACCATATTGCCGGAAAACATTTCCGAAAAGCGAAAAACCGCTGTTCGCCTGATCTTCCCAGGTATAATGCCAGCGTGTCATGGTTCCGGTGACATCTTTTTTATGCTCGTTGTTAAAATAATAATCCAGCATCACCGTCCGCCCCTTTCCGAGGGCAAGCGAAGGCAATAATTCCATTTCATCCGAAGCCAGCAGGAATGCCCCTACCCCTTTCTGATCATTGGGTATTACTTTTTCCCCCGTGTAATATTCATAGCTTCCATCGCGGTAGGGATTGCCGCCAAGGCCGCTGACGCCGACCGTTCCCTGTAATTCCAGCCGTCCGCCGGGTCCTGCCGTTATAAAATTTTTTAAAATGCCGTTGTATCCATTTTTCGCCGTGCTCAGATAAGAGGCGGGCAGATAGCCCAGTCTCACTGCTTTGGCAAGGGCGTACACGAACATACAGCTGGCGGACGCTTCGGAGTAATTCCCTTTGGCGCCAGGTCTGTCCAGCACATCCCACCAGAGGCCGGTGCCAGGGTCCTGAACTTTCTTCACCGCCACCGCAAAGCGTTGCAGGATCTCCAGCAAGGATGCGCGTCCGGGATGCCCTGCGGGAAAATAACCCAGCGCGTCGACCAGCGCCATGCCATACCAGCCCATTGCACGGCCCCAGAAATTCGGGGAGTGACCCGTCGTTTTATCCGCCCATTTTTCCTGTCTGGATTCGTCCCATCCATGGTACAAAAGCCCGGTCTTCGGATCACGGGTATGCTTGTCGATGAAAACAAATTGTCTGGCGATGTCGTTGAAGGCCGTATCCTGATGAAAGAGCAATGCGTATTCGGCGTAAAAAGGCTGGGCCATATACAGGCCGTCGAGCCAGACCTGCCAGGGATATCGTTGTTTGTGCCAGAAGCTGCCTTCCCGGGTGCGTGGCTGCGTCTGCAATTGCTGTCTGAGGGTGGTGGCGGCCTTATAATATTTCTCCTGGTTGGTCACTTTGTACAGCAACAACAGGATCCTGCCGCACAGAATATTATCGAGATTATAATCTTCCAGCTTGTAGGTAAGGATATTGCCCTGTTTGTCCACCAGCCTGTCCATACAATGCTGTATATACCGGAAATAGCGGCCGTCGCCGGTACGATACCATAGTTCCTCTATGCCGCGCAACACGACGCCCTGATCATAGTTCCATTTCAGCGTTGTCCCTTCCGGCAAGGAATCTTTCCACAGATCCATCACCGTTGCCGCCATTTTCTCCGACGGGGAGCCGGTCTCTGTCTGTGCTGAGGTCTGCATCTGATCGCTGCCAGACGTCCCGCTCGTTGTCTGAGCGTCGAGGACCGCCGTAATGAGGCTGAGGCAGAGCATCAGCGTGGCCATGCGTAAATATTGTTCAGATCTTTTCATCGTGTCCGTTTGTACTTTTATTTTTTGTACTCGTCCTGTTGCCTCAATTCGTTTTCCGGATCCCACCGGCCGCCAAACACCCATCGTGCCCCTATACTTTCCGGGGCGGGCGAGCCGGGCGCGGAATCCAGGTTGTTCGCATACCAGGTATATTCATTCCCTTTTTTGTGGCAATCATAGTAATAGATCCTTCTGCCCCAGTGAAGCGGAACAGCCGTCGGAACGAGATAAATATCCTGGTCGGCCATGTTCTCCGCGAACGAACAATGGACCAGATAAAACTGCGCTTCCCGGTGATAGCGCCCCAGCCTGAACCCGTCGTATCCCGAGAAGGAGCAGTCTTTCAGCACGGTCTTTGAATCCGGGTTTGCCGACCCATCATGCCAGATACAGGCGGGGCCGTCATCCGCGATGAACTTACAATTTTCCGCGTATGCCCAGCCGCGGGGACAATAAAAATCCACCCCACCTTCCATCACACAATCCCAAAAATAATACAATCCGTCGGATACATTCCACGGGCTTACGGTATCGCCCCCATAGGCCCTCAGGATACAGCCGATCACTTTCAGCCGGGTGGTCGCGGATGAACGCAACGCCATCTGATGGCCCGTCCTGCCGATGGTCTTGCGATGTGTCACCGAATCGGCGGCACAGGCTATCGTCGTATCCG
>DATHHO010000096.1:0-15017 GCA_035317125.1 Puia sp.
GGATGCATTCAAGGGCCATCTGAAGACGGTTTTTGCTTCAAAGACCCGCGAAGAGCGTTTTCAATCCGCCGCCCGCCAGGCTTATATCGCCTTCGGGGTAGCCATAGCGGCCGCCGCAACGGAACAAGTGGATGCCACTCCCATGGAAGGATTCAACGGACCGGAACTGGACAAATTACTCGGGCTCGAAGCCAAGGGGCTCAGAAGCGTCACCCTGCTCCCGCTCGGTTACCGGGATGAAGAAAACGACTGGCTGGCGCCGCTCAAAAAGATCCGCCGGCCAAGAAAAGACCTGATCATCGAACTGGATTAAAGCCGGTCGGACCACCCCGCGTACAAGCAGCAATCATTCAAAACAAAAATTATTCTCAACACATCATCACAAAAAACAAACAAATGAAAAAGACCGCAATCATTACCACAGCATTTATCCTCCTGACATCGGCCGGTTTCGCACAGGGCTGGACCATGGACAAGGCCCATTCACAACTCAATTTCGGGATCAAACATCTCAGCATCTCCGAGATCGACGGCAGCTTTACCAGCGTGGAAGCCAAAATAACCTCCTCCAAAGACGACCTCACCGATGCAGTGATAGAGCTCAGCGCGGATATCAACAGCATCAGCACCGGCAACGAACAACGGAACGCTCACCTGAAAAGCGCCGATTTTTTTGACGCAGCACAGTTCGGCACGCTCAGCTTCAAGAGCACATCCTTCAAAAAGCTCAGCGCTAAAAACTACAAGGCTACGGGCGATCTGACCTTTCATGGCGTCACCAAACCGGTAGTGCTGGACGTTGTCTTCAACGGTACGACGGTGAATCCCCAGAGCAAGAAGACGGTCGCCGGCTTCAAAGTAACGGGCACGATCAAAAGAAGCGATTTCGGGATTGCAGCCGCTATGCCTTCAGCTATGCTGAGCGATGAAGTGGCCCTGAATGCCAATGCAGAATTTACAAAAGACTAATCCATCATGAAAAAGATCATTTACCCGGTGCTGGCCCTGCTCATACTGGCCGGGAGCGCCTTCACCTTTATCAGCGTACAGAACTGGCAGATCGCGGAGCCTTACTCGATCTCGTTCACCAGCAATGACGCCTCCGGCATCTTCAAGGATTTCAAAGGCAGCATCCTTTTCGATGAACAGGATCCTGCCGCTGCGAAATTCAATGTGACCATCGACGCAGCCTCCATCAATACCGGCAACGGCCTGCAGAACAAACATGCAAAGAGCGAGGAATGGTTTGATGTCGCGAAATATCCGGTCATCAGCTTTGATTCCCGGAAGATATCAAAGACCACAAGCGGCTGGCTGGCAGAAGGCGACCTCCAGATCCATGGGGTTAAAAAAGCAACCACGATCCCTTTCAGCTTTCAGAAGACAGCCAAAGGCGCCGCTTTTACAGGCAGCTTCACCGTGAACCGGAATGATTTCAGGATCGGCAAGCCGGGCGGAGATGTGGGCGAGATCATCAAGCTGGATATTTCCGTGCCGGTAATAAAAAAATAAGGCCGCCCGGTCAGACCCAAAGCTGACCAGCCGGTCCAAAATAACCACCATGTTCAAAAAATCACTGGCCCTCGGCATCACAGCGGGCATCCTGTCGGGCATCGTCTCCCTCGCCTATGCGAAAGTTTATCATTCATCCTTAGGCGCGGATTTTTCAAAAGTAGCGGGCCCGGCTGCGATCATGACATCGAGCCTTCTCGGCGCCGTGCTGGCAGCCATAGGATACTGGGCGCTGGACCAAAAATGGCAACGCAAGGGCGAGATCGTCTTTAATTTCCTGTTTGTCATCCTGAGCTTTGCTACCCTGCTCGCCCCGTTTGGGGCAAAATTGCCCCTTGATCTGGAAGCACCCGAACTATTTCCGGGTCTGGCGATACCTATGCATATTTTTCCCGCGCTGGCCTGGTTCACGCTGAAGCCAGTATTCATAAGGTAGTATTCATTGATGGCCGCTAACGGCGAGTCCCCCGGCCCAGGGCCGGGGGACTCGCCATTTAAAAATGGCATGAAATTTTTAGTACCTGAGAGGAATGACCTTTCCGGTCGAAAATTTATGGCTATAATTGTGTAACATGAACAAACGGGTATTGATATTTGATGACGATCTGGATATCCTTCAGATCTGCGCGATCGTTCTCAAAAAAAAGGGGTTTGACGTATCCACGCTCAATAATTCCTCCAATGTCCTTGAAAATGTCCGGAGCTATCAGCCCGATGTCATTCTCATGGATAACTGGATACCGGGCCCTGGCGGGATCGAGGCGACCAGACAGCTTAAGAACGAACCAGATATTCAGGGAATACCCGTCATTTTCTTCAGCGCCAACAGCAATGTCAGCCAGCTCGCCCAGGATGCAAAAGCGGATTATTTTCTCCAGAAACCGTTTGATATTTCCGAACTGGAAAACACCGTCATCCATGCCATCTCCCAACCGCTGATGGCAAAATAGTCACGGCAAAATAAAGGCCGGTGGAAACAGCAGTCCGGGCATCTGCGAAGGGGTCAGCACAAAATCGATCTTTGTTCTTGTAATAGCCGCCTGAGGCATAAAGGGGACTTCCGCCGTAAGCGGGTCCTGCACCACCGTCACGCCGCCTTTCTCCTTTACATATTCCAGCCCTTCCGCTCCATCGTTATTCCCACCCGAGAGCAACAGACAAAGCAATCCCTTTCCATATACATCCGCAGCCGACCGGAAGCTGACGTCGATGCTGGGCCGGCTATAGTTCACCCGCTCCGAATAATCAAGGGAGAAACTATGATCTTTTTCAATAAGCACGTGATAATCCGATGGGCAGATATAGAGTGTGCCCGGGGTGATGGGCTCCTTCTCTTCCACCTCCCGGATCTGCAACCCCGTCCTGGAAGACAGCAGCTCCTCCAGACTCGATTCGAAGAGACCGTTGCGGTGAAGAGCAAGGAGCATGGGCGTCTGAAAGCCATGCGGGATCGCGGATACGAGGTCCAGGATCACGGGCAGGCTGCCGGCGGAGCCCCCGATGGCGATCAGCTTGATATCATTCATGGATCTTCCTCCATATTTTTTCTTTGCCCACCTGCCGGTATCTCGATTCGATGGAAGTAAACCGCAGAGATTCCTTGGCCCCAAGGGCCAGATAGCCAAAATTCTCCAGACTGCTGTCGAAGAGGGAAAACACTTTCGATTGCAGCCCTTTTTCAAAATAGATAAGCACATTCCGGCAAAGGATGAGCTGAAATTCATTAAAAGAAAAATCCGAGGCCAGGTTGTGCGTGGAAAAGATCATTTTTTCGCTGAGACCGGAGTCGAATTTCGCCAGCTGATAATTGGCGGTATAATACGTTGAAAAATCCTTAAGCCCACCCGACTGAATATAGTTTTCGGAATATTTCTGCATCTGGCTGACCGGGAAGATACCCTTCTTCGCTTTCTCGATGACGAGAGGATTGATATCCGTCCCATACAGGAGCGACTTTTGCAGCAACCCCGCCTCTTTCAGCAGGATAGCCATCGAATAGACCTCCTCCCCCGTCGAACAGCCGGCATGCCAGATGCGGATAAATGGATAGGTGGCGAGGACCGGCAGGATCGTGCTGCGGATCATCCGGTAAAAAGATGGGTCACGCAACATTTCCGTTACGTTCACCGTGATCTCCTCGACAAACCGTTTGAAATATCCCGGATCATTCAGCAGCCTCCGCCGGAATTCGGAAAACCGCTCGGATTTATCCATGGAAAAAAGCCGCTCCACCCTTCGCTGAAGGGAGGCCTTTGAATATTCCGTAAAATCATACCCGTATAAGGTGAAGACATCGTTCAGCAGCGCTTCCAGCTCTTCGTATTGTATGGAAGTATTATTTATCATAAAGCCATATCCGCAACAAAGAGACCAGCTGATCGCTGTCGATAGGTTTGGAAATATAATCCGATGCCCCGGCGCGCATACATTTTTCCCGGTCGCCCGCCATGGCCTTCGCCGTAACCGCAATGACCGGGATATGCTTCAGCCGGGGATTTCTTCTTATCCTTTCGATGGCTTCATATCCATCCATTTCCGGCATCATCATATCCATAAGGATGATATCTGCCGGGGCCTGGCTTTCCTCCAGAGCGGCCAGGGCCTCTTTCCCATCCATGGCGGACAGCACTTTCATCTTATGCGTCTCCAGGGCCCTGGTAAGGGAATAGATATTACGGACATCATCATCTGCGACGAGGACCGTCTTATTCTTCAGCACTTCATCAAGCGCGCCCAGCTTACCAAAAGCACGCGCCGAAGACTTTTCCCGGCCTTCATCCACCAGATGGAGGAAGATGGACACCTCATCAAGGATCCGCTGGTAGGAATGAGCCGTTTTTACAACGATGCTGTCGGCATACTGCTTCAGCCTCAGCTCCTCTCCCTTCGAGATGCTCTTGCCCGTGAACACGATAACGGGGATATTTTCCAGATCCGGGCTCTGCTTGATCGGGTCCAGCAGCTCATACCCCTTTCCATCGAGATCGCCGAGGTTCAGGATCACGCAGTCAACTTCTTTTCGCTTCAGCGCGCTGATCCCATCGCCGACCGTGCCCGACACCTCCGAGTGTACGTTATGAGTGGCCAGAAAATAGGCCAGCGCCTGGGCATGCCGGGCATTGTCCTCGACGATAAGGACTTTCTTCGGGCTCTTGTTCAGGGCATGCTCGATCTTTTTAAAGATCGAATCCATGTTCTCAAAGGCCAGCGGTTTGGAAACAAAGTCGACTGCGCCTTTGAGCAGGCTTTCTTTTTTCGCCTCGATGGAGGACATGATATGCACGGGGATATGACGGGTCTGTGGATCTTTCTTCAGTTCCTCCATCACTTCCCAGCCGCTCTTCACAGGCAGCTGGATATCCAGCAGGATGCCCAGCGGCGAATATTTCTTTGCCATGTCTATGGCTTCGTCACCCCTGACAACCACAATGCCTTTGTACCCTTTCTGCCGGCTGAAATCCAGCAGGGCTTTGGCAAAACGAGTATCGTCCTCCACGATCAGCAATACCTTATCCGCCTCCGTCAGCCTGTCGCGGTCATCGGGGATAGCGGCAGGAATATCGGGCAGCGTATAGGCCGGGGAACGCTGAACGGGCGCCGGCTCTTTTTCGGGAAGCAGGACCGGCTCTTCCCCGGGAGGACTTGTCTTGAATTCGGGTATGGATGCCCGGAACTCCGATCCCTCTCCCGGTGTGCTGGACAGGGTGATTTCGCCGCCAAGCAATTTTGCCAGTTGCTGGCTGATGGACAATCCCAGCCCCGTGCCCCCGTATTTTCTGCGGGTCGAACCATCGGCCTGCTGGAAGGCCTCGAAAATAAGCGCATGTTTCTCCTCCGGAATACCGATACCGGAATCCTGTACCGAGAAATCGATACTATTCCTCCTTGTAGCGGAAGCGGATATCCTCAGCGTGATATGGCCATGAGGAGTGAATTTGAAGGCATTGGACAGCAGATTCTTCAGGATCTGTTCCAGCCGCATCTTATCGGTCTCCAGCTGTTTTGGCGCCCCTTCTTCCGCGATGATATTCAGTTGCAGGCCCTTGTCCTTTGCCAGTGGGGCAAACAGCATCCGCATATCTTCCATGATCTCCGACATCGGCACGATCATATGTTCGAGCGGCAGCTTGCCGGATTCGATCCGGGAAAGATCGAGGATCTCATCGATGAGTTCCAGCAGCCCGTTACCGGAATTCTGTATGACCTTTGCATATTCGATCTGCTCGCCGGAAAGATTTTTTTCAGTATTCTCCGCCAGCAGCCTCGACAACAGCAGGATGGAATTGAGGGGTGTTCTCAGCTCATGGGACATATTCGCCATGAATTCCGATTTATAACGCGTGACCAGCGCGAGCTCTTCCGCCTTTTTCTGGATATCCAGGTTCCTGACGGTGACGAGATGATTTTTTTCTTCCAGCATCCGGCTTCTCTCTTCCAGTTCCTGGTTGGTCTGCTGGAGCTCTTCCTGCTGTACTTTCAGTTCCTCTTCGGAGACCTGCAGCTTCTCCGCCTGCATTTCCAGCTCGCTGTTCAGATTTTCCATTTCCGTATGCTGCGACTGCAGTTCCTCCGTCTGGGTCTGGGTCTCTTCGAGCAGCTCCTGCAATTTTTCACGGTTCTGCATCCCGTTGACAGCGCTGCCGATATCGCTGCCGATGTTGTTAAAAAATTCCTGCTCCCGCTCCGACCACGATTCCAGCGAGCCCAGTTCGATCACCCCTTTGACCTTTTTCTCATGGAAGAAAGGAAAGGCGATCATATTCCTGGGGGCGACGGCGCCAGCTGCGAAGTTGAGAACCCATTTGCCGGCCCCGATATCCGTTACCAATTTCGTTCTCCCCTCCAGCGCACACTGTCCAGCCAGCCCCTCTCCTTCCCGGATCACCTCCCGGCTGCCCCCATGCGCCAGCGCATAGGATCCGGCCAGCGCCAGCGAATGATCGGCAGGGTCCAGTACATACAAAGCACCCAACAGGCTGTGGCTGTATCCGGCGACGAATTGAATGATCCCGGCCGCCATGGTGCGCATATCCAGCTGCCCGACCATTTCACTGTTCAGGGTGGCGATGCCCGTCTGCATCCATTCCTTATCCGACAGCAGGTCGAACGAATATTCCAGCGACTGCGCCATTTTATTCAGGGAGCCGGCGAGGCTTCCAAGCCCGTCCTTTTCTTCGTCCGTGACCCGGGTCTGATAATTACCCGCGGAGATCTTGTCCGCGATGCCCTGGATGATATCGATCCTCCGGGTGATCTCCCCGTCCTTTTTCTGCAGCTCCGCATACAGCGCCGCTCTTTCCAGATAATCATTGTAGACCCTCCGGTAAAAGAAAACGGTGATGAGGATCGACAGGATGGCCGCGACGATGATCAGGACCGGGGTATAGGCAGAGAATTGTTTTACATTGGCCAGGCGAATTACCAGAAGCCGGTGCTCCTCTTCCTGCATTTTCTGGATGATCTCCCTCGTCTGGTCCATAAATTCTTTCCCCTTCCGCAGGTCGGCGACATTAAAGATATTGTCCGACCTTTTCTGGTCGATGCTCTGCTGTAGCACGGTGAGCCGCATGGCCAGGATATTCCTGAGCTCGGCCCCGCTCTGCTGCTGCTCCGGGTTATCGGCAGTCATGACCAGGATGGAATCCACGATGATCAGCGCTTTTTCCCTGGCTCCGTAATAAGGTGTCAGGAAACTGGTATCGTTCGTAAGCAGGAAACCTCTTTGCCCCGTCTCGGCATCCTTTATGGTCGACAGGGTCCTTTCCAGCTTGACGATCACGGAGTCGGTATGGTCCACCCAGCGGGAACCTTCGAGAAGACGCTGGATGCTGCTGAAAGAAGCAATGGAAGTAATGACAAGGATAAGTAAGGAAAGACCGAATCCGATCTGCAGGTTTCGTAAAAGGCTGGGGCGCTTAAGAGCATTCATTTATATTCCGCTTAAATTATTTAAAAATCAATGGTCGCGCGGTGCCTGGGTCTCCCGATCGCACGGGCCGGTAGCCGCGTGGCCAGGCCAGTCACTGCGTCACCGGGCCCCCGGTCAGGGGGATCGAAAAATAAAAGGCCGAACCCTTTCCCAGCTCGCTCTCCACCCCAAAATCCCCGTCATGCCGGCGGAGTATTTCGGCGCAGATATACAGGCCGATGCCAAGCCCCTGGAACCGGTTGGCGGACTCTTCCACCCGGTAGAACTTGCTGAAGATGCTGGCCTGGTTCTCCTTCCCGATGCCGATGCCGGAGTCCTTTACCAACACGGATACGCGCCGGTCTGGCCGGATACAGACCTCCATCTCTACCTCTTTATGATCGGGCGAGTATTTTACGGCATTGGTGAGATAGTTGACGATCACCTGCTCGATCCTCATTTCGTCACCGTAAAGCTCCGTGTCCGCCTCCCCTTTGCGGACGATCCGGTACTCCGGATAGGTCTGCCGGATCATCTCCACCGCACTGGAAAGCATGGTCTCGAAATTAAAGGTCTTCTTATTGAACTTCAGCTTCCCGCTTTCTATTTTCGACAGATCCAGCAGGTCAACGATAAGATCGTCCAGCTTCTTCACCTGCACCAGCGCCCTTTCCACATACATTTTTGTCGGGTCTTCATCGCTGAGGCTCCGGTCGAGCAGCTGTACATAGGCCTTGATCGTGGTCAGGGGCGTCTTCAGCTCATGGCTGGCGATGCTGATGAATTCATCTTTCTTTTTCCCTGCCTCCTGCAACTCGGCTTCTATTTTTTTTCGGAATTCGATCTCCGACCGAAGGCTGGCCTGTATATTGTTCAGCTCCCTGTTCTGCTCATAGAGTCGGACGAAGGTCTTCACTTTCAGCAGTAGGATATCCGGGTCTATCGGCTTGGTGATATAATCGATGCCGCCCGAAATATAACCTTTGGTGATGAATTTCTTGTCGGTATTGGCGGCGGAAAGGAAAATGATCGGGGTGTCCTTTGCCTTACTATACCCGCTGATCGTCTCGGCCACCTCGAACCCATCCATTCCCGGCATCTGAACATCCATGATGATAAGCGCGTAGGAATTTCTGAGGATCTTTTTGAGCGCTTCCTCTCCGCCCAGGGCCGTATCGGTTGGAAAGGAATGTAATTCCAATATGGTCTTAAGAGAAAAAATGTTTTCAGGCTTGTCATCCACGATCAATATCATACAGGAATTTATTGAAAATGCCGGAGTTAGCAAACTTCGCTAAGAGGGACAAATGTAAGCGATAAACCATATCGTTGTATGCGAAAAGATGGGGAAGTATTTCCACAGTTTCTGATCCTTCAGCAAGGATAATCCCATGCCGCAAAGGCTTTTCCAGCCTGAATGCCCCGGTTATATGGAGCAATTCCCGATTCATGTGAAGGGGCCCTTCTTTTGGATTAATAATTGAAACTTGAGTCCTGTCAGGGCAAACCCGATAACGATCATATGCAACAACCCATTCCCCCATATCAGAAAGCAAAGATCAGCGTCATCCAGAAAAAGAGCGAAATGAAAAAGTTCTTTTACGGCGTGGGAGATATGGTGTCCTTTGCCGCCCGCTTCTTCCGGGAGGTGTTCAAACCCCCTTATGAATGGAGGGAGATCCTTTACCAGTGCTATCTGGTTGGTTATAAATCGACTTTTCTCATCGGCCTGACGGGTTTTATCATGGGAGTGGTGCTGACGATCCAGAGCAGGCCTTCCATGGCGGCATTCGGCGCGGTGTCGATGATCCCCGGTATGGTGACCGTATCGCTGGTCAGAGAGATCGGGCCTGTGATAACGGCCCTGATCTGTTCGGGCAACATCGGTTCGAGAATGGGCGCCGAGCTGGGTTCCATGCGGGTCACCGAACAGATCGACGCCATGGAGGTATCGGCCATCGACCCCTACAGGTTCCTTGTCGTTACACGGGTGCTCGCCACTACCCTGATGATCCCGCTGCTGTCGATCTTTTCCGATGCGATCGGACTGGTGGGCGGATATGTCGCCATGAATATCCATGACGCTACGTCCATGCGGCATTTTTTTGTTGCAGGTCTCGCACATCTTGAATTCATCGATGTTTTTCCGGCCATCATCAAGTCGTTCTTTTTCGGGTTCGTGGTGGGGATCATCGGTTGTTATAAAGGATTTCATGCAGCCAGAGGGACGGAGAGCGTGGGTAAAGCCGCGAATTCGGCCGTCATAGCCGCGTCCCTTGCCGTATTTGTCATCGATATGCTGGCGGCGCAGATCACTGACCTTTTATAAAAATCATCATATATGGAAAAGTTTGCAGACGAAAGAACACATGAGGAGCAGGAAGTAATGGAGAGACCTGATCTCCGGACCGGGGAGCCGGGCGCCAATGACCACGCGATGGCCGGTGAGTCCGGCGCCGGGGAAGTCACGCAAAGGGAAGGATCGGATGGATTGGAAGAGCAGCCGGAAGGCGGTACCTGTTCGATGAGCGGAGATGGCCCCGGCGGTACAAACGATCCGGTGGTCGTGATCAAAAACGTTCACAAATCCTTTAAGGACCACGCCGTATTGAAAGGCGCGAGCCTCCACGTATACAAAGGAGAGAACCTCGTCGTGCTGGGAAAATCCGGATCCGGAAAATCCGTGCTGATCAAATGCCTGGTCGGCCTGGAGACGCCCGACGAAGGAGAGCTCTGTGTCTTTGGACACGATATCGCTACGCTTAATTATAAGGAACTGAATGAGACAAGGGTAAGGATCGGTTTCCTTTTCCAGAACTCCGCCCTGTACGACTCGATGACCGTAAGGGAGAACCTGGCCTTCCCACTGAGACGGCATAAAAAGAATATGACGAAGGAGAAAAGGGATGCGCTGATCAAAGAAATGCTGGACAATGTGGGACTTCCCGACGTGATCGACCAGATGCCTTCCGAATTATCGGGGGGACAGAACAAAAGGATCGGACTGGCCAGAACGCTGATCCTGCGACCCGAGCTTATGCTGTACGACGAGCCGACCACCGGGCTGGACACGGGTACATCCAAAGAGATCAGCGAACTGATCCACAGTTTACAGAAAAAATACAATATCTCTTCAATAATGATCACGCACGACATGGCCAGCGCCAGGATAACGGCCGACCGCATCGTCATGCTGAAGGAAGGGGTCGTCGTTGCCGAAGGCACCTACGCCGAGCTGGAGAGATCGGACGACGAATGGATCAAAACATTTTTCGCTTAAAAAAACAACGCTATGCCAAAAGAAAAGAATTATAAATGGAAACTGGGATTTTTTGCCGTCGCGGCCCTTGTTGTAGCGGTTGCCGCTATTTACTATATCGGCAAGCAGAAGAACAAATTCGGCACCGTATTCCACATCAGCGCCCGGTTCAGTTCGGTGAGCGGGCTGAAGATCGGGAGCAACGTCCGCTTTGGGGGGATCGATGTGGGCACGGTGGATAATATTGCGCTGGTGACCGATACTTCGGTGGAGGTCCAGATGATCATCCAGCACAAGATCCAGCCATTCATAAAGAAGGATGCCAAGGCCAGCATCGGCTCGGAAGGGCTGATGGGCGACAAGGTCATCGTTATCGCGCCCGGCACCCAGGGACAGGCTACGGTCAGTGACCGGGATGTCCTCGGATCGACCCAGCCTATCGAGACGGACCAGATCATGGCCAGCGTAAAGACCTCGGCCGATAATGCGGCGATCATCACGGCTAACCTGGCCGATATCACCAGCCGGATCAATCAGGGCAAGGGCGCACTGGGCAAGCTGCTGGTCGACACTTCCCTGTCCACCAACCTCAGTTCAACGATGAAAAATCTTAAAAAGAGCACGCAAGGCCTCAATGAAAATATGGAGGCTGCGAAACACAATTTCCTGTTCAGAGGGTTCTTTAAGAAGAAGGAAAAGGAAAAAAAGAAGAAGGAAGATGAAGAGCAGAAAAAGAAGGATGATGAGGCTAAGCAAAAACAGGACGCAAAGGACACAAAGAAAAAGAATTAAGGGTCATTGGGTTTGTCATATTTTTTTCAGTAACTTTAAAACACCAGAATACAATGGAGTTTTGCATTATCTATGACCAACTACCTGCCTCCCATACATACCAATGGCGATGAACATGAATTGGAGATGCTCTTTGCGGACGTCTTTAAGAAGCATGAACACAGGCTGTATTCTCTGGCGCTGGGCCTGACCAAATCGGAACAATATGTCAAAGACATCATCCAGGAAGTCTTTCTGAAATTGTGGGAACAGCGGCACCACCTGAACGAGATCCAGAATATAGAAGCCTGGCTGTACCGCGTATTGGAAAACAAAGTGATCGATTTCCTGCGCAAGACCGCGGCAGACAATCGTCTGATCGACAATATCTGGAATAATGCCGCCCAGGCGCGTAACGATACGGACGAATGGATAGAGGCAAAGGAATACAACCAGATCGTCCAGAATGCCATCGACCGTCTGCCTCCCCAGCGGAAACGTATTTATTGCCTGAGCAAAAAAGACGGGCTGAACCACGCCCAGATCGCCCGGAAACTGGCTATTTCCCACCATACCGTCAGGAACCATCTGGCAGCGGCCTTCCATTCCATACGCAGCTTCGTCTCCAGGAACATAGGGCTGTTTTCCCATTTATTTTAAAATTTTACGGGTCGGACTAGTAGAAATCTCCTTCTGCTTCGTCTATTTAGTATAAGCCAACCTTCTTTTCGATGGAAGAAAGAATAAAATACCTTTTCCGGCAGTATTTAGAGAACAAATTCTCCAGGGAGGAACTGATAGAGTTTTTTTCGTATATCCGTGCCTCGCATGAGGACGAACCATTAAGGGATATGGTCAAAAAAGCATATGACGATATGCAGCAGACTCACCCTTCGCACTCCTACGTAAACGAATACGGCAAGATCATTTTACCGGAAATGGATGCCGACCCGGCCGCCGGCCGGAAAAACCGTTTAAAGGGGCGGTTGGCGCCTGCCCTGGTCATGGTCGTCTGTCTGCTGCTGTTCGGTGCGGCTGTCTGGCTCATCCATGGAGCGGGCCGCGGCGAAAAGACATCCGCCACAGCCTTGCTGACCAAAAAGAAAACGGAACGTTCCGAATACAAATACCTGTTATTACCCGACAGCACACAAGTGTGGCTGAACGCCTCCAGCTCACTGGAATACCCGGATCATTTCAATACCGGAAAAAGGGAGGTCGTATTATCCGGCGAAGCCTATTTTGACGTAAAACATGCGGACAGATCCCCCTTTATCATCCATACCGGGAAAATATCGACCACCGTACTGGGGACGGCGTTTAATATAAAGGCATACCCCGACCGGCAGAATATCATTGTCTCTGTAAGCAGGGGAAAAGTAAAAGTAAGCTATGACGAGGTCCTTGTCGCAACCCTTATCAGCGGACAGCAGGTCAAAGTAAACAGCCTGCACAATACGGTGGAAGAAAAAAAGATCGCCCCCACTCAGGTAGCCTCATGGCAGCATGGGGACATGTCTTATGAAGATGAGGATTTTGAAGACATCATCGCCGACCTGGAACGGCTGTATAACGTAAAGATAAAGATCGACAACGCCACCGTCCGGAATTTAAAGGTATCCACCGAATTCCGGAGAGAGATAGGGATAGAACAGGCGCTGGAGGTTTTATGCCAGCTTACGGACACGAACCTGAAGCAGGCAAATGGCTGGTATATCATTCAATAAAAACAAACCGACAACTATATGCCGATCGATGATCCCCCGCCCGGATAACCAAAAAAAAGGACCGCCCCAGTTGCGAGCTGGAAGCGGCCCGGCGTCTTAAAATAACCTGTTTACGAATTATTTAAAACTGACCAAAGCTATGAATTTGTACGTAAAAAAGCGCGTCCTGACCGGTCTGCGGCTTACAAAACAGCACAAAGCGCTATTTATGAGAGCATTTTTTCTGGGTATATTGCTTCTTACAGGCGGATTACTGGTGGCACGTGACAGCAGCGGCCAGGACCTGGATAAAGTGACCGTATCCCTGCAGCTGAAAAATGCCACCCTGAAACATGCGCTGCGGGAGATCCAATCCATTACCCGGCTGCCTTTCACCTACAAGACGAACGACCTCGCCGGCTATAACAATATCAACTACCAGGCTACGGACCTTTCCGTCGCCCGTGTGCTGGAAGAGCTTCTGCGAAATACCGGCCTGCGGTATCAGCTGGTAAACAGTAATATCGTCATAAAGAAAATAAAAGGCTATCCCTCCGACTCTCTCCGGCAACAGCCCGATATACGCGTATTTGACGGAGGCATCAGAGGAAAGATCACATCTGCATCGGGAGAGCCGGTACCCAATGCTTCGGTCATGATAGAAGGAGCAGATAAAGGCGCCGCTGCGGATCAGAATGGAGAATATACGATCACCGGACTGAAAGCGGGCAGCTATAAAATGCATGTATCCGCAGTTGGGTTAGCGACCCTCATCATAGATATCAGGATAACCGACAAGGAAGTGCTGACCTATGATCTTGTCATGAAGGAAGGGAACAATAAGCTGGATGAGGTGGTCGTCACAGCCCTCGGCATCACCCGGAAAGAACGCTCGGTAGGTTATTCTTCCCAGCAGGTCAGCGGCAGCAATCTCACGATAGCAAAGGAACAGAACGTCGTCGGATCGCTGTCGGGCAAAATTGCCGGGGTACAGGTTTCGGGCTCTTCCGCCGCCAGCATGGGTGGGACGCAGAAGATCCAGATCAGGGGCGTCAATTCGGTGACCGGCGATGGCGAACCGCTGATCGTGGTGGACAATACCCCGATCTCCAATACCAATTATGCCGATAAAGGTGGCCGGGATTATGGCAACCTCGCCCAGGACATCAACCCCGACGATATCGAATCGGTGAATGTACTCAAAGGCCCGGCGGCCTCCGCCCTCTATGGCCTGCGCGGTCAGTTCGGCGTTATCATGATCACCACAAAAAAAGGCAGTAAGAACAAACAGCCGACGGTGCAGTTCAGCTCCGCCGCCTCGGTGGAAAAAGCGGGTAATTTTATGCCCCTGCAGAACACCTATGGCGCAGGCTCCAGCCTGAACTTCCCGACTATCACCATCAACGGGGTCAGCACAAAATATGTCGACGGCAGCTGGGATGAGAGCTGGGGCCCGAAAATGGACGGCACGCCGGTGAGACAGCAGTATAGCTTTTATCCCGCAGACCCCAACTTCGGCAAAGCCACTCCTTTCATCCCGCATCCCGATAATATAAAAGACTATTTCGTTACCGGACGGACGCTCAACAACAGCCTCTCTTTTGCCGGCGGCGGTCAGAACCAGGCCTTCCGGCTGTCCTATAACAATTCCGATGTCACCGGCATAGAACCAAATACCTGGCTGAAAAGAAACAACCTCTCTTTTACCGGCTCATTGAATATAACTCCTTCCCTGGTCGTCTCTACCAGTCTCAATTATTCCGAGAACAGCGCGCAACGCCCGTCCCAGGGCTATCAGGCGCTGGGTTCACGCAACATGTACCAATGGTTCGAGCGCAACCTCGACATGAAAAAACTGAAA
>DATHHO010000097.1:0-11614 GCA_035317125.1 Puia sp.
GATCGCTTCCACTTTCGACGAACCCGCAGAAAAACACGTAAAAGTCTCTACCATTGCCTTGCAGAAAGCCAAGCGGCTGGTAGAATGCGGACACGATGTGGTGATCCTCCTTGATTCCATCACTCGTCTGGCCCGCGCCCACAATACGGTGGCTCCCTCATCCGGTAAAGTATTATCCGGCGGTGTGGAAGCGAATGCCATGCAAAAACCGAAACAGTTCTTTGGCGCCGCCCGTAAGATCGAGAACGGCGGTTCCCTTACGATCCTGGCTACTGCCCTGATCGATACCGGCTCCAAAATGGATGAAGTCATCTTCGAAGAGTTCAAGGGAACGGGTAACATGGAACTGCAACTGGATCGCCGCCTGGCCAACAGGCGGATCTATCCCGCCATCGACCTGGTCGCCTCCTCTACCCGCAGGGACGACCTCTTGCTGGACAGGGAAGTATTGCAGCGGATGAACCTCCTCCGCGTGTATCTCAATGACATGAATACGGAAGAAGCTATGAATGAGCTGCTGAAACGCATGCGCGGAACGAAGAGCAATGAAGAGTTCCTCGCCAGCATGAACAGCTAGGCGACCAGCCCGTCGATCTTTTTTGCCAGCTTCCTGTCCTTTTCTGTGACAATGTCGCCCGCATCATGTGTGGAAAGCCATACTTCCACCTGGTTGTAGACATTGGTCCACAGTGGATGATGGTCCATCTTTTCCGCCTCCAGCGCAACCCGGGTCATAAAGGCAAAGGCCTCCGAGAAATTCTTGAATCCGAATTTCCGGTACAGGGTGTTATTCTTTTCTTCCCACATATATCTGATTTTTTGTTTCACAAATTGTTGGCTGGCATTGCATTGGGGCCGTCGCGGAAGCGGTCAGAATATCAGATGCCCTTTGTTCTTTATCTTCTCCTGGGTCAGCTCTGTCACCAATTGCACGCCAGGCATGGATCTTATGGAACTCATAAGCTCCTTCAGCTTATCCTCCCCTACAGGATCCCCTTTCAGCAGCCATAGGAAATCGAGATGCTTGAATTCGGGAAGCAGGTATTCTCCGTCGAACTGATTGTTGTACAGGAAATGTTTCAGACTATTATTCGATTCGCAGTGTTCATACACCCCGAAGAAATATTTGCGTTGCTTTTTGCTCAGCTGGATCTCGATATCATTGTTGATCCGGAAATCGAACAGTAACCGGGTATTCAGTTGCCAGCAGAACTGGTAATCCTTTACAGGCGCCACAACGCCAAGCAACCGGGTGTCTTCGAAAAAATCGTTGGCCAGATCATCAATGGTGAGCTTCAGCTTCATGCGCGAAAATTAAAATTGTACCGATGCCGACAAGGTATCGTTCCCCCTTCTGTATTTTACGATGGTCGTGTCTCCTTTTTTAAATTTCGACAGCGCCTGCATGTATTTTTCAAGGGAGGGCACCGGATAATCCCCGAGCTGAAGGATCACATCGCCGGCCATTATTCCCGCCCTCTGTGCCGGTCTCCCATCGCTGACCCCGTCCGCCCTGACCCCGTTCCCGCTGAAGGAATAGTCGGGCATAATGCCCAGCGTAACGCTGAACCTGGACGATCCCATCTGCACTTCCCGGGTCTTCGTGAAGCTAAGCCGGCCTTTGTTATTCAGGTTCCAGACGATGCTATAAATGTACTTCAATACCTGTAGCTCTCCCGGATAATTGATCTTATCATAATCATCGGTTGGCTTATGATAATCGCTGTGGATCCCGGTGAAAAAGAAGAGCACGGGAATATCCTTGCGGTAAAAGGAAGTATGATCGCTCGGCCCCGTGCCGCTGCTGTCATACTTTACGGTGAAATATTTTCTTTCGGCCCCCGTGTTACAGGCCTCTCCCCAGCCAGGGGATGTGCCATAACCACCGATGGTCAGGGAATGACTGCTGTCGTTCAGCCGGCCAACCATGTCCAGGTTGATCATATAATTCGCGGTCTTCAGATCGATGGGGGGATGTTCCACGAAATATTTCGAGCCCAAAAGGCCCAGTTCTTCGCCCGAAAAAGCGATAAAAAGGTAATTATTGTTCCTGAGCCTGGACTGTTTGAGCAGTTTTGCCAGTTCGATGATCCCTGCCACCCCACTTGCGTTGTCGTCGGCTCCATTATGGATCTGTCTTTCCGTCCCCCGGTACAGGGAGTTACTGTCTTCCCCAAAGCCAAGATGATCGTAATGGGCCCCGATGATCGCCGTTGTCTTTGCCCCGTTATCCAGATATCCCACCACGTTCCGGGCGGTCCGGGTCTTTTCGGTAAAGCCTACCCGTATTTTTATATCCAGCGAGGCCGACTCGTCCCGGAGCCACTTTTTCTTGGCCTCCTTTGTTATGAAAAGTACGGGAATAGCCGCCGGTTCCGACTTGTCGTGGGGATCGAAGGCAAGATTCTCCGCAATCCTGGAGGTATTGTAAAGAATAACGGCCGTAGCTCCCTTTTTTGAACATTCTTTTATCCTGGCGCGGATGGTCTCATCGAAGTCGAAATGGGGGTTGTTCTGGCCGGTTTCGAGCATTTCCTTCAGATCGACGAACCAGGGTACTCCGCTTTCCTGCAAAGCAATGGCGGGTGATCCGGCAACGGAGCCGGAAGCGCTGAAGGAGAGTGGAAAATATTCCTTGCCGGGCTGGATCATCCGGTCATTCACCGAAAAATATGAATCCGTGCTGATCTGCCTGCCCTCATCGATCTCAAAGGCCTGTAACCAGCCATTCTTGTCCCCTTTTGGCTGCAGACCGGCCTTGGCGAATTCAATGCTTATATAGTCGCCGGCCATTTTTTCACCCGGACTGCCTGCCCTTCTGCCCTCCAGCTTGTCGTCTGCGAGGTACTGAATATGCGTTTCCAGGCTGGCAAGCGTGGATTTGTCGGCTTTTTTCGGGCTTTGTGCGAAAGATAAGGCGGGTACAGCCGATATGAACAGGATAAGGGGGACAATCTTAGTACGAATGATCATATTAAATCGGTTTAACGGGACTGATCTGTGAACACAAAGGTATATCTGGCAATAGCTATTCCAAATGCATAAGAAAGAATTATTAATTATTTTTAATGGGTCAGGAAATCTTTTCTACACTCACCTTTTTTCCTTTAGTTTTGCAGATTGCCCTTTTCACAGTCGGGGGACACTGGACGGGCTGTGAACCGCAAACTCTAAATAATATAATGGCGTTACCGCACCTTATCAAATATGTGTATACCAATGGGACCGATGAAGTGATTCGCCGGGGGAAAAAGATCCATGCCATTGGGTACGTGGAGCTGGTCGAATACGATGAGTTGTTCGAATCTGTCACCTTCCGGGTAAAGGATGACAGCTATGCTACCTATTACAAGGTCTACGTACAAAAGTTCAAAGACGCCAAGACGCTTTCCATCCGCTGCAGCTGCCCTTACAATCTGGGCGATATCTGCCGTCATGAGGCGGGCGCGCTTATCCAGCTGCAGGAGCTGCTGGACAGAAATATGCTGAAAGCCGAGCAGGTACAATACGATCAGCAGCATACGGTTGTGAAAATGAAGTTCATAGACCTGAAAAGTATCCGCCTTCTCTGTTCTCCTGAAACCCTTGCCGAGGCCGATACCTTCCTGGCTACCCAAAAGGCGACCATCAGTCTGGCCAAAGACGAATTGGTAAAGGCTTCCGTTCAGCTGGATGGGAAGCCCTGGCAGGTCGTCATCCGGAAAAATGAAGAAAGGAACTTCGACACCAGCAGCGATTACCCCGATGCAGCCCACCCCCTTTGCCTGCCCAAGGTGATCGTTTTTTTACAATTGCTCCGCGCTCACGGCGCTTATTATTTTGACAGCATCCGCAACTGGGACAAGGAAAAGAATAAATTGCTCGAGGCATACGGCTATTCGCTGGAGGATGACCTGAAGGGCAAGTTTGAATTTACCTATAAGGAAGGAAAGCCCTTCCTGAGGGTGCTGGACCTTTCCATCAAGCGCGTTGCGCCGGTGACTACGGGAAGACCCAGGCCTGTTGAGGCTACTGTGGCTCCGGCCATCGTATCGGAGGAGGAAAAACCGGCGGGCGTCGCCCAGCGGCTGGGCATTGTGTTCAACTTCAACCATGGAAGCTTTCCAGGCTTCGCCCTGGACGCCATTGCGGGAGAAAGCAACGAGGAGCAGTCCTCCTATTCCGGCAAGGTGGAGAAAATGGATCTCAGCAAGTTCATCAATACCGATTCTTTTAACGAACCCGACAAGCAGCTGATCCCTTCGTTGCGGAAAATGCAGATCTCGGAGATCAATAAATACCTGAACCGTAATTCTCCGTTCAGCGGCATCTGGGAAAACATCATTCATCACGAAGAGGACGATCTGCCGGAAGAGACAAAGAAGCTGATGGTGGAATATCTGCATCCGAAGCTTAAGAAATTATTTGCGGAAGTAATGGCAAACCCATTTGTGTTCTATCTCAACGGCCACAAACCATTCAAGACGGCCAACCTGCAACCCATAGGGATAGCCGACGAGACGATCACGCCATTCTTCAATGTGGAAGTGCAGGACGGGCAGTTCGAGCTGACCTGTTTTGTAAAGATCAACGGTCAGCCAGTAGACGTAAGCCTTAATGAATGCAGCAGCAGCCTGCTGTTCTTTTATAATAATAACCTTTACCTCTGGAATAAGCCGGAAGATATCGCCCTGGTGGATAAATTCTCCGTCAGTAAGAAGATGACCATCGGAATGGAGGACTGGCCAAGGCAACTGAAGGAATTTGTCCTGCCGCTTACCAAAGATTATCACGTGGAATTCGATCCGGCGCTGGTAAAAGAGGTGAAGGACGGAGATCCGGAAAAAAGATTATTGTTGCAGGAAAAGGGCGATTATCTGGTCTTTCAACCCTTGTTCTCCTATAAAGGCTTTGAGACCAAACCAGGGGGGAAGGATGAGATCATCGTGCCGGATGGCGGACAGGTCTTGATCGTGCATCGCAACCGGGAAGTGGAAATGAATTTTATCCGCAAGCTCGAATCCCTTCATTCCCAGTTCATCCATCCCGAGGGATCGCATAGCCTGGCCCTGAAAGGAACGGATGTGCTGAAGAACAACTGGTTCTTCCTCTTTGTGGATGCCATGGAGGAGATGAAAATACCGGTCTACGGATTCGAGGCCCTTAAGAACTTCCGGTTCAATACGGCCAAGCCGCAGACCAAGATCCATATCAGCAGCAATACCGACTGGTTTGACGCCAGAGTGGACATCGTGTTCGGGGACCAGAAAGTGACGATCGCAGACGTCAAAAAAGCATTGGCGAACCGTCAGCAGTTCGTGCCCCTCGATGATGGCACGCTGGGGGTATTGCCGGAAGAATGGATCAAAAAATATTCACTTCTGTTCCGGGTAGGCGAAGGCAAGAGCAATCAGCTCCGCCTGTCGAAATATCATATGAGCGTGATCGACGAGCTCTATGACAACCGGAACGAGGAAGAGCTTATCATCCGGCTGGAAGAGAAATACGAACAGCTCAGAGAGTTTAACAAGATCAAAGAGATCCCTCCTCCCGTACATCTGGAACATATCCTCCGCCCTTACCAGGTACATGGGTTCCACTGGCTGAATTATTTGCAGGAAGTCAACTGGGGAGGCATTCTGGCCGATGACATGGGTCTGGGTAAAACGATACAGGCCTTGTCTTTCCTGCATCATTACAGGGATGTGAACAAGCGTCTGAATGCCCTGGTCGTTTGTCCCACGACGTTGATGTTCAACTGGGAGAATGAGATCCGGAAGTTTTCACCGGAACTGACCTATCATATCCATCATGGAGGGGACCGGACCCGGACCAAACAAGCCCTCGATCAGTATAACGTGATCATCACCACATACGGCACCTTACGCAGCGATATCAAATTATTGCTGGAGATCCCTTTCGATTATGTCGTGCTCGATGAATCTCAGGCGATCAAGAACCCGGCCAGCAAGGTCACCAAGGCCGCCTGTCTCCTTCGCGCGAAGCACAGGCTTTGCATGAGCGGTACGCCCTTACAGAACAACACCTTCGATATTTTTGCCCAGATGAATTTCCTGAACCCGGGAATGCTTGGCAGCATTGAATTCTTCAGACAGGAGTTTGCCGTACCCATCGATAAGTTTGGCGAGCAGGACAGGAAAGATCATCTGAGAAAACTCTTGTATCCCTTTATTCTGAGGAGGACCAAGGAACAGGTGGCGAAGGACTTGCCGGAAAAAACGGAGACCATCCTGTTCTGCGAAATGGAAGACGAGCAGCGGAAAGTGTACGATGCCTACCGTAACGACTACCGGGATAAGATCCTCGGAACGATCGAAACGCAAGGTATCCAGCGGTCGCAGCTTACTATCTTGCAGGGCCTGATGAAACTGCGGCAGATCTGCGATTCACCCGCCATTCTTAACGAACCGGATAAATACCCCAATCATTCCATCAAGCTGGACGAGCTGGCCAGGGAGATCAACGAGAATATCGGGGACCATAAAGCGCTGATCTTTTCGCAGTTCCTCGGGATGCTGGCCCTTATCCGGGAAAGGCTGAAAGAGCTGGATGTCAAGTACGAATATTTCGACGGCAGCACTTCGGCTATCGAAAGAGAGCGTGCCATACAAAGCTTTCAGCGGGACGACAGCTGCAGGGTCTTCCTGATATCGCTGAAAGCCGGGGGTGTGGGGCTGAACCTGACCGCCGCCGATTATGTCTACATCGTCGACCCCTGGTGGAACCCAGCCGTAGAGCAACAGGCCATCGACCGTACGCATCGTATCGGGCAGACCAAGAATATTTTTGCCTACCGGATGATCTGTAAGGATACCATTGAAGACAAGATCCTCCAGTTACAGGAAAAGAAACGTATTCTGGCCAAAGACCTCATCGCAGACGACGATGGATTTGTAAAGAGCCTTTCCAGGGCCGATGTGGAATACCTGTTCAGCTAGCGCGGCCATGGACTGGGGCCGGAGCTTCGTCGACATTCACCCATATTCACCGGGAAGCCTTGCCCTGGAAGAGACATATTCACCCTACCGGCAATTGATTTTTGCCACTGGTAACTCTGAATTATGGGTTAACTAAACGAGCTATTATTTTAGCGGTCAATCAGTACAATTATAGCAGATTATGAATCGTCCGATGAAAAAAAACGGCTTACTTCTTATCCTGGGAATCTTATTCTTCACCCTGCATTCCTTTTCACAGGTGCCGGCGCCGGTGAAGGTAAAAGGAACGGTGAAGGGAACCATCGTGGATACCAGCGGAAAACAAAATCTCAGCGCGGCAACGGTGTCGGTAATGCCCGGGACCGATACTTCCTTAACGGAGTTCGTGGTCACGGATAAGAAAGGCGCCTTTTTGATCAGAGGTTTGGCGACCGGTGAATACCACCTGGAGATCAGCTTCGAAGGATATCAGACGATCAATAAAACCTTTACGATAACCGCGGATGCAAAAGACGTGGATATGGCTACCCTGTATATGCAGCGGGCAAGCCAGGAAATGGAGGCGGTGGTCGTTTCGCGGCCGCCTATAAACATGAAGAAGGATACCGTTGAATATACTGCAGGGATGTTTGCGGTAAAGCCTAATGCGGTGGCAGAAGATCTCCTGAAAAAACTTCCGGGCGTACAGGTCGATAAGAGCGGCAATATTACTGCACAGGGCGAGACCGTGACGAGAATCCTCGTGAACGGTAAACGCTTCTTCAGCGACGATCCCAAGCTGGCGACCCGCAACCTTCCCCCCGACATCATCGATAAGATCCAGGTATTCGACGACCTGAGCGATCAGAGCAAATTCACCGGCTTCGACGATGGCAACCGGGTCAAGACGATCAATATCACCACCAAAAAAGCCAATCGAATGGGCTATTTTGGAAAGGCGGTGGCCGGGGTCGGGACGGATGGGAATTATGATGAAAGCATCAATATGCACCGGTTCGACAATGACCGGCAGGTCTCTCTTCTGGGACAGGCCAACGATGTCAACAAACAGAACTTCACCCCGCAGGATATTTTAGGTAATGCAGGTGGCAGGCAGAGAGGCGGCGGTGGAGGAGGTGGTGGCGGTGGATTTGGCGGTGGAGCGGGGCAGAGCAGCAGCGGCATTACGACCATCTGGGCGGGTGGCGCCAATTACCGGGATGCCTGGAGCCCAAATACAGACGCTTATGGCAGCTATTTTTACAACCAACAGCATGTGACCACCCAGCAGAACAGCCATACGCAGAGCAATGTCGGCGGCAAAGCAAATCCAGACAGCACAAACCTGATCGATCAGAGCTCGCTGAACTTCCAGCGAACGGAAAATCACCGGATCAATTTCAATATCGAACATCGGTTCGACAGCAGCAACTCGCTGATCTTCCGGCCAGGGGTAACCTTTCAGACCTCTACGCCGAACGGATCTTCCAGCACGATTACGACGACCGGCGACGGCGCGCTGGTCAACAGCCTGATCGGTCATAATTCCAGCTATAATACCGGCTTCAATATCAATAATGCCAATCTTCAGTTCAGACATAAGTTCAAAAAGCCGTTCAGGACCGTGTCCCTCGATCTGAATACGACGGCGAATACAAATAACGGATATGGTTATACCTATTCGATAAACACTTTTACGGGAATCCGAAGCGGCATCGACACGATCAATCAGCGTTACAACGATTCCCTTCATACGCTCAATTTCAGCCCAACCCTTTCTTATACGGAACCTATCGCAAAGAACCAGATCCTCGAGCTGAACTATAATTATACTTACAACAGAAATACCAGCATCAATAATACCTATGACTTTGAAGAGGCATCCCATGGCTTCACCCGATTCGACAGCCTGTTCAGCAATTCGTATAAGTTCACGTCCAATTCCAACAGGGTCAGCCTGAACTACCGGATCCAGAATGAGAAATTCAATCTGGGCATAGGCTCCGGTTTGCAGTTCACCGACTTCAACAGCCTGAATACGACGAAGAATATCCTCGTGGCGCACAACTATGTGAACTTTACCCCGACGGCTAATTTTATTTATACGATCACGAGGACGGAGCATCTCCGGTTCAATTATACCGGAAGGACGGGAACTCCCACCGCATCACAGTTGCAGCCGCTGACCACTACGTCGGACAGCGTTAATTTCACGGTGGGAAATCCCAACCTGAAGCCACAGTTCACGCATAGCATGCGGATCCTTTATACCTCCTTCGATCCCGGGACCCAGCGGCTGATCTTCGCCACGATCAATGCGAGCGCCATTATGAACGATATCCAGAGCTCCATAGTAAGGGGTGACGCAGGAAGGAGAACGAGCACGTATGTAAACCTGAACGGCACCTACAATATTTCCGGTTATTTTAATTATGGTTTCGCGCTGAAAAAGCCAAAATCCAATCTGAATTTTATTACCAATGTAAACTATACGCAGAGCCAGAACCTGCAAAAGAACCTTGGAGATGCCGATTTCGCCCATAACTATACCCGGAACACTACCCTGAGCGAGACGATCTCCTGGACAACGAACATCAAGAAGAATTTCGATATGAATTTCAGCTCGGCTTCCACCTATAACATTGCGAGGAACTCTCTGCAACCATCGCAGAACCTCAACTATTATTCCCAGGTGCTGGGCGCCGAGATCACGGCATATACCAACAGCGGATGGCTTATCGCCACCACCTTCGATTATACCTTTAACGGCAACCGTGCCGCCGGGTATAACGCCAGTGTACCATTGCTGAGCCCGAGCATCGCCAAACAGTTATTCAAAAAGAAGAATGGAGAACTGCGCCTGAGTGTTTTTGACCTGCTGAACCAGAATACCTCGGTGAACAGAGCGATAGGGGACAATCAGATCACGGATACCAGGACCAATACGCTGAAGCGGTATGCCATGCTGACCTTTACGTATAATTTAAATAATTTTGCGGGCTCACAGCAAAGAAAGATGCCGGGTGTTTTCCCGGGAAGGTTCCGGGGCGGTGGCGGCGGTGGCGGAAGAAGAGGCGGTGGCGGACCGGATTTCTGATAAGAAGAATCTCTATCTCATTTTCCGGATATAGTGATGGTCCGGACTGTTTACGGGGGACTGGCCCCGCAGGATCACCGATAAGATAGTCCCGAGGAAACGGGATAAATTGGAAGACGGACGATATATATCCTTGTATATCTTAGCGTTACGCGTATCAAACCGCATGGAATCGTTCTTCATCGTATTGGCTTTTTTAGGGGTTTACGTTTTCCTCACCACTGGTAACGCGGGATTAACCGGTTTTATTGCTTAAAATTCTGTTAAAGCGGGCTCGTAGTTTTTCTATTGTACCGGGCAGGGGATTTTTGTACTTTGTCGGAAATCCTTTCTATGAGAAATATCATCCTCACGCTTGCGCCGATGCTGCTGTCTGGAATGATCTCCGCACAGGGGGTTTTTTCAAACAAGACCCAATCGGTGTTGGAAAAGGTGATCCAGGACTATCCCAACCGTTTCTACAATATAAAAGGCGAGCAGATCCAGCAGACCCGCCAGATCACCGAATTCAGATCCACCGTTCAATTGCCCGGGTCATCCACCAGTGTCATAACGCTGGTCAATGGGTCGAGGAATGAGGACTATACATGGACCTGCGCCGAGGCGGAGACCCAGGGCTTCGGCAAGGCAAAAGCAAGATTTCACGAGATCTTCACCCAGATCAGCAACAGCATTATCACGACAAGTGGCCAGAAAACCTATATTCTTACCGGGCAGTATGAAGAGCCCGCCGAAGATAAAAACCTCACCCGCATCGTTTTTTCCTTATTGCCGGGAGTCGGCCAGGAGAAGAAGCTGAAAGTGGAACTGTCCCTGCGGGAAGAAAGCAAACAATGGAAGATATCCCTCAGCGTGTATGACAGCGACCAGAAGAATGGACAGGGCGCGATCACTGCGAATTGATGCAGACGATGCCTGGAGGTCCGTACCATCGGGATCGACAACCCGTTGTACCGCAGGTTTTTCAGATTTTAACCTTGCTTAACATTGAATCAGCCCTGGTTAACCTGTTTCCCAGCCGGGGGCCGGTATTTTCGTTGATCCTTCAGCGATAAATACTCCGGTATGAATAATAGTTGCTTCCTTTTCTTTTTCCTGATCTTTTTTGGTTTGCGTGCGCTGGCCCAGCGGGATGGCAGCATACATGGCCGGCTGAAGGATACTGCGGCTGTGACCTCAGTGCCGGATGCCACCGTGACCGTTCTGGATGCAAGGGACTCTTCCCTGGTGGGCTTTTCCCGGAGCCAGCCATCCGGCGCTTTTCTGATCAGGAGCCTGGGTAAAGGGAATTACCGGCTGCTGATCACGCATGTGGGTTATCGCAGCGCGAGCAGGAATTTCATGATCAGCGAGACGATCAGGGATCTGGATATAGGTGAGATCATCCTGACTGGTAAAAGCAGTCTGCTGGCTGAAGTGACGGTGGAAAAGGAAGTAGCTCCCGTCAGCATCCGCAACGATACGATAGAGTTCAACGCGGGATCTTTCAAGACCCGGCCCGATGCGGTGGTAGAAGATCTTCTGAAAAAATTGCCTGGGGTGCAGGTCGATAAGAATGGAAATATCAAGGCAAATGGCGAGCAGGTAAAAAAAGTGTTGG
>DATHHO010000098.1:0-35861 GCA_035317125.1 Puia sp.
CGTGGACAGGCGGATATAATTGACGGGACCGGCGCCTTGCGCACCCGCCTGAGTCTGACCGACGTTCTGCGCAGCTCCCTGCTCCAGACCGGCCGTCCGCTGCCTCTTCAGACGCAGCCCATAGATTTCTTCCAGATAGGCCGCAAAAAAATCGGCCGAAGGCTTATCCGACTCGTCGGCCACCAGGATGCTGTTCCTGGTAATAGTGAAGTGGCCTTGCAGACTCTCCACATGTACTGGTCGGGGAATAATAGTTGGTTCCTGGGCATGCAGCGCATTGCTCAGACAGATCGCGGCGATCAGGACGAACTTTCTCATTGCGGGATGAATTGTTGCGCAGCCAAGTTAGGCGTTTTTTGCTTTAGCAACACAGTTAAAATGGCCCTTTCGACCGTCGCATCCGCGCGCGTTCGACCTACATCCAGTCCGACTCGAATTGCTGAAAATCCCGTTTTATTTCCGAATAGATCTTGCGGAAAGTGTTCATCCGGTCTTCGGGATCGGCCGGGTAAGGATCCGGTTGCGCATCGTCCTGCACAAACCCTCCGCGTGTACCCACACCGCCAACCAGAGAACGGAGGTTGTTGAAGATGTTTTCTACTTTGTTTCCCGAGTCGGGCAGATCGTGCCGGAGCTTGTCGATCACCTCTTTCTGGCAGATAAAAAGGTTCTGAAAATGTTCTACCTGCGCCAGCAATTCCCTGGGTATTTTTTTTGCCGCCATGATCCCGAGATTGCGCTCGAAATGACGGATCTCTTCTTTGATCGAGGAGAGTTCATGTTTCCATGACTGCAACTCCTCCCGGAACTGTTCGATGGAGACGGTTGATTCCATGAGATGGCATTTTAGTGAGAGAATAGAGAGACAGCGGTTACTAAATTTAGGGAATGCCCCGGAACGGGACAAATTTAATTGCCCAGCCCTCATTGCCCACCCGTCACCGGCAGGACGATCCCCGACGGATGCACCGCGTCATGATAGACCGTGATGCTGGCCTTCTGAAAATCATCCTCCCTGCATTCCGGGATATTGACGAATTTCTGCGGATTGCGGTCCACCAGCGGGAACCAGCTGCTCTGCACCTGTATCATAATGCGATGCCCTTTTTTAAAGACATGCGCGATCTCGTTCATCGGAAAGGAAATGGCTGTCGGCTGTCCTGGGACCAGCGGCTCCGGCTTCTCATAGCTGTTCCGGAATTTACAGCGGAAAACATCGGCTCTTACCAGACGCTGGTAGCCCGCGGGCTGCCTCCTCGCAGATCCGGTATCATTGCCGGGTAGTACATCGATCAGCTTCACCACCAGGTCGGCATCGGTGCCAGAGGAAGAGATCCACAGGTCCGCCTTCAAACGCCCGGTGACGGTAAGATCCTGCGACAAGGGTTCTCCCTGGTACACCAGCACGTCGGGCCGCTCCGCGGCAAACCGCTGGTCAGCTATAATATATTGGTTATCACGCCCCGCATGGATACCCTCCACATATGGGACGGGCCTCGCCGGATCGCTGATAAACTCATCCGCGCCGCTTCCGCCAGCCCCTCCGCTTCCCCCAGCCGCGCTGCTCGCGCCGGGCTCCATCGACAATCTGCCTTTCTCCCGCAGGTAGATCTTCACGGGTTTGGCTTGTGCCGGCGGCCAGGTCGCATATTGCCTCCATTGATTGCTTCCTGTTTCGAATACCGTGGCCTCCGCGAGGTTCAGGCTGTCCTTATCCTTTAAATAATGGTTAAAGAAGCCTGTCTCGATCTCATGGTAATGGTCATTGACATTCTGATCGAAGTCGAGGATACCGAATTTATTCCAGGTGCCGGTACTCCATGCCCCGTGCGTCCATGGGCCCATCACCAGATAATTATTATTATGAGGGGTCTGCTGCTCGATGGCCTCATAGGTCCTCAGCGCCCCAAACATATCTTCCGCGTCGAACCATCCCCCGACCACCAGCACGGCCGGTCTGATATTCTTAAGGTGCGTGCGGATATTCCGCGCCTTCCAATATTCGTCATAAGTGGAATGCCCCAGATACTCATCCCAGATCTTTCCCCGATGGTTAAAATACGGGCTGTCATTCGAATGTTTGATCGGCCCCAGGTCAAGGAAGAACTGATAGGCATCGGTAATGGATGCCCGGAAAATATTGCCTCCATAACTCTTCAGCGGCCCTTCCCGTTTAACATCGAAAAAATTATCGAAATCAAAATTATCCAGCAGAAAAAAAGCTCCGTTATGGTTCGCGTCATCTCCGATGAATTCATCGGTCACCGGCGCCTGTGGCGACACAGCCCTTATGGCCGGATGCGCGTCGGGCAGCGATGCCGTCGCATAGAAGCCGGGATAGGAGATACCCCACAGCCCCACGCGGCCATTGTTATGCCGGATATTCTTCAGCAGCCAGTCCACCGTATCCCAGGTGTCCGAGCTTTCATCCGTTTCCTTCTTCGATTTCTTCCCTTCCCTGTGCGGGGTCATTTCCTCAAACGATCCCTCGCTCATATAACGGCCACGTACATCCTGATATACAAAGATGTATTTTTCATGCATCAGGCTTTGATTGGGTCCCAGCGAAGGACGATAGAGGCTGTCACCATATGGCCCGGAGGAGTAAGGGGAACGCTCCATAAGGAATGGCCGGTTGTGGCTGCTGTCCTTTGGAATATAGATCGCGGTGAACAGCCTGACGCCATCCCGCATCGTTATATACACCTCTTTCTTGATAAAGTTATCCCTGACGAAATGAGCGTCATTCCCCGGCGCCTGCGCGCTGGAGCCACGCGGCAGCAGGAGGATCGTCCATAACAGGACAGGCAGCATGCGGGGCCAGAGGGTCAACGGTATTGCCCGTAGCCACAACCCGGGTCTGCCTTGAACAAGCATTTTGCGAAGGACAGGTCGTTTCATACATTTTATTTTAATACCGGTAAAATGATCCGCGACGCATGGTCGGCATCATGATACACATGGATCGTCGATCTGACAAAATCTTTTTCATCGCAGGTATAGATATTGACGAACTGCTGTGGGTTACGGTCTACCAGCGGGAACCAGCTGCTCTGCACCTGGATCATCAGCCGGTGACCTTTCTTGAATACATGCGCCACATCGGGCAGGATATAATGCACGGTTTCCACCTTTCCAGGCTTGAATGCAACGGGCTTTTCAAAGCTTTCGCGGAAGCGGCCTCTCATGATCTCGCCACGCACCAGCATCTGGTATCCGCCCATCGGGTAGCTCGTTACCGGCTCCCTGCCTCTCGCCGGGGTAGGGGCCTCGGAAGTATAGCTGAAATTATCCGGGAAGACATCGATCAGTTTCACCACGAAATCCGCGTCGGTAGTGCTGAGGCTGACTTTCAGGTCGGCCTGCAGCGGTCCGCCAAGGGTAAGGTCCTCCTCCAGCACGGGCGTCTGGAACGTGAGCACATCCGGACGTCTGGAAGCAAACCGCTGATCGTCGGTCATGTATTCGCGGGTGCGGTTGAAATGCACGTCCTCCGTATAGGGTACGGGGTGCGCCGGGTCGCTGATGTATTCGGAAAAATCATTCTTTACACCAGGCTGCTCCCACGACAATCCCCCTCCGGGTTGCAGATACATCGCCTTGTCCTGCTTTTCCGCCGCCGGCCACTGGGTGAAGGTCCTCCATTTGTTCTCCCCGCTGAAGAAAATAGTGGCCGCCGCCATATTGGGATCGACGCCCTCT
This sequence comes from Puia sp., assembly GCA_035317125.1. Classification (GTDB taxonomy): domain Bacteria; phylum Bacteroidota; class Bacteroidia; order Chitinophagales; family Chitinophagaceae; genus Puia. The sequence goes on from DATHHO010000098.1 coordinate 3,703, forward strand.
CCCTTGAGATAATAATTGAAGAAGGGGATCTCTATGCTTTGCTGATAATAATTCCCGGTGTTGGAGCCAAAGATGACGTTGCCGAGGCGGAAGCCGGGGTTCACGAGGCTCGACCATTGTCCGTGATACCATGGGCCCATCACCAGATGGCTGTTGGTGGCGGGACTTTGCGCCTTTATAGCCTTATACAGGTTCCACGCGCCAAAACAATCTTCCGCGTCGAAAAGGCCTCCTACGACGAGCATAGCGGGTTTTATATCATACATTGCCACCCTTGCATTCCTCGCTTTCCACCAGTCATCCAGGTTAGGGTGCTGGTACAGTTCTTTCCAGAAAGCAATGCTGTCGCCGGTGTACTTCAGCAGATTTTTTATGGGCCCGGTCTCGAGGTAGAATTTATAATTGTCCCGGGTGAAATAATCGAACCCCGATGGTCCGATGGTCGTGGGCTGCGGCCTCGGCTTTCCAAACGAAGAATAGAACGACCATCCATCCATGACGTAGAAGGCGCCGTTGTGGTGGAAGTCATCTCCCTGGAACCAGTCCGTCACCGGCGCCTGGGGGCTCACGGCCTTCAGGGCCGGATGCCCGCTTGCCGCCGCCATCGTGGAATAGAATCCCGGATAAGAGATCCCCATCACGCCCACGCGCCCGTTATTGTGCGGCAACGTCTTCACCATCCAGTCGATCGCGTCATACGTATCGCTGGCCTCATCCACATCCTTATTTGTTTTTTTGACTTTGATAAAGGGGCGGACATCCACGAAATCTCCTTCGCTCATCCAACGGCCACGCACATCCTGACTCACCATGATATAACCGGCGTAGAGGTAGAACCGCTGGTAGCCTCCCCAGAAAGCCCTCCATTTATTTTCGCCGTAGGGCGCGCAGGAATAGGGTGTGCGCGACAGCAGAATGGGATGCTGACGCGTGGTATCTTTGGGAATATAAATGGAAGTGAACAGTTTTACGCCGTCGCGCATCGGGATATACCGCTCGATCTTATAATAATTATTGTGTATCCAGATGCTGTCCTGATTGAGGTCCTGGCTGTGCGCAAGAAGGCATAACGCCGAAAAAAGCAGCGAAAAAAGAAGTTTTCTCATTTTATCCGTTAATTTTAATTTTCGATCATCCAATTTACTCAAAGTCCTTTAATGACGGATCGATTTTTTTATGAACGCAAATGAGCAGAGCGAAAATCACGGACCAGACCCTGAACAGCCTCCGATGCGAAGTGCTGAACAGCTTATACGGGACTTTTACACCTGTTTTCAGAACAGGGACTGGAAGGGCATGCAGGCCTGTTACGGGGATGATGCCTTTTTTTATGATCCCGTATTCCAGGACCTGCAGGGGCATGAGGTAAAGGCTATGTGGGAAATGCTGGTCAAAAACGCCCGGGACCTGCAGATCGTCTTCGGTGACATTCGGGTGGACAATGATATCGGCGACGGCGTTTACGGTTCCTGCAACTGGGCTGCAACCTATACTTTTTCTCAGACGGGCCGCCGGGTGGTAAATAAGGTAAAGGCCCGGTTTAAGTTTGAAGACGGCAAGATCGCCGAGCACATGGATCAGTTCGATCTGTGGAAATGGAGCAGACAGGCTCTGGGCCTGCCGGGTATCCTCTTTGGCTGGACGCCGCCACTTCAGAAAAAGATCAGGGCCATGGCAAGAAAGAACCTGGATAAATTTTTGACATCATCGGGATCCGCAGGGAACCTCTAATCCATAAACGTACATGTTCAATCGCCGCAAATTTCTGCATTCCACCTCGGTTGGCCTCACAGGCCTTTTATCCGGTAAATTATCATGGGCACAGACTGGAATACACGGCTACTCTTATCCGGTAGTAAAGGACAACCCCGTCGTGATCTCGACCTGGGACGATGGCATCGCAGCCAACCGGGCAGCCTGGGAGATCCTGAACAAGAATGGCAAAGCATTGGACGCCGTCGAGGCGGGAGTTCGTGTGACCGAGGCAGCCCCGAACTGTTGTGTCGGGCTGGGTGCGAACCCCGACCGGGACGGATATGTCACCCTCGACGCCTGTATCATGGACGAGCGGGGCAACTGTGGCAGCGTTGGCTTTATCGAACGCATCAAACATCCCATTTCGGTGGCCCGGAGGGTCATGGAAAAAACGCCTCATGTAATGCTGGTCGGCATCGGCGCCCAGCAATTTGCTGTGTCGGAAGGTTTTCCGCTGGAAGAGCAGCGGCTTTCGGACAGCGCAAAGAAAAGCTATAAAGAATGGCTGAAGAAGTCGGAATACAAGCCTGTCATCAATGTGGAGAATACTCCCGGCGGACATGGCCCCTCCGCCCCTGCATTCGTTCCCGCCATAGCCCCAGACTCACCCGCCCCCGCCTTCGTCCTCACGGCTGACGGAGCCTCCACCAAGGCCCCCGGGGACGGTGCTTCGAAATATAATCACGACACGATCGGCATGGTTGCCATGGATGCTTCCGGCAACCTCAGCGGCAGCTGCACTACTAGCGGAATGGGCTTTAAGATGAGAGGCCGGCTCGGCGACTCGCCGATCATCGGCGCCGGGCTGTTTGTCGATAATGAGGTCGGCGCCGCCACCGCGACGGGCCAAGGCGAAGATGTCATACGCATCTGCGGCACACATACCGTGGTGGAGCTGATGCGTCAGGGCCTGCCTCCGTTCGAGGCTTGCAAAGCAGCCGTGGAAAGGATCATCCGGATAAAAGGAGAAGGGGCCAAAGAGATCCAGGTCGGATTCCTTGCCCTGAATAAAAAAGGAGAGGTTGGCGCTTATGCCCTGCAGAAAGGCTTCAGCTATGCCGTGCGGAATAATAAAGAAGAGAAGCTTTATCAGGCCAAAAGTCATTTCGTATAGCCTGTAATACCAACCCTCCATGCAATACCAGCTCGAAATATGCTGTTACAATCTCCCCTCGGCCCTTGTCGCGCAGCAGGCGGGCGCGCACCGGGTGGAACTCTGCGCAGATCCTGCGGATGGCGGCACGACCCCTTCGTATGGAACGATCAAGACGGCCAGGGCGCAATTGAATATCCTGTTGTATCCGATCATCCGGCCACGTGGCGGTGATTTTCTGTATGTTGAAGAAGATTTTGAGATCATGAAGAAAGATATCGTCTTCTGCAAACAAGCCGGTTGCGACGGAGTGGTGATCGGCATGCTGAATGAGGATGGAACGGTAGATAAGAAAAGATCGGCCAGGCTGGTGGAGCTTGCTTATCCGCTCGGCGTCACTTTTCACCGGGCCTTCGACCGCGCCATCAATCCCTTCGAGGCATTGGAAGATATCATCGCCATCGGCTGCGAACGCATCCTGACCTCGGGCCAGCGTCCAACGGCCAGGGAAGGGGCCAACCTGCTCGATGAACTGGTGAGACAGGCGGACGAGCGTATCATCATCATGCCGGGCTCTGGTATAAGGTCCTCCAATATCGCAGAGCTGGTAAAGATCACCGACGCTGCCGAATACCATTCTTCAGCCAGCACAAGACAGGCCGGCAATATGAAATACGGCAATACGGCCATGATGGAAGAACTGGTCCAGACAATGGCGGATAGAAATGAGATCGAAAAAATGCTGGAACAGCTGACCGCATCCCGGACATGATCACTCCGGAACTTCGCACGGCATCGGCAAATGTTACTCCACCTTTGTGATCTTCAGCATATTCGTAGGCAGATGTTTTTCCACAGGCAGACTACCTGTGTTCACCACGACATCCCCTTTCTTTATAAATCCTCTTTCCTGGAGGATCGTATGCTGGTCATTGATGATATCGTCCATACTTGCTTCCTCCGCATAATGGAATGCCCGCACGCCCCAGCTGAGGCTCAGCTGATTGATCAGGCTTTTTTCCTTGGAGAAAATATACAAAGGTGATTTGGGCCGGTAGCTCGATAAGATAAAGGCGGTATAGCCGCTCTGTGTCATGCCGATCAGCGCATCGGCATTGGCGTCTTTCGCCAGCCTGCATGCGTTGTAACAGATGGCATCGCTCAGAAAAGAAGGGGAGTGGGGCTGTGGCCTCAGGTCCTCTTCCCGGTTATAAGGATATTCGGTGCGTTCTACTTCAAGGATGATCTTCCGCATGGTCTCGACCACCAGGGCAGGATGCATGCCGGTAGCCGTTTCAGCGCTCAGCATGACGGCGTCGGCACCTTCCAGCACCGCGTTGGCGACATCCGTGATCTCGCTGCGGTTGGGTTTTACGCGGTCGATCATGCTTTCCATCATCTGCGTGGCCACGATCACGGGCTTGGCCCGGTGAATGGATTTGCGGATGATCTCGCGCTGCGCCATCGGGACTTTTTCCACGGGCAGCTCTACGCCCAGGTCACCGCGCGCCACCATCACCGCATCGGATTCCAGCACGATATTCCGGAGGTCTTCCAGCGCGGATGGCATTTCTATTTTCGCGATCACTTTCGTGGTGCTCTTTTTTTCCGCCAGTCTGCGTTTGAGATCGATGATGTCCTCCGCCTTACGGACAAACGACAGCGCCACCCAATCCAGGTCCTGCTCTATGATATAGGCGAGGTCGATGATATCTTTTTCGGTCATGGCGGGCAATGATATCTTGGTGTCGGGAAGATTGACGCCTTTTTTTGGCAAAAGGACACCGCCATAGGTTACCGCGACTTTTACATCGCCTTCGGGTGTTACATTCACGACCACCACTTCGATCTTGCCGTCGTCGATCATTATTTTATTTCCTACTTCGACGTCATGGTGAAGGTTAGGGTAGGAGATGTAGATTTTATCCATCGTACCGATCACTTTCTCCCGGGACGTAAATGTGAGGATGTCACCGGTGGCGATCGTCAACCCTCCATCCTTGATGTCCCCCACACGCAGCTTGGGGCCTTGCAGATCGCCGAGGATAGAGATATTATAGGGCTCGGATATATTGATATTCCGGATATGCTGGATGACCTTCGTCTTATCTTCATGCGTGCCATGCGAGAAATTCAACCGGAAAACGTTTACTCCGGCTTTTACCAGTTCCAGCAGCTTTTCGTACGTATCACAGGAAGGGCCTACGGTTGCAACTATTTTCGTTTTATGGAACGTATGCTGCAGACCCGCTTCTTTATCCATTTGCTGATAAAGGTATTTAGATAAATTCTTTGACATGAATCAGGTGATTTGTTTAGTTAGGAAGCTAATATTTTTACGATCTTCAACCAATCGTCGCTTATCTTCTGTTTGGCTTTTACGGCTTTTTCCAGCGGAGTATAATGCATTTTATTATTGACGATGCCTACCATCACATTGTGACGGCCTTCCAACAGGCATTCCACCGCAGAATAGCCCATACGGCTGGCGATCAGCCGGTCCATACAGCTCGGGGCCCCTCCACGCTGGATATGACCCAGCACGCATACCCGGGTATCGGCCATAGGCAGCCGCTCCTTTATTATCTTGGCCACCTCATCTGCCCCGCCATAATTATCTCCTTCGGCCACAACGACCAGGTTCACTAACTTTTTACGTCGCTCCTTTTCCAGCAGGGAGGCGACCAGCTCTTCGATATCCGTCTTACGCTCGGGGATCAGGATGTTCTCGGCGCCGGTGGCAATGCCGCTGTGCAGGGCAATATAGCCCGCATCCCGGCCCATGACCTCGATGATGAACAGGCGGTCATGCGCATCGGCCGTGTCCCTGATCTTGTCGATTGCTTCGACGGCCGTGTTGACTGCCGTATCGAAACCGATCGTGAAATCGGTCCCGGCTATATCCTTATCGATCGTTCCCGGCAGGCCGATGCAGGGAATATCGAATTCACTGCTCATTTTATGGGCGCCCCGGAAGGAACCGTCCCCTCCGATAATAACCAATCCATTGACTCCCAATTTCTTAAGGTTGGCATGTGCCTTTTTCCTGCCTTCATATTCGAAAAATTCCTTGCAACGCGCAGTCTTCAGGATCGTCCCCCCCCTTTGTATGATATTGGCTACGCTTCTCGAGTGCATCGGCACGATATCGTTCTCGATCATTCCACTATACCCCCGCATGATACCGAATACCTCCAGTCCATAATAAATACCGGTACGAACAACGGCACGGATGGCCGCATTCATTCCCGGTGCATCGCCGCCAGAAGTGAGTACGCCAATTTTAGTGACTTTGTTTTCCATCAAAAATTGAGTTCTATGGTTTGTAGTTTAAAAAAGCTTTAACCAATGGCAAGAATTATTGAAAATTATCTACCTTAATTCTAAATGAAGTCCCAAAAATAAGGATTTGATTTGATACGGCAACGAGTAAGCCGTAGGAACCGCTAATTGTAACGAAATGAAAATAATGATCACCGGAGCAAATGGCTTGCTCGGACAACATCTGGTGAAGATGCTGATGGGAAAAGGTCTTGAGATCGTTGCGACAGGAATGGCGGAAAGCCGCTTGTCTGCTGGGGAGGAAGGGCTTTGCAGGTATTATTCCGCCGATATCACCGATGAGCAGGCCCTGCATTCGATCATGGAAAAGGAAAGGCCACAGGTGGTCATACATGCCGCGGCCATGACACAGGTCGACGAATGCGAAGAGCAGAAACCCCGCTGTTTTGCCACAAACGTGCTCGGAACGGTCAATATGATCACAGCCGCCGAAAAATTCAGCCAACATTTTATCTATATTTCCACCGATTTTGTGTTTGAAGGCGAAAAAGGGAATTACGACGAAAGGGACGAACGAAACCCGGTCAATTGGTATGGTCAGACCAAGCTGCAGGCCGAAGACAAGACCAGCAAATGCCGCATTCCCTGGGCCATCGTCCGCACCGGACTCGTTTATGGCCTGACGCCCGGTGGCGCCCGCAGCAATATCATCACCTGGGTAAAAGACAATCTTGAGCGTAGACAAAAGATCAGCGTCGTGAGCGATCAGGTCCGTACGCCTACCTTTGTAAATGACCTGGCCAGTGGGATCGGGCTGATCATAGCCCTATCGGCACAGGGTACCTTCCATATCGCCGGGAAGGATATCCTGACTCCCTGGCAGATCGCAGGGCATGTCGCAGGCCATTTCGGGCTGGACGGCGGACTGATCAAAAAGGTAGATGCATCTTCTTTCTCCCAGCCCGGCAGAAGGCCCCTGGTCACGGATCTCCTGATAGACCGGGCAAGGAAAGAGCTCGGCTATAAGCCCGGTTCGTTTGAGGAGGGACTCTATAAAATGTTTAAATAGCATAACATGGAATTCGGAAAGACAGCCCGGACAGAGACCGTCGATTTTACGCTCCCGCCCGATGACCCCATTACGGATGAAATGCTGGCGGGCCTAAATCCTTCTGCCGCAGGGCCCGTCCGCATTCACGTCGGCTGCGCGATCTGGGGGCGCAAGGATTGGGTAGGGAAGGTCTATCCTCAAGGCGCAAAAGAAAGGGACTTTCTTTCTTATTATGTCCGCCAATTCAATACCATCGAGCTGAACACTTTGTTCTATAGCCTGCAACCAAAAGAGGTCATCGGCAGATGGGCTTCCCTCGCCGGCAGTGATTTTCGTTTCTGCCCGAAATTTTCCAATACGATCAGCCATCTCCGGCAGTTGAGAAATGTGGAGAAAGAGACGGAGCTTTTCATTGACCACATGCATTGCTTCGGCGCTTCGCTCGGTCCTTCCTTTCTGCAGTTGTCGGATCGTTTCGCGCCCAGCGAGGCCTCCCTGTTACAGGAATATGCGAGGCGGCTGCCCCGCGATTTCAGGGCCTGTATCGAGCTTCGTCAGGAAGACTGGTTCCCACAACGCCCGCATCGTCCGTCCGCTGCCTCCCGCGTTTCTTCATCCGGTATGGCCTCCCACATTCCTCCCTTCGACACAATGGACCCATCCGCAGTCCGCGATACCTGGCGAACATTTCTTGAGCTGGGCATCGGCACCGTGATCACAGACACCTCAGGCAGGAGGGACGTGCTGCACATGAAACTGACGGCGCCGGTCGCCTTTATCCGTTTTGTCGGCAACAGCGGTCTTCCCACCGATTACACCCGCGTCGATGCCTGGGTGGGAAGGATCGGCACATGGATAGACAAAGGCCTCCGGGACATTTATTTTTTCGTCCACAATCACGAGGAACGCAACAGCCCCGAGCTGTGCAAGTACGCCATAGAAAAATTCAATGAAAGATGCGGCCTGGATCTCGCTCCACCGCAGTTGGAAGAGGAAAGCCAGCAAGGGCCTGCGGATCAGCTTTCACTTTTTTAAGAAAGATTCCGTTCCCAAACCCGCCTTCTCCCGCCGGTCAGGCATCCGTCCTGAGTGGCAGATGCACCTCCGCCATCATACACCGGGCGCTGCCCCCTCCATTGGTCTCGATCGTCGTAAGCGGGGAATGAATGATCCGGTTGAAGAAGGTCAGCAGCCCGATCTGCCCATGGGTCAAAGATTGATAGGCCTGTGTAGACATGACCAGCAGTTTCTCTCCCCGGGTGTTATGCACCTGCAACATATTGCCGGCAAAATGATTCATCTGATCCAGGCTGATCCCGACAAGCACTTTTCCCGTCCCTTCTAATGTGGCCCGGACCAGCGCCCGTTCCTGTATATCCGGCAGTGAATCCGGACAGATCACGGCATATTTGTCGGCAACGCACATCATTACATTGGTGTGATAGATATCTCTTCCCGCAGCATCCACTGCCTGGAAGACCACTGATTGGTAACCCATCTTTTCGCAGAAATCCTGTAACACCATTTTATCGGTCCTCGGAGAGAGGCACGCATAGGCTATTTTATTTTCCCTGTCCAGCACCATGCTTCCGGTGCCTTCCAGATAGAGATGGTCGTGTTCAAAATGGCTGAGGTCCATGGTCTTGCCGATCGTGAATTTTCTTGCCAGCGCTTCCAGTACGCCGGGCTTACGTTCGGCCCGGCGGTTAAGCGCATACATTGGGTAGAGGATCACCGTTCCATCCGAATGAAAGGATACCCAGTTGTTGGGAAAGACAGAATCCGGCGTATACGGCTCCGGAGTATCGTCGATCACGGTGACATCCACCCCGTTATCGCGGAGCACCCTGACGAAATCATTGAATTCCGCCAATGCGTTTTCCGCCGTCCGGTCATCGGTGGCTTCGGCCTGAAAGGCGTTGTTCACAGCGGTCTCGGCATTGAAGCTGAAATTCACCGGACGTATCATCAGTAAATGGGAAGTCGTTTGCATAAAATTACAGTTCATCCCGCAGCAGCGGCATGCTCATACAATGGAACCCACCCCTGGCCCGGGACAGTTCTGCCGAAGGCATGAGGATCAGTGTATCTACAAGTTCATCCGGATCGATCTTTCCCTGCTCCATCTTTTCGATCAGCTCGTGGGCATGGATCACATCGAACCCATTTGCCGTAAAGGCCTCCACCGTTTTATCATTCCGGTCATAGCCCAGCACCACGCCCTCCTTCAGGGCAAGGAGGTTGCAGGAATCCGTCCACTGCTCCCTGGCATCGAACGGGAATTCATTATTTCCGGAGTAAATAAACTTCACCTTCTCCGTGCAGCCGAGATCATTCTTGCTGATATCGGTCAGCAGGTCTTCGAGGTTGTCAAAATATTCGGGGTTCGAGGTATCCTTTCTGCGGAACTGGATGATACGGATCTTGTCTTCTTTCTTATTGCCTTCCAGTATCCGCTGGACCGCATCCTCATCTTCACGCTTCATGGCTTTCTTGGAGAAAACCCCAAGCATCACCCACACATTACGCTTTACCTGGGTGAATACGGTATCGATATGCATATAATCCCGCTTCTTGGGGATCTTCACGATGGTGATCTTCTTGACCACATTCTTTTCAAACAGAACCTTGATGGCCTGGTGAGCCGCCTCCAGCGTAGTACGTTCACTGACGCCGATGATCAGGTGGTCCTTGCTGATGACCATGACATCTCCTCCTTCAAGGGTCACCTTCTTATCGTCCCCGTCCCGGGGCAGTAAAAAATGATGATAGGTGTCCGACAGTTCGATGATGGTTTGCTGATAATCCGAGAACAGCGGGTGATTGAAGAAAATATATTTTGCGAGCAGGGCTTCACGGGTGCGCGCTTTTTTGGCAGGCTTGTTCAGCAGCACATAGTTGTTGATGACGATGCCGATATCCCGGGTGAAAATGAAATTGGGAATAGGTGCGAACAGCATTTTTTCATCGCTGTCGGTGCCACTGATAAATGTCTTGGCCAGTTGAACGGCCGATAATCTCTGCAGGTCCTTCTGCGTGTCGTAAGAGACGGCTTCGATGGCGCATACGGAAGCGACCAGTTTCTCCTTGATCGAATGATCTTCCAGGATCTCGGCCAGCAGCCATTGCAGCTCCACTACTTTATCGCTGCGGAAGAAAAGGTCGTCGCCGGGCTTATAGAAATTACGGGAATTTTTTTCATCATCGATGAAGGCAAGCTTCCCCCTGATCTTTTCAGGATCGAGAAAATACAATAATACCTTTGTGTAAAAATCATACTCTTTTCTGCGGATGGTATCCAGGTGAACGATGTCTTCGAAAAGCCAGTCCTGCGCTTTGGAAGGAACGACTTTACCGAGGCCGCTGTCGGGGCTGTGTACCAGAAGGCGGCGCAAACGCCCGATCTCGGAGGATACGGATACCAGTGATTTATTCAGGGGTCTTGTGGCCATAGATAAGATCTTCATATTAGCTTCCACAAAGGTATGTATTTGTCATAAAGAGAAGAAATTACGGAAATCTCTGCTTTTTTTACATCAATATATGAATTAAGTGTAGGTTTGGGAAAAATACGGGATGCAAAAAATCACGGACGATACCATCGATTCGATCAATGATCGGATCCAGCACATGGACGAATCGCAGGTCGAAGAAATATGGAATGCATTTGCCAAAGAGCAGCCTGCATTAGTTGGCTATGTGCTGGGAGAAAGCCGTGAATTAAAGGTTCCCGATGCCAGAGAAGATGTTGCCTATATCCTGACGATTATTTTCCTGAGCTTCCGCGAGGAAGAGCCTGGCATACTTCCGGTGACAGAAGAAGAATTTGAAAAAGCATTCAACAGAGAATTCGATGAAATGGAAGAAGTATTTCATGAAGGGTTCGATGAGACGGATGCGATGACGATCATGGATTCGTTCAGCCAGCCCCATCTGCTCCAGTTTGCGGCGGCGGTTATCTACGGCGAAGGCGGCGAAGAAGAAGAGAGCAATTTCACGGAAGAGGAAGCCGGCCTCTTTGTCGTCATCTTTAAGACCGTCATCAGCCTAATGGACGGGAAAATGGATTAAAAAACTACCAACTGTTAGTTTACTAAACAACTTTCTGCTATTTTTGCGGCAATAAACCGATTGCCATTATGCATTTTAATTTATCCGAAGAACATCAGATGATCCAAAAAGCTGCCCGGGACTTCGCGCAGACCGAATGCCTGCCCGGTGTGATAGACCGGGACGAGCACCAGCGATTTCCAAAAGAGCAGGTGATGAAGCTCGCAGAGCTGGGTTTTATGGGTATGATGGTAGACCCGCAATACGGCGGCGCCGGCATGGATACGGTCAGCTATGTGCTGGCCATGGAAGAAATAAGTAAGATAGACGCCAGTGTGAGTGTTTGTATGAGCGTCAACAACAGCCTGGTTTGCTGGGGCCTTGCAAAATTCGGCTCGGAAGAGCAGAAACAGAAATATCTCGTACCGCTTGCACAGGGTCGCAAGGATGGAGAGCTCTATATAGGCGCTTTTTTGCTGAGCGAACCGGAAGCTGGCAGCGATGCGACTTCGCAACGTACAACGGCAGAGAACAAAGGAGACTATTATCTGCTCAACGGGACCAAGAACTGGATCACCAACGGAAATTCCGCTTCCGTGTATCTGGTCATGGCGCAGTCCGATGTGTCCAAAGGCAGCCGTGGCATCAATGTCTTTATCGTGGAGAAGAACTCTCCCGGAGTAGTGGTTGGCGCAAAAGAGAACAAATTAGGAATAAGGGGCAGCGATACCCACAGCATCCTGTTCAATGATGTGAAAGTGCCAGGGGAGAACAGGATTGGGGAGGAAGGCGCCGGCTTCCAGTTTGCCATGAAGACCCTTTCGGGCGGACGGATCGGAATAGCTTCTCAGGCCCTCGGCATTGCCAGCGGAGCGTATGAGCTGGCCCTGAAATACAGCAAGGAAAGAAAAGCGTTCGGGAAAGAGATCATGCATCACCAGGCCATCCAGTTCAAGCTGGCGGATATGGCTACCCGCATCGAGGCTTCCCGTCTCTTATGTCTGCGCGCCGCCTGGGAAAAAGACAATGGGATGGATTTTACCCTGAGTTCTTCCATGGCAAAGGTCTTTGCATCGGAGACGGCCATGTGGACGGCTACCGAGGCCGTGCAGATCCACGGAGGATATGGCTATGTAAAAGAATATCATGTGGAGAGGCTGATGCGGGACGCAAAGATCACGCAGATCTATGAAGGCACCAGCGAGGTGCAGCGTATCGTGATCAGCCGTTCGATCCTGAAATAACAGGGTATCATTACTTGCGATCCGCAGCATTTACTAGGATTCGATCCAAAGCATATCATACCCGCGATCCACAGCTTGCCATTCAAAACTCATCATCCTGCAAACAAATCGATCCCATGCCGGCAGACCAGGCAACATATAATGACCTTCTTACAGAACTAGGGCCCTGCGTCCGGCTGGTAGCGGTCTCCAAGACCAAGCCTGCCGAGGACATCCGGGAATTATACGGCCTGGGACAACGGGATTTCGGAGAGAATTATGTCCAGGAGCTGACGGAAAAGCAGGCTTTGCTTCCGGGAGATATACGCTGGCATTTTCTCGGTCACCTTCAGTCGAATAAGGTAAAATATATTGCGCCTTTCGTTCATCTTATCCATGGGGTCGACAGTCTGAAGCTCCTGAAGGAGATCGACAAGCAGGCCTTCCGCAGCGACCGGGTCATCGATTGTCTCCTGCAAGCACATATAGCCACGGAGGAAACGAAATTCGGGTTTGACGAGACGGAGCTGGATGCCCTGATGAATGGAGGCCGGGCAGAATTGGGGACATTGAAGAATATCAGAATAGCCGGACTGATGGGCATGGCTTCGTTTACGGACGACCCCGCAAAGATCAGGTCCGAATTCCATGGGCTCGCATCGATTTTTAACAGATATTTCAAGGACGCACACGCAGCGCCCAACACCCCACCCGAAGCTCCCGGCGCCCAACCCGCACCTGCCGGCTCATCACCACGCACAACGCCCATCAATTCGCCCGCCCCCGCCCCTATTCTTTCCATGGGCATGAGCGGAGACTACCAGATAGCCATCGCCGAAGGCAGCAACATGGTAAGGATCGGGAGTCTGCTCTTCGGAGCCAGACCGGCCAGGATCGGATAGCCTTTGGTTTCCTCCCCGGTATACTGTAAATTCGCGACATACTTTAAATTCGTATATCCACGAGAATTGATTTACTATGGCTGAGATCAAAGAAGAAGAAAAATCCCTTAATTTTCTCGAAGAGATCGTAGAGGAAGACCTGCGCACAGGAAAATACAAGACCATCCACACCAGGTTTCCTCCAGAACCGAATGGGTACCTTCATATAGGCCATTCCAAATCCATCTGCCTGAACTTCGGCCTCGCCATGAAATATGGCGGCCAGACCAACCTGCGCTTCGATGATACGAACCCCGTCACCGAAGAGACGGAATATGTCGAGAATATCATGGAAGACATCCGCTGGCTGGGTTTTGAATGGTCGAACGAATTATATGCCTCCGATTATTTCGAACAGATCTATCAGTTCGCCCTTGGCCTGATCCAGAAAGGCCTGGCCTATGTCGATGACAGCACGGCAGAAGAGATCGCCGCCCTCAAGGGCACCCCTACCCAGCCCGGAGAGGAGAGCGCATTCCGCAACCGCAGTGTGGAAGAGAACACCAGGCTTTTTGAAGAGATGCGGGCCGGAAAATATCAGGACGGAGAAAAGGTTTTAAGGGCTAAGATCGACATGAGCTCGACCAATATGCTCCTCCGTGATCCGATCATGTACCGGATCAAACACGCACAGCATCATCGCACGGGAGATAAGTGGTGCATTTATCCCATGTATGACTTTGCCCATGGACAGAGTGATTCCATTGAGAAGATCACGCATTCCGTCTGTACGCTTGAATTTGTATCCCATCGCCCGCTGTATGACTGGTTCATAGAAAAGCTGGATATATTCCCTTCTCATCAGTACGAGTTCGCGAGGTTGAACCTCAACTATACCGTGATGAGCAAGAGAAAGCTTCTGCAATTGGTGAACGAGAAGAACGTGACGGGCTGGGACGATCCGAGGATGCCGACGATCTCGGCCCTTCGTCGCCGGGGATATACTCCGGAAAGTATCCGTACTTTTTGCGACAGGGTAGGGGTCCAGAAAAGAGACAACATGATCGAGATGTCGCTGCTGGAATATTGCATCCGCGAACACCTGAACAGGATTGCCCTCCGGCGAATGGTGGTCTTCGATCCGCTGAAGCTGGTCATCACGAATTTTACGGAAGGAGAGGAGATGCTGAAGAGCGAGGACAATCCGGAAGATACTGCTTCGGGACAAAGGGAAATGCCCTTCAGCCGGGAAATATATATCGAGCGGGAAGATTTCATGGAAAATCCTCCTAAGAAGTTTTTCAGACTGGCTCCGGGTCAGAAAGTGCGGTTGAAAAGCGCATATATCATACAGTGCGATGAGGTGATCAAAGATGCCGATGGAAATATCACGGAGCTTATGTGTTCGTATATCCCGGGCAGCCGCAGTGGCGGAGAGAACGCGAACATGAAGGTGCAGGCTACCATCCACTGGGTCAGCATACCGCATGCGGTCACCGCCGAGCTGCGGTTGTATGATCGGTTGTTTACGGTGGAAGATCCCCTGAGTGCAGAGGGAGATTTTAAGGATTATATTAACCCCGATTCTTTAAAAGTAGTGTCTTCGGCATACGCGGAGCCATCCTTGAAACACGCAAAGTTCAACGAGCATTACCAGTTCATCCGCAAAGGCTATTTCTATCTGGACAAGGATAGCTCCGAAGAGAAGATGGTCTTCAACAGGACCGTTACCCTCAAAGATACCTGGGCCAAAGAGCAGAAAAAAACCGTCCCATCCGCCGGGTGACGAATGGGACGGCCCAATATATTGCTTTACAATTCTTGCCGGCATATCCATCCCGCCGGCATTCCGCAGCTTCTTCTTTGATTCAGCTGCGCTGATCCTTTTTAGTTTCGCCCTCCACCCCGCTGCGGCCGGTTCTGCTCCATCCAGTCCTGGTACTTCTTATACATATCATCGCCAAGAGCGGCTTTGATCCTCACATTTCTTGCGTCATTCAGCGGGCCCATCTTTGCCCTTCTGTCTTCCTGGCTCAGGGACTGGTCCATGAATATTTCCCGCTGCTTCGGCTGGAAATCGGCTGAAATAGCTTTCAGTGAATCCACCTGCACAGGGGTAAGCTTCAGGTCATCCTTCATCTTCTGCATCATGGCTTCCTGTCTTTGTCTCATGGCTGCCGTATCGCCACGCTGGGCATGGGCAGAAGAGAAAGAAAACAACGCTACCACTATGGCAGCGCATGCGATCATTTTTTTACTCACGTTCATATTTATAATTTTTAATGAATAATGGTGAGCTTCTTTTTTTAAGATAAAGCCCTTATCAGTGAGTACCAAATTTGTGCTAAAAAGATCAAACCCCAGACGCTTTTACGTAGGCGGCAATCCCTTCTCCGGTATCGGTCAATGAACAACCCGCCATCGGTCAATGAATATTTTTTCGGCGTGAATGGCTTCAGCACCATTTCTGCCGGTTTGGTATTATTATTGCTTAAGTTAAGGAATTACCACCCCACTATCCCAAGCCGCACGGTCTTATCTTCCAATTAATTTATAATAATGCAAATATGTGATTGTCAGTATGTAATATAGCTTTACTTAAAATTGTACATCATGTATTTCTCCCTTGTCAGCCTGTCCGAGTTCGGGCAATTTCTGCAGATCCTGCTTTGGATCTTTCTTCCCATATTTATCCTTTCGCTGCTGGTGACCACCTATCTGCACTACCGGAAGAGATCCAGAGAGCAGCAGGACCAGTTCATGCCGGCCTTTTCCGATGAGATCTCACCCGCGTTGCGCGCGGCCATCTTATCTTCGGCTAGCTCGGATGGTCTGTCTGGAAAACGCGCGGGGGATGGGTCCACATCACGAACAGCGGATATGTCCTCGTCACGCGCGGCGGACATGCCTTTATCACGCCCGGAGGATCGCTCCGACACACAGGGCATGCAGGAGGATACCGACAGCCCTTACAAGGGCTTGCTCTGGATGAAGAATAAGTATGAGCAGGACAGAGAATTGGCGGACCTGAAATACGAACAACTGAAATCCGAATTCAGACATTCGGAAGAGAAATATACGGCGATTCTTGGCGAACAAAGAACGCTCAGGGATCTTCTGAGTGAAAAAGACTTTCGCATCGGCCTGCTGCAAAACCAGCTCGATGACCGCCAGGCCTGGATAGACCGCCTGAATGAACAGTCTCAGCAGGATAAGACCCGTAGTGAAGAACTGGCGGCCAAGCTGGAATTAAGCAGCAAGCTCCTGTTGAAAATTCACCAGGAGCTGGACCGGTCGAGGGCTGGATGGACGAATCATCCACTGGAGATCGTGCGCGGCGAAGACAATGCCCAGGACCCGTTCAGCCAGCCGGTCTCCCACGATCTGCCGGATCCCAGCAATCAACCTTCCTCCAGCGATCAGGCAAGCCTCCCGGATCAGGCAGTTCCCCTCAGCCAGACAAATCTCCCGGCTCAGCCGGTTTCTGACGGTCACCAGACACCCAAAGAACCACACACACCAGGTGAGACCAAGATCGTTTCCTGGATGGAATCCGGTCCGGCGTAGACGGTACAACCGGATCTCGAATCCCCAATCCATTATTCTGTCCGGGTCTGCACGGTGATCGGTTGTTTCTTATAGGAATTGACATGCCTTCCGTTCTGGATCGCAGGCGTCCATTTACCGCTCTTTTTGATGACCCTCACGGCTTCCCGGGTCAGTTCTTCAGGGCCGCTCATGGCCTGCACATCGCTTACATTGCCTTCTTTATCGACGATGAACTGAACAACGACCGTGCCGCTGATTCCTTTGTCAAGGGCATCTTCTGGCGTCACGAAATTCTTCAGCAGGAAACGCTGCCAGGCCGGCATTCCCCCTGGATAACTCGACTCGATCTGTACGCTCATAAATACATAATCCGATGAATCGGGTTTCTTTGGTGGATCGACAATGCCCTTTCCGCCGTCTCCGGTAGGTGGCGCTACGATCCCGTCATCGGCAACACCCGCTACATTCGCCGTTCCGATCTTTACGTCATCCATATCTGTCTGGGCCGGCGGCATCTCATCCGGTTTGATAGGTTCATTGGTGATCTTGGGAATAGTAAACGCCAGCGTTGCCACTTTGGGCGCCGGCAATTTCGGCTGCGGCAGCGGTTCCACCGGTTTCTCTTTCATATTTACTTCTGTAAGAGTGGGATCGTCTACCATCGGCATGACCCTTGCCGATTTATCCATTTTTCCCGCCAATACATAACCACCGATCAGCAAAAGACAAAGCGAGGCCATCATGGCCAGGGCCTTTGTCAGCCGACGGTTATAGTTCTTGCGCAGATCATACGCGCCATACATTTTGTTGCGTCCATCGAATACGATATCAAGCAGGTCTGCCTGCGGAATTTTATTCATTTCCATGTTGATGAGTTTATTATTGAGATACCCAGCACATGACGATTCCACAGCAACAACAAAGAATTCTTTGTTTCCCGGTCTTATGGAAATGCGCATTTCCTGCATCGGAAAATGCATCTGCCCCCGACCCGGTCAGCTGCCCATCCTGCCGCGACGCTCTAGCAATCTGGGAATCCAGTCTCCCGATGGGAAGCCCGTCCCGGAAAAGACATCTGCAATTGGCTCCAGTTCAGCCATTTAGCATTTGGCAAGTCAATTGAATAACCGTGTATACAATTCGTCCTTATGTCAACGCATTACAAACTCGTTCTCTTATTATCCTTAGCAACTCTCGTGGCCGGCATGACCATGGCCCAGAATGCGGCCAACTGGAATATGAACAGCTCGCTCACGGCCAGCAGCACCAGCACCGGCGTTTCGGTCTCTCCCATCACTCTGGGCAATCCGTCAATTACCGGCTCATTCAACGGCGGCTCCGAATATTATGGAGAAGGCGGCTGGCCAACCGGTGCGCTCGATACCCATGCTTATTTTCAGTTCTCTGTCAACGCAAATTCCGGTTATTATCTGGTCTTCAATTCAGTGACGCTGGTGATGCGCCGCAGCAATACAGGAACACCCGCAGGTTCAGGCCCTACGCAATGGAGCCTCAGGAGCAGTCTCGATAATTATGTATCGGATATCAGCACCGGCAGCATGACCGATGCTTATGCGACCTATGCGGTCAGCCTTCCAGCGGCATTTCACGCTATTCCTTCTGCTGTAATTTTTCGTATGTATGGATATAGCACGACTGTTTCTCCCGGTGGATCCAGCCGCTTCGTCTTCGACAATATCAGTGTCCAGGGACATGCGACAGCAGGGATCCTGGCGGAACAATCCATCAGATTGGATGCAACCACCACTCCTACGAACAGCGTAGCGTTAAAATACGATCCAACCGGCTTTGCGGCAGGAACGATCTTCGGTGTGCAGCGTTCTGTAAACGGTGTTGATTTTTCAACGGTCTACCAGACCAAGGCCACAGCGGACGCGCAGGTCTGGAATTATGAAGATATCACTCTGCCGGATGCTCCAGGATTATTCTACCGCATTTCCGCGGCGCAGCCCGGAGGAATAGTTTATATGTCACCGGTAGTATCGGTAAAGTTGTCGATGCAGTCCGGCATGAAAATATCGGCCGTGATCCCACAGGGAACAGGCGCTTCCGTAAAAGCGCTGCTGCAGTTACCATCAAATGGCGAATACCGGCTCATGGTATCGTCTTCGGACGGCAGGCCTCTTGCTCAGAAAATGATCAGTGGTGAGACGGGAAGTCTGGCAGCAGACATCCCTTTCGGGTCATATCCCCATGGAGTGTATATCCTGACCCTGGCAAGTGCGAACGCCGGTCAGCGGATCAGCAAACAGTTCATTTTGTAATTTCACGATCATCGGTCTCGCAGACATCTGACAGCCTATTTATACTCCCCATACACCTCCCGAAGCGTATCGGCAATCTCGCCCAGCGTGCAGAAATTTTCCACCGCCTCGATCACTACCGGCATGATGTTCTCGTCGGAGGATGCTTTATCATTAAGGTCCTGCAAGATGGAGTCGCAACGAGCCGGGTCCCTTTTCCTCCTCAGCGCGACGAGCTTTTCGGTCTGCACCTGGCGGATACTGTCGTCGATCTTAAAACCGGGTATCGGATTGCCGTCTGCCGACTGGAATTTATTGACGCCTACGCTGATCTTCTCGCCTGCCTCGATCTGCCGCTGGCACTTATAGGCGCTTCTCGCGATCTCTTCCTGGATGAACCCCCGTTCTATCGCGCTTACGCTGCCACCCATGGCGTCGATCTGCCCGATCAGCTTCCAGGCCTCCGCCTCCACCTGCGCCGTCAGCGTCTCGACGAAATAGCTGCCCGCCAGCGGGTCCGCAGTATCCGGCGCGCCACTCTCATAGGCTACGATCTGCTGCGTGCGCAGCGCGATACGCGCCGCCTCTTCCGTCGGCAGGCTCAGCGCCTCGTCGTATCCGTTCGTATGCAGCGACTGGGTGCCTCCTAACACGGCGGCAAGGGTCTGCACGGTCACCCGCGCTATATTGTTGAGGGGTTGCTGGGCCGTCAGGGTGCTGCCTCCCGTCTGGGTGTGGAAACGTAGCATCATTGCCCTGGGGTCCGTAGCCCCCAGTTCTTTCATGATCCGGGCCCACATCCGGCGGGCCGCCCGGAACTTAGCCACTTCTTCGAACAGGTTGTTATGCGCATTGAAGAAAAAAGATAGTCGCTTGCCAAAGACATTTATGTCAAGCCCCTTTGCCATGGCTGCCTGCACATAGGCCTTCCCGTTGGCCAGGGTGAACGCGATCTCCTGGACGGCTGTGCTGCCCGCCTCGCGGATATGATACCCCGATATCGAAATGGTGTTCCATTTTGGCAGCTCCCTGCTGCACCATTCGAAAATATCGGTGATGACCCGCATGGAGGGCTGGGGCGGATAGATATAGGTGCCCCTCGCCGCATATTCTTTCAGGATATCGTTCTGGATGGTGCCGGAAATCTTTTTCAGATCGGCTCCCTGCTGCTTCGCCAGCGCAACATAAAAGGCTAAAAGGATATAGCCCGTCGCATTGATCGTCATGGAAGTGGTGATCTCCTCCAGTTTGATCCCGCCGAACAGGGTCTGCATGTCCTCGATGGAATCGATCGCTACCCCCGTCTTGCCCACTTCCCCTTCCGCAAGGGGATGATCGCTGTCATAGCCGATCTGCGTGGGCAGGTCAAAGGCCACGCTCAGGCCCATCACGCCCTGCTTTAACAAATAATGATATCGTTTGTTGCTTTCTTCCGCCGTGCTGAACCCTGCATACTGCCGCATGGTCCATAGCTTGCCCCGGTACATATCAGACTGCACGCCTCTGGTGAATGGAAATACTCCAGGCATCTCCTCTGCACCGCCTGCCCCGCTGAGCCCGCCATCAGCGCCGTCATCAGCACCGACCTCTCCGGCGTCCAGCCGTTTCAGATCATCGGCCGTATAGACTTCCCTGATCTCGATCCCGCTGTCCGTTAAGATTTTTTTTCCCATAGCAATATTTTTTGGAGCAACTCACCCCGCCGCGGCCGTTCTTTCTCTCCCGCAAAAGGAGCTTCCGTTCCTCCCGCATCCGCCAATGGCCCGCGAACGCCGCCACCTACATCAGTTTCTTCGCCTCATAGGCCAGCGCCTCGGAGACGATATTCTGAAGGGAAGCTTTAGGGCTCTGCATCAACAGCTCGAGCAGGGATTTATTCAGTTCCATGCCGGTGGCTTCCGGCGGCAGGAAGGAAGAAACCTGGTTTATGATGAGCAGATTTTGCTCCTTAAGGTTACGGACTGCATCCCAGGCCTCGGCCGTAACATAGATCTGTTGCGTGATATTATGTTCGAATTCCTGCTTTACGCTCTGTGTGAGCAGAGACTGCATTTCCCGGGCGCTCAATCCCTGCTGGTTCACCCGGCTGATCAGATTAGGCAGTGCTATGCGGTCGGTCAGCAGGATCAGGCGCTCATAAGCCTGGAGCTGGAGCTGACGGATGGAAGGGCCGGCTGCGCTACCCTCACCCGCACCCTCTCCACGGCTATCTTTTTTTACGCCTTTTTTGGTGTCTTTACGCTGTTTCCAGAAAACATAGGCCAGGGTGCCCGCCAGAAGGACGGCTATGATGATCGCAAAAACCAGCTGATTGGTATCGATAGACATAATGGGTTTTTAATGGTGGACAAAAATAACGAATACCCTGCTCTTTTATTTGAACATTAAAAATACAGCCAATGCCATTTTATCCCATCGACCTTATTCCATTCAAGGGCAGGGGCCGGTGTTTTGATGGTCCGGTTCAGTTTGAGCAGGGTAGTGGACAAGGGCGACAGCCCGTCCGCCCGGTAAAGATCGGTATCGAAAGAGAAATAGAACTGCCGGTACCGCTCGAATTCCGGTATCGCCTTGCCATTGATCTCCTTCGGGTTGGTGACCCCGCCGATCATTCCCTCCGCTCCATACCCCGCTGAAAGGTTCAGCCATTTAGGGAAACCGCTGCTGCCAGGTAAAAATGAGCCGATATTGACCGACAGCCAGTAGGTTTGCCCGTTATAGTCTTTCAGCATCCGCTGAGGTAAATTACTGCCCAGTTCGGCAGGATGATATCCGGCGAATATAGTATGGTGATAGGAATACTTCAGGCTGATACGCTGCTGCCCCCACATCAGCTGCTGTCCTTCGAACAGCAGGCAGCCGGCCAGGTTAGCCAGCATATCCCCTTTGGAGAAGCCCCATTTATCGGAATGGCCGTCCAGGATCTCGATCATCGTCATGAACCCAAGGGCCGTCAGGGTACCCGCAAGGGCAGAAGTGCCTGGTTTTACCCCTCCCCAGCGGAGCAGATCGCTCTGGATGGCCGCTATATTATAGGCCGTGGTGGCGTGCCCCAGCTTATCCATGCTCAGCCATTCATTATTGTCATTGAACAGGTGAAACCGGCTATGGGGGAATTTCTTATACCAGAGATAGTTCAGCCCGATAGTGATGGCTGTCCCGATGGCGGATTCAGCAATAATGACCCCGTTGACCCTGCCGGGATTGTATTTGGTATCAGGCCTGAAAAACTCCTGGGCCGCCACAGGCCGGCTGCCCGCCAGCAGGAAGAAAGCCGCCAGCAATACGATCATCCCTCTCCCGGGGAAAGACCTTCCTATCCGCGGGAGAACTATCCGGCGGAATGATCTTACTCCTGGCGGTCGTAAGGTGCGGGGCGTACAATCCATGCTGTAATATAAAGAAAAACTTATTTCACGCTCTCCCGCGCCTGTCAGCGACTGTTCTTCTGAAACTCTCCCTGGTCGTTCTCTTCCGTCTCCCCCTGATGCCTGGTATCTACTTTGCGGTAGGACCAGAAGAACACCAGCGGGAAGATCAGCAGCGAGAATACCGTCGCGCACAACAGCCCGCCGATGACCACCCTGGCCAGGGGTCGCGAGCTCTCCGAACCGATGCCCGTGGAAATAGCAGCGGGCAGCAACCCGATGGTCGCCATCAGCGCCGTCATCAGCACCGGCCTGATCAGATCATTGACGCCAAGCTTGATCGAGGTATAGAGTGGGCTCTGTAACCCGCGGATCCTTTCCAGATTTTGCTTGAATGCGGTGATCAGCAGTACGCCTTCCAGGATACAGATCCCGAATAAGGCGATAAACCCGATGCCTGCGGAGATGGAAAAATTCGTGCCCGTGATCAGCAATGCCAACACGCCTCCCACTACGGCGCAGGGGACATTGAGGAACACCAGTCCCGCATCCTTCAGGTTCCCGAACATGATAAAAAGTAAAAGGAAGATCAGCAGCAGGCTGATCGGCACCACTTCCGCCAGACGTTTGGAAGCGCGCTGCTGGTTCTCGAAATCACCCTGCCACACCATGGAATAACCTTTGGGGAGCTTCACCTGCGCATCCACTTTTTCCTGGGCTTCTTTTATGGTGCTGCCCATATCCCTGCCCACGACGGAAAACTTCACGGCCGAATAGCGCTGGTTGTCATCCCGGAAGATGAGACAGGGCCCCGTCTTCTCCCGGATATCCGCAATCTCGCGGATGGGTACCTTGGAGCCGCCCTGTGTAGGTACCAGCAGGTCCCCGATATCGCTCTCCGACTTCCGGAATTCTTCGGGAAACCGGATCCGGATATCGAACTTACGCACCCCTTCATACAGCTGGGTGACCGCCTTGCCGCCGATGGCCATCTCGATAACGGCATTCGCATCGGCCGTAGACACCCCATACAGGGCCATCCGGTCCTGGTTCAGATCGATGTCCAGCTCTGGCTGACCAATATTCCGGATCACGCCCAGGTCCTCGATGCCCCGTATATTTTTAAGTATATTGTCGACCTTGTCGCATTGCCCTTCCATATAATCCAGCGAATCCCCGAATATTTTTACACATATGGACCCCTTCACCCCCGACACGGCCTCTTCCACATTGTCCATGATCGGCTGGGAAAAGTTCAGATCCACGCCCGGGATCCCCGATAAGGCCTTTCTCATCTGACCGATCAGCTCCTCCTTTGAGATCTTTGGCTTCCACTCCTCTTCAGGATACAGCGACACGCCGAACTCATTATTATAGAAGCCCGCCACATCCGTTCCGTCATCGGGCCGCCCGGTCTGTGACATCACCCGCCTGATCTGCGGGAACCGCATCATGATATTTCTCATCTGATCGGCCCTCGCAACGGAGGTGTCGAGGGAAATGCTGTAGGGCAGGGTAGCGCGCACCCAGATGGAACCTTCATTCAGTTCGGGCAGGAATTCCGATCCAAGGAACTTAAAGGAATAAAGTCCTGCCACGATCACCAGCACCGCGACAATGATGGCCGGCTTCTTGTAACGGAAGACCAGGCGGAACCCCTGCATGATCTTGCTGGTAATAAAATTAGTGAACGGGTTGTGCTTCTCCCGGACGTTCTTCCGTAGCAGGACATTCGCGAGGACGGGTACCAGCGTCAGCGTGAAGATCAGCGCGCCCAGCAGGGCAAACCCCAATGTATAGGCCAGCGGCGAGAACATCTTCCCTTCCACTTTCTGAAAAGCAAAAATGGGCAACAGGGCCGTTATGATGATAAGCTTGGTGAAGAATATGGCCTTACCCAGCTCGGCGCCTTTCTTACGGATCATACCTATCTTGGACAGCTTGTTGAATTTCTCCATGCCCACCTCCCTTGCCTTGCGGTCCAGCAATACGAACAACCCCTCCACCATAACCACGGCCCCATCGATGATGATCCCGAAATCTATCGCGCCGAGGGACAGCAGGTTGGCGGACATACCCATCAGGTTCAGACAGATAAAGGCGAAGAGCAACGACAGTGGGATGATAATACTTACGATCAGCGTGGTCCGCCAGTTGAACATGAACAACGAAACGATCAGCGTCACCAGCAGGATGCCTTCCACCAGGTTGTGCAGCACCGTATGCGTGGCATAATGGATCAGGTCCTCGCGGTTGTAGAATGGGACGATCTTCGTGTCGGGCGGCAGGACGCGCTCATTCAGCTTCTTCACTCTTTCCTTCAGCCCCTGGATGACCATGTCCGGGTTTTCTCCTTTTCTCATCAGTACGATCCCTTCCACGGCATCGGGGTTATTGCGGAGCCGCCGGTGACCAGAGCTGTCATCGGTGGCATCGGTCCGTCCCACCTCGCCCAGTCTCGGCAGATTGGAGATCTCCACTTCGGCAAGGTCCTTCACCGTGATGGGGATGCCGTTGATGTTCTCGACGGTGATATTCCGGATCTCATTGATATCGTTCAGCAGACCGATGCCCCGTACTACATATGCCTGGGAGTTCTTATTGATGACATCCCCTCCGATATTGATATTGCTCTTGCTCACCGCATTGGAGACGTCCAGCGGCGTGATCCCAAGGCCGGCCATTTTCTGAGGGTTGGCCCTGATCTCATAGGTCTTCACCATGCCGCCGAAGCTCACGATATCCGCGATCCCGGGCACGGCACGCAGTTCCCGGTCGACCACCCAATCCTGTAATGTTTTCAGTTCCCTCGGGTCACGGAAAGAGCTCTCCAGCGTATATCGATAGACCTCACCCGTAGGCCCCGTAGGCGGTTGCACCTGCGGGCTGATGAATTCAGGGAGCGTTACGTTGGGAAGAAGGTTGTTCACCTGCAGCCGCGCATAGCTGTCCGATACCTCATCATCGAAGATCAGCTTTACCACCGACAGACCGAAAATGCTGGTCGAACGGAGGCTTGTCTTTTTCTGCACGGGGTTCATCGCGATCTCGATGGGGATGGTGACGAATTTTTCCACCTCCTCCGCGCTCCTGCCCGGCCATTGCGTGATGATCGTGATCTCCGTATTGGTCACATCCGGGAAGGCCTCGATCGGCATTTTCTGAAAAGTAAAAAAACCATATACAGCCAGCAGCGCCGTTGCGAAAAATATGAAATATTTATTTTTTAGGGAAAAGGCCAGAATGCTTTTTAATACCTTGTTCATCGGGGTGTTTGTTTTATTGAACTAGCCATTTAATTCGTGGAAAATAAACAGCGCCTGGGAACCGATCACCTTTTCGCCTTCCGAAAGACCCCCGGATATATAGGTCCTGTCCCCAACGGTGCTGGAGACCAGTACCGGCCTGATGCTGATATCGGACGGGCTTTTATACACCAGCACATAATATTGGTTGTTATCGAAGATCAGCGCGGTGCCGGGCACCGAAAGCATATTCTTGTTCAGCGTGGTGTTCAGCATGACACTGGCGAACATCTCGGGCTTCAGCAGATAGCCCGGGTTTGGCAGCACGATCCGCACTTTCATCACCTTGTTGGTAGGGTCCAGCACGTTCATGACCCTGTCCACCCTGCCCCTGAATATTTTCCCGGGATAGGAGAGGGTGCTGACATTGACGCTGTCACCTACCCTTATCAGAGAGATGCTCGTCTCATAGACATTGGCCAGCACCCAGATATTCTTCAGGTCGGAGATGGTGAAGAGGTTGCCGCCGTTATCGGGACGGAGCGCCATATTATTCGTGGCCTGCTTTTCCACAACGAATCCGCTGATCGGGGACTTTAAAAAATATTCTCCGTTCCGGCTGCCGCCGTTCAGCTGGATGATCCGCTGCGCTTTTTCATAGCCGGCCTTCGACTGATCATAAGCCGCTTCGGCCGCAAGACTGTCCCTCGCCGAGGCCAGCCCGCTCCTGTACATATCCCTGGTTGCTTCCAGGCTTTTTTTAGCTACGGACATATTGGTTTCGGCGGTGACGATATCATTGCTGTACCCGGCCATTTCCGAGCTCCGGATAATGGCAAGCACCTGCCCTTTTTCGACATAATCGCCCAGCATCACTTTTATATCCTGAAGCGTACCGCTGACCATGGGGTAGATCTTCGCGACATTGTCATCGTTGAAGGAGATTTTTCCGGTGAGGGTAACGGAGCTGACCACCCTGGAATTGGCAACGCTGTCAATCTCGATGGATCTG
The DNA here is from genome assembly GCA_035317125.1 of Puia sp. GTDB lineage: Bacteria > Bacteroidota > Bacteroidia > Chitinophagales > Chitinophagaceae > Puia. The sequence continues at coordinate 30,476 of DATHHO010000098.1, forward strand.
GCAAGGCTGTCCGAAAGCACGAATTTTTGCTTTTCCGCCGGCACCGTTTCCGCCCCGCTCGTGCAGCCCTGTGATGTGATCAACGCCAGGACGGATAACGCCGTCAAGATCCCAGCCCCAAAGCGTAAAAATTTAGCGTTCATATTAATTAAAGAAATTAGTTCCCGTATAATAATTGATATCTTCAAAAGCGCTGATCCGGTCGTACCGTATGGCATTCGACTGCAAGATATTCTGCTTGTAAGAGTCGTAGAAGTCCAGAAAATCCAGGAGGCTGATATTCCTTCGCTGATAATTGATCAGCACCTCGTGCATCAGCCGCTCGAAGTCACCATAGAATCCGGGATCTATCGCCTTATAAAGTTTGTCCTGGTCGAAGGCCTTCTGCAATGATCTCGACACATTCTCCTGCACGGTGGCTTCCGTGCTTCTCTGCGTCGCGGAATTCATGCTGATCAAGGCTTTTGCCGACCGGATATTACCCTGGTTGCGGTTGAATACGGGCAGGTCGATGGCGGCGCCGATACCATAATAGTTGGTCAGAAAGCTGCCTTGCTCATCATAGCCCAGCGAAAGGCTGAGGTCGGGGACGGCGAGCGACCGCTGATAATTGTAATTAAGTTTGCTGATATCCGTATTCGTCCGCGCGATCTGCAGATCGGTCCGGTTGTGGAAAGCAGAATCCATCAGGGCGCTCACGGGATATCTGGCGGGGTCCAGCGCGTCGATGGCCGGCGAATCGATAACGGGAATAATATAAAGTCCGGGCTTCATCTGCAGCAACAGCCTCAGCTCACTCTGGATATCGTTGATCTGGCTCTGCAACGCGTTGTGCTCGGTCTGAAAGCTGTACAGCTGCGCCCGGATACGGATCGCTTCTTTCATTGAGATATTGCCTTTGGCCTGCTGCTCCTGAAAGGCGATCACGATCTGTTGCAGCGCCCCGATCTCCGCCATATACAGCTTTTCCGATTGCTGCAGATAGTGGATGTTGAAGAAATCGGTCCGGAGCGTGTATTTCAGGGTCCTCAGAAGATCGAAGAACTGATATTCGGTCAGCATTGCGTTGGCCTGAGCCAGCCTGATCTGCTTGTTCCGCTTCCCGGCCAGTAAAATAAGCTGCGAGAGACCAAAGGTCGTCTCGTCATTGGCGCCCAGCGGGAAGAACTGTTTAAGCGTTCCGGAATACAGCGCATGCTGCGCACTGAAGTTCGGATTGGGCCACAGCCTCGCCTGCATGATCAGGGCCTTGTTGGCATCGATATTATACCGCTGCGCCAGCAATTGCAGGTTACTGTCCAGGAACATTTTTTCCGCGTCGGGTAGCCGCAGGCTCATCGTATCCTGCCGTCCCTGGGCCAGGAGAAATGAACCTGCAAAAAAAGAAATTAGGGTCAGGGTGACCAATTTTTTTTGCATAGGTTATGCCATTGTGATGAGGAACAAAACTAATATATCCTGATGTTAAGCAGGGGTTAAGTAACGTTTACACAAGTGGCAGGCAGTATTAAGAGAGCGGCGACGGGAGATCGTCAGCCGTGAGGGGTATTGAACCGAAACCCAACCCCATGAATGGTTTCAAGGTTTACTTCGGGATCCGCTTTAAAATATTTTCTCAACTTGGTGATGAACACATCCATACTTCTTCCAAGGAAATAATCGTCTTTGCCCCACACATTCAGCAGGACTTCTTCTCTTTTCAATATCCTGTTTGCATGTTCGCAAAGGAATTTCAGCAGGTCCGCTTCTTTCTGGGTGAGATTGAAGATTTCTTTATCGATGGTGAGCTTGAGGTCGGTGTAGGAAAAGTTCAGGTTGCCGATGGTAAACAATACTTCGGTCTCCGAATGCATCTTCCGGGTCCTTCTCAGAAAAACTTCCATGCGCATCAGCAGCTCCTGCATGCTGAAGGGCTTTGTGATATAGTCGTCGGCGCCGCTCTGGAACCCCTTTATCTTATCTTCTTCCATGGATCGTGCGGTGATGAATATAATTGGCATCATATCGCTTTGCTGTCTGATCTTTTTAGCGACCGCAAACCCGTCTTTATTCGGCATCATCACATCCAGCAGGCACATGCCGAATTCGTTCTTGTCGAATTTGTCGATGGCGGATTGCCCGTCAGGGCAAAGGACGACTTCATACCCTGCATCTACCAGGTTGTCCTTGATCACATATCCAAGGGAAAGATCATCTTCGGCCAACAACACTTTTACTTTAGACGCTTGCATACTATTTTAGTTAAAAGGGATAAATAATCTGAATTCCGTTCCGATGCCCGGCAGGCTGCTGACCCTGATCTTGCCATTGTGTGCATCGATGATACGCTTTACAAAATTCAGGCCCAGGCCAAAACCCTTTACATTGTGGATATCGCCGGTAGGCACGCGGTAGAATTTCTTGAAAATATTTTTCAGGTATTTTTTTTCTATCCCGACTCCATTGTCTTTCACAGAAATAAAAAAATCGTTGTCTGCATTGCCCGTTTCCACGACGATATGCGGGTGCGCCGAATATTTCAGCGCATTCTCCAGCAGGTTCACTACGGCCAGTTCCAGGTGTGCCCGGTCGCCATGCACAGACGTCCCCTGCTCATCCATTTTCAGGTCCACCCTCGCCTTTTTTTCTTCGATCAGCGGCTGCACCTTGCTCAGCGCCTGTTCGATAAGCTCGTGTGGCTCGATATTCTCCTTCTTGATCGGCAGGTTCTTCGATTCGGAAGACGCTACCTTCAGCAACCGTTCCACCTGGCTTTGCAGGTGCTCGGTCTGGTTCTTGATGATCGAAGAATATCGTTCCAGCCGGTCGGGTTGCCGGAGGATATTGCCCTGCGCCAGCACATCCGCCGCTATCTTCATTACCGCCAGCGGGGTCCTGAACTCATGTGTGAAATTATTTACGAAATCCTTCTGCACTTCGGCGAGGAATTTCTGACGGTAAAAATAAAAGAGGCTCACAGCCAACCCGATCAAAGAGATGAACAGGACCACACTGCTGACGACCCAGAATTGCATCTGCTCCAGGATATATTCATGCCTGTGGGGGAAATACAGCAGGATATGGTCAAAATCCTTGGAGAATACCGGCAGGTCCTGCGTCTGCGTTATTCCTGCATAACGGGACGCCGGCGTGGGGATGAACTCTTCATAGACATATTTTCTGGCGCTGCTGCTGTACGCTCCCAGCTTGCAGTCCGTCAGCACCCCAAAATCGGCAAACTCTTGCTGCAGGAAGAAGGAAAGGCTGTCTTTCTGAGGGATGGTATCCGCCTTGAAAAGGAAATAGTTATTACCGGGGTTATTGATCAGCTGCTGCAGGCTCGTGCCCGGCGCGTCGTTCATTTCCAGGTCCTCGAAAAGCCCGCGGATGCTCTTGACCACATTGACATTGAACTGCCTTTCTTCAAAAGAATAGACCTTTTTAAGCCAGTATAGCTGGACCGTCACGATAAGGGCGATCAGTACCGTCGCAATAAGAACAATGAGCTTTAATGTGGATGAACGCATAGTAAAAAAATTATCCCCGATCTTCACCTTCAGCCTGATGCATCCTGCCCGGAGGCCCAGGTCCGCGGATCGCAATCCCGGAAACCCTGCAAAATAGTCATCCTTGATTCGACTAATATAGTAAAATGGTTAAGCACTGGTTAAGAAATCTTCCAAATATCACAATCTTTTTAATATACAAGTCGTTGTTTAGATACGATCAGGGGTGATAACTTTATTTTGTTCGCCCCCTGCATTTGAATAAACGCATTACAGCATTCCATTTTTTTAAACGAAAAACATCCCGGATTATGAAGAAGATCTTATTACTTGCCAGCTTCCTGTTTGCCTTTGCCGGATTAACTTTTGCCCAGACTGCCACAGCAAAGACCAAAAAGCCCAAAACGGCTAAAACCAAGCCCGCCACGGCCACCACGACCACAAAGGCAATGGCCCCCGCAACCGCAAAAACCGCGGCTCCCGCGACGGCAAAGACTACTGCCCCAGTAACAGCCAAAGTAGCTACCACCGCGGCGGCAGGTCCGAAAAAGGCCGATGGCACGCCTGATATGCGCTACAAAGCTAACAAAGACGCCGCCAAGGCTCCCGTTCACCTGAAAAAAGATGGCACCCCGGACAAGCGTTTCAAGGAAAACAAACCCGCTAAAACGAATTAATCATTTGAAAATCAAATAATTAGGATTTAAATCATAATAACGTTCCGGTTTGTTATCGGGACGTTATTCTATTTTGGGGATAAAATTATTTTTGTATCTTGATCGTGGAAATCATTTTTTCCTACCTCTTTAAAAAACAATAAAATATGAAAAAAGCCCTCTTAATGTTAGTATTCCTTTTGGCAATTGCAGGATTCACTATGGCGCAGGAACATCACGCCGGCCCTCCAAAGCATCACAAGCCAATTCATCACAAGCATCATCATAAACACCACAAGCCTGTTCACCATCATTAGAACATAAAAAAAACCCTGTAGTCGAACTACAGGGTTTTTTCTGGTATATATAGTCTCTTTATGATTTAACCGTAGCGGAGGGAGCCTTCACTTTCGTCTTCTCAACGACCCTGTCTCCACCCAGCGGCCTTCCTTTCGCAAAATCTACGAGGAAAGGGGCTGCCACGAAGATCGAAGAATAGGTACCGGTGATTACCCCGATAAGCATCGCAAAGGCAAATCCCTTGGTCACCTCTCCGCCGACCAGGAACAGGATCAGCAGGGTCAGGAATACCGTCAGCGAGGTCATGATCGTACGGCTCAGTGTATCGTTGACCGCCTTGTTGATGATCTCTCCGTTGCTCGCACCTTTCATGAGGCGGCTGTCCTCACGGATCCTGTCGAATACGATCACGGTGTCATTCATGGAGAAACCGATCACGGTCAGCACCGCGGCAATAAAATGCTGGTCGAGCTCCAGCGGGAAGGGGACGATCTCGTGCAGGAAGGAGAACACCGCCAGCGTCACGAATACGTCGTGCAACAGGGAGATGATCGTTCCAAGGGAATATCTCCAGTCGCGGAACCTGATGAATATATAGACGAAAATGATCAACACCGCAAAGATGATCGCCTTGATGGCGCCCGCCTTGAGGTCGTCGGAAATGGTCGGAAGTACTTTCTTGGTCTGCTGCACATGGGCCGGCGTCAGGAAGTCATGAAGGGCCGTTCCCGTTGGCAGAAAGGGCTGCAATCCGCCATACAGCTTATTCAGCACAATGGAATCCGTTGCCTGGCTTTCCTGCTTGATCAGGTAGTCCGTGGTGATCTCCAGCTGCTCGTTGCTGCCATAGGTCTTGATCTCCAGCGAAGATTCTGGAAAGGTCTTTCTCAGCGCCGAGCGGACCTCTTCGGACTGTACGGGCTTCGAGAAATTGATAACATAGCT
>DATHHO010000099.1:0-3532 GCA_035317125.1 Puia sp.
CCCTTGGCCCATTTGCTGCCCAGTATATCCTCCAGCCAGGGGAAGCTGGTATCCGGGTAGCCGATCTGAAGACGAAACAAAACGGACATCAGACCTCCGAGTACGGCCCAGACCATCCCGGTGATCAGGAACTGTCTTGCGATCATTTTATGATCCTGGCTGAAAACATATTTGGTGATGAACGTCTCCTTGTGGTGATGAACGCCATGTTCATCGTGGTGCACGTCATGAGTAGTAGTCACTTCAGCATGTCCGTGTAATGTCGCGTCGTTGCTCATGAGAAAAAATTTTAATTGCTGCCGGCCCACCCGGCCACTGATCAGTTATTCAGAAAAAATTAATTTTTTTGCGCCAGGCTTTTATCCGCTGTTGCTCCTGGATTCATGATTGCTGCCGTTGCTTTTGCCGTATCCGATTTTGCCGGTACGCCGCCCGGGCCCGCCGGCGCCTTGTCAGGGAACACCTGCGCATAATTCGGCGTCTGTTTGGCTTTCCAGAGAATAAACTCCTCTGGTGTAACCACTTTGACAATGCCCCGCATCGTATAATGCCCCGCTCCGCACATCTGGTCGCAGGATATCTCATATTCAAAATCGGGATTGCCCATTTTAACTTTCATTTCATCCGTAGTGAACTTGGGGATGAACCACAGGGTAGTGGGAGTGCCCGGTACGGCGTCCATCTTCTGGCGGAAATAGACCAGCCCAACGTCATGCACCACATCCCTCGAATTGATGATCAGCTTTACAGCCTGACCCTTCACGATATACATGGTACTCTGGACGACGATATCGTCATGGGTAGCGGGGTCATCCCAGAGCAATCCAAGGGCGTTGTTATCCTTATCGCTGATATTCTGAAAGTATTTCTTACCAAAGACCTGGTCCTTGCCGGCGTATCGGAATATCCATCCGAACTGCTTTCCCGTCACTTCTACCTGCAAAGCCTCTTTTGGAGCGTCGCCCGTGATACGGAACCAGTAGAACAGGCCAAAACCCACGAGCACGGTCAGCGCAATGGCGGGCACGACGGTCCAGATCACTTCGAGCCGGTTATCATGGGGGAAATAATACGCCTTTCTTTTTTCGGAATGCTGATATTTATACGCAAACCAGAACAGAATGACCTGCGTAATGATAAATACGACCCCGCAGATCGCGATGCTGATATACATCATCCGGTCGATGTCTTCTCCATGCACGGAAGCGGATTCACCCAGGATCTTTCCCCGGAACAGCTCATTGCACCAATATACTCCGATCAGTCCCAGCACGAGGAATACGATCATCAAAAATCCATTGATACGGTTGTTCTGCTCAAAATTTTTCTTCTCGCCCTTCAGCACGCCCACATATTCGCTTGCCTTAGCGATCTGGAAGGTGATGAGGAAGCCCAATAGCAGGATCAGTAACAGAAAAATAGTTGACATGATGGTTAACAGATTTTAAGTATGATGGATAATACTTTCTTTGAGAAAAGGGTGATTCTTTGCCAGTAAAGGGAACTTGCCCAATACGCGCCCGGTCTGCCACATGATCAGTCCCACAAATCCAAGGGCAACCCCGAAATCGAATAAATTCAGCGGCACATGATCGGAAAAAGGACCGGCAAAGACCATCTGGAAAAAATCCAGCCAATGCCCGAATATTAAAAGCACCGACATGAAGATCACGGTTGCATAATTGCGTTTGGAGCTCCTTTTCATAAAGATCAGGAGTGGGGCCAGGAAGTTGATGACCAGGTTAAGGTAGAACACGCCGATATAAGCGCCTTCGAACCTGACCTTGAAATAAATGGTCTCCTCGGAGATATTTGCATACCAGATCAGCATGAACTGAGCAAACCACAGATAGGTCCAGAAGATGGAAAAAGCGAACTGGAATTTACCAAGGTCATGTAAATGCTCTTCGTTGACATATTCCAGATAGCCCTGGTTCTTTACATAGATGATAAAGATCGTCATCAGCGCTATGCCCGATACGAACGAGCTTGCAAAGGTGTACCAGCTGTACATGGTAGAGAACCAGTGCGCGTCTATGCTCATCAGCCAGAGCCATGGTGTAACGGAAGCTACCGTCAGCGTAAACCAGACGATATAGATGGCGGACCAGACCGTATTCTTGAAAATATATTTTTTCCCTTCTTCCACGGTCAGCGGCGTATCGTCAATGGAGCGGGAAAGTTTGCGCATTTTGATGCCCAGCAGGGTCCACAGGCCGATCGATAAGACGCTCCAGATCGTAAAGAAGGTCGGGTTGAGAAACCCTTTCTTGCCATTCAGCACGGTGTCCGTGGCGACGGTATCCTTATCCAGCCATTGATAGATCGTCGATTTGCCCCCGAATACCAGACACATGAGGATCACAAAGGTGATGATGCCGAGGGGGATCACGGAGGCCGAGATCGCCTCGGTCACCCGGCGAAAGCTGATCTGAAACCCTGCCCATGCCAGTGAGGTAGCACAGAAGAAGAACATTGCCGCATTGGTGATCAGCAGGAAATATACGCTGTTCTGCAGGAGAGACGCCCAGAACCGGGTCCCATGGTTGGTATTGCCATACAGGATGAATCCGATGATCAGAGAGACCAATCCAACGCCGACCAGGCCGAGGCTCCACTGTTTATATCTTCCGGGTATTTCAAAATGTTCTTTCGTCTGTGACATTCGCGAGTGATTTAATATATTCTTTAATCCGGTATTTCTTATTTCTTTGCGGCCGTCGAATCGGCACCGCCCGATGCTGCACCCGCACCGCTCTTGCCTGCCGCCTGTTTCGATTTGATATAGGCGATCACCATCCAGCGCTGATGGGTGTTCAGCTGGGAGGCATAGCTCCCCATCTTGTTCTTGCCATAGGTCGCGGAGTAGAACATCTGCCCTTCCGGCATGGCCACCATATTGGCGTCTCCTGTGAAATTCTTTGGCGCGGAAGGGAAAGGACCGTCGCCACCCTTATATAAGGGTCCGTTGCCATCCAGCTTCGCGCCATGGCAGATACCGCAATTCACAAGGTACAGCCGTTCGGCCTCGACCTTCTGAAGCGTATCCAGTGGCCCGATGGGATTCTTCACCTGCCTCGATGCTCCATAATTGGTAGTGTCTCCATCCTTGTCCTTTGCCAGTGCGAACGGGAACATTTCTCCTCTTTTTATCGTCCCGGCCACCGGTACATTGCTGAAATAAATGCCATGGGCCTTCAGGGAATCTTTTACTTCCTCCGTCACGGAATAGGTCTCATATGCGCGGCTATACGACATATCCGGCATATACACTCTGCCGGGATTGCGTTTTATATCGCTGCAGCTGACTATGATCGTCACCGCGATCAGAACAAACGATAGGATGGATAGCTTCTTCATTTATAGATAGTTTCTTTCTTCTTTTATACTAAGGCGGCGTTTTTATGCTCAAATGGCGTGATATCTTTGTCATAACGGCCCAGCCACCAGCCGGTCTCCGCAACCTGTACATTGATCTCGGTAGCCCCTACGCTCTTCAGGAAGGCCTGCGCTTCGGTCTCGTTGGTCTTTG
>DATHHO010000100.1:0-15769 GCA_035317125.1 Puia sp.
CGTCTGGGACTCCCGGATCTTGTCGAACAACCGGTCGATCGTCGCATAGATGGTAATGGCCTGCCGGAGCGCCTCTTTTCCCCTGGTGCTCTTATATTTTTTCAGGTAAACATCTCCTTTGTTCAGGACCATATCTGCCAAATAATTGGCGAAGGTGCCATCCACAAGCGCAGCCCGGGGGTCCTCCAATAGTTTATTCTCATTCATGCCGGGCCCCAGCACGGCAAATGCCCGGTTGAAATAATAGAAGGCGGAATCATAAAGCCCTTTCTCCGCATATACATTGGCGATATTATCGAAAAGGGCTATGGAATCGGGGGCGATCGCATAATGTAATGCTTTGTTGAAACAGCGGAGGGCCACATCGTACTGATGCAGTTTCTTAAAATATAACTGGAGGCCAAGGTTGCTCAGCGATTCCGCACAGCCTTTCCGGTTCCCGATCCGTTCGTCGTAAGAAAAGGATTGTTTTGAATACAGGACGGCCTTTTCTTTGTCCCCTTTTTCGCCGCTTATCCTTGCCATCATGCCATAGATCGACCCCAGGTATTCCTTATTGCCCTTTTCCCGGCATTCCGCGAGCGTCTTTTGCAACAACACTCCGGCCTCATCGTATCTGTTCAGTTCGATCAGAGAATTGATCTTCCATACGAGGATGAAAAAAATATCTCCAGGTGTTCCACCGTTCTTCCTGGCCATGGCTTCTCCCAGTGTCGCATAGCCGATGCAGCGGTAATAATCTCCCGATTCATAAAGGTCCTGTGTCCTGAGGGCGATCAGCGGTGACGCATATTCATACCCTGTACCAAGACGAAGCGCGACCGAAATACAACTGTCCGACGCCTCTTTTTTCAGGCCGTCCTGGTTCAGCGAATCATAATAGATGCGGAGGTTGATATAGCCCCGGAGGAGCTGTTTCTGACTGATAGCCGGCTCACCCGCATGGGCATGTATGATTCCTATGGCCTGGTTGGTCACGCCGATGGCCTTTACGTAATCTTTTTCCTGGGAAATGAGCCAGGCAACTCTTAGTAACAGCAAGGTATAGGTGGAGTCGTTCCGGTCATGGCATTGTCCGATCCTTTCGACATAAGGCAATAATTCGGTCAGCTGATCGTGAAAGGCCGGTTTCGAAGAATCCCTGAGATAAACGATCCGGTCCCACAGGCTCCGCTTTTCAGGACATTGCGCATTGCCGGATACCGCGAATAATGTTGAACAAACCAACAGGACTAAAGCCGTCTTCCGTCTTCTCATTCAGATCTGTTAACCTAATAAGGGATATAGTTGCCATTTACCGTGACGCCTTTTAATGTAATGGCCGGCCGCATGAGGGAAGCCAGGGCGGTCAGTGCGCCGGTACCCGGCGGTCCGGCGATCATTGCATTCATCACCATTCCAGCCACGACCGGCGTTGCAAAGGATGTCCCTTCGTAATATTTTACTTTATACGGGAATTTGTACATACAGCAGAGCCCGGGATCTTTTCTTACGAGTCCGACCGTGACATAGGTTTCCGAAAAATTCTGATATAAGCAGGAGAAATGCAGATTGTCCTCCACGCCGGTGACGCTGATCAGGTGCGGGTAGGCAACGTTCAGACAGGCCGGATAGAACAAATGGCCGGTCGTGAGAAGATTCTGAATACCGGGTTTTGTACAGAGTAATTTCTGGTCATGGTTGGAAATTATATTCCCTGCGGCTGCAAAGATCGTGATGGGGTTGGGGTTGGCATGGACACAACGGCGGATATAAAAATTCAGTATGGAGTCCGGCCGGCCATTGCTGTAGTACCCCAGGCTCATATTGATCACCTGGGCATGATGCTGGTAAGCATAGCTTAATGCGCAACTGACGGAGAAGCTGCTGCCGGTTTTTGTTTCGTCCAGCACTTTCATGATCATCAGGGCAGGGTAGACTTTTGCGTTCTTTATCTCACCCAGCGCCATGCCTGCGACGGCGCTGCCATGTTTTTCTGGATGATCGTCAAAGAACTTACCGACGGGCTTACCAGGCAGGAAATTGTATAAGGTTGGCGCCTTGGCGTCCTGCCATATCAGCTTCTTTATACCCGTAGGGAACATGGTGGGATCCAGACCGGTATCCATGATGGCCAATATCCTTGAGTCGTCCACGGTGGGTTTAGCGGGAAGGACCGCGATGTAGTTCTTTTTATAGGCATCGTTATCCGGCTTTTCTTTGATGTTGGCTTCTTTATCGATGGTCGCATAATTGAAGTCGATCTTGTCAACCCCGCCACCCTGACCATCGGGAGGTTTTGGAGGCGAAGGAGGCTGGCTGGCTACTTTTCCCGAACCCGACAGCCGGACATCGGTATTCATCGTATACAGCAGCGTGTCACAGGGACAGAAGAATACATGGAATATAAGATGGCGACGGTATTTTCCTGGAAATTCAGCCCTGAGTGTATTGAACGAAGCCTGTACCCGGGACTCCAGTTTTTGTACAGCCTTTTCCCTGGCGGCTTTGTTGGTTCCGGGCGCGAACAGGAGGTTCCAGCTCCATGGCTTTTTGGGCTCCGACGAATCCGCCGGATAATTCCCGTAGTGTGCGTTTTTGGAGGGGAGGGCTTTCTGGGAAAAGCCATTGACCGATAACAGCACAACGAACGACAACAGGGCTGGGGCCAGAAAGGCGCGCGCCGGGGCCAGGAAAGGTCTTTGTTTCATAAAATGATAAATTTGGCGATAGAAAGCCCCTTTGTCGTATTCCTTGAGAAAAAGGTAAACGGCAAGGGTTTGTTTATTTATTGATCAGCTGCTACGGTTATGGCAGAGACGCCGGATCGGTCGGCTTTCCCAGGGTGGCCAGGTTATCGGCGCCAGGCGGGATCGGGGGGTAATGCTGGGTAAGGTAGAAAGAAAGGTTGAAAATGTCAAGGTTGCAAGACCGGCTATGCAAATTTCGCGAGCACTTTCTTCATTTCGTCCACGATCTTGTCGTTCGACAGGTTGCCGATGCTGCCTTCATGTGTGTGGTGTAACTGCCGGCTGGCATCGAACCGGAACTCTCCTTTATCGATCTGATTGCCCACCTGTTTGTACGCTTCGCGGAAGGGGATGCCTTTATTCACCAGTTCGTTCACGGCCTCCACGCTGAAAAGGTACCGGTATTTTTCGTCTCCGAGGATGCCGTCCTTTATCTGGATATGCGAGAGCATGAGACGGGTCATCTGCAGACAGGCTTTTCCATCGCTGATGGCGGGGAAGAGGATCTCCTTGGTCAGCTGCAGGTCGCGGTGATAGCCCGAAGGCAGGTTGTTGATCAGCAGGGTCAGCTCGTTGGGGGTAGCCTGGATACGATTGCATTTTGCCCGGATGAGCTCGAATACATCGGGGTTCTTTTTATGCGGCATGATGCTGCTGCCGGTGGTCAGCTCGGATGGAAAGGAGATGAAGCCGAAGTTCTGGCTGATATAGAGACAGCAGTCCATCGCCAGCTTGCTGAGGGTGGCGGCCACGGAGGCCAGACCCATGGCGACGACCTTTTCCGTTTTGCCCCGGCTCATCTGCGCATATACGGAATTGTAATTGAGGCTGGCGAAATGCAGGGCCCGGGTGGTCTGCTCCCGGTCGAGCGGGAAGGAAGATCCATAGCCGGCGCCGCTGCCGAGCGGGTTCTTGTTGCTGATATGGTAGGCGGCGGCCAGCAGCTCGAGGTCATCGGTCAGGCTTTCCGCGTAGGCGCCGAACCACAGGCCGAAAGATGAGGGCATAGCGATCTGCAGATGCGTATAGCCGGGCAATAGTTTGTCCTTGTGTTCTTCGCTGAGGGAGATCAGCAGCTCGAACAGCGCGCTGGTCTCATCTTTGAGGGCCAGCACCTGCGCCTTCAGGTATAGTTTGAGGTCCGTGGCGACCTGGTCGTTGCGGCTGCGGCCGCTGTGGATCTTCTTGCCGGCTTCGCCGATCCGGTTGGTCAGCATCCATTCCACCTGGGAATGCACGTCTTCGATATCTTTTTCGATGGCGAACGCTCCGTTGCGGATCTCGCCGAGGATGGTATTCAGTTCCTTGTGGATGAGGGTCAGCTCTTCCTTTGTCAGCAGGCCCACGCTTTCCAGCATTTCAGTGTGTGCGAGAGAGCCCAGCACGTCGTATTCCGCCAGCAGCACGTCAAAATCCTTATCGCGCCCCACCGTAAACGCCTCGATCAGGGCCGAGGTGCTGGTGCCTTCTTTACTCCATAGCTTGTTTCCGCTCATTGGTTGCAAATTAATTTCTTTTATTCAATGTCTGGCTGTCATTCCGCGATGTCGGCATGCGATGTCGGTATGTCTGCACGCGATCTCGGCATGTCGTCACCCGGCTTACCTGATTTCCATCACCTGCTCCAGCATTCCGATATATCCCCGGATCCCTTCCCCGATCTCTCCCAGCCAGATGAATTCATCCGCCGTATGGCTCCTCGCCGAATCTCCCGGACCAGTCTTCAGGGCGGGGAAGGGCATAAGGGCCTTATCGGAGGTAGTCGGGCTGCCATAACAACTTCTCCCCGCACGGATACCTGCCTGTACGGCGGGATGGTCCATGGGTATGGAGGAGGAGCGCATGCGCAGGCTTCTCGGCGTCACCTCGCAGGATACATGAGACCGGATGATCCCGAGGATCTCTTCGAAGTGGTATAACTCGTTCACCCGCACGTCCACAACGAAATGACATTGCGGGGGTATAACGTTATGGGCCTTGTTGTCGGTATCGATCACGGTCACGCTCATCTTCACCGGGCCCAGCAGATCGGAGACCCTGTCGTACCGGTGGGTGCGAAACCATTCTATGTCCGGGATCGCTTTATAAATGGCGTTCTCACCCTCTTCCCTCGCCGCATGCCCTGCCTTGCCGCGGACGAGGCAATCCAGCACCAGCAACCCTTTTTCCGCGACGGCCAGCTCCATTTTTGTCGGTTCGCCCACGATGCCCCAGGCTATTTCCCCCAGTTCCGGTAAAAGGAGTTCGATGCCGTTGTGCCCTGATATTTCTTCTTCTGCCGTAGCGGCAAGGAGCAGATTATGGGTGAGGTTGGGCCGGTTGTAAAACCAGGAGAAGGTGGCGATCAGCGACACCAGCGAACCACCGGCATCGTTGCTGCCGAGACCGAATAATTTGCCGTCCTTTTCCAGCGGGGAGAAGGGGTCCAGCGTATAGCCCTTGTTGGGTTTTACGGTATCGTGGTGCGAGTTCAGCAGGATGGTGGGTTTGGCAGGATCGAAATGTTGGTTCTTCGCCCAGATATTGTTCTGCAGCCGCTGTGCCAGGATATTTTTCGACCGCAACCATTCCGCGAGGATCTCCGCCGTCGCCCCTTCTTCTTTGCTGAAGGATGGGGTGGAGATCAGTTGCTTCAGCAAGGATACCGCTTCCGTTTGCAATGCGGTGACCGCCGGGGAGCCTGCCTGGGATGATCCCGGACCTGGAGATTGCGGGTTCCCTTCCCCTTGTGCGCCGAATTGGTCGTTGGCCTTACTCATTGACGATAGTTGTTCCTTGAACGATGGTGGTCCCGGATTGTCCGGCGAGCAAATTTGGCAATTCCTCCGCCCGGCCGATGATCACTTTTTGTACGCCTGCGGCCAATGCGGCAAAGGCGTTGTCCAGTTTGGGGATCATACCGGCAAAGATCAGCTGCTTTTCCTTCAGCGCTTTATAATATTTCGCGTCGATCTTTCCGATCACGGAACTGTCGTCGTTGGCATCCAGCAACACACCGCTCTTCTCGAAAGAAAAGACCAGGCTGACGACAAACGAGCCGCTCAGCGCTTCTGCAATTTCCTTTGCGATGGTATCGGCATTGGTATTGAGTAGTTGTCCCTTTCCATCATGCGTGATGGGCGCGAAGACGAGGCTGTATTCCTGCCGGAGGAGCTGATCAAGGAGGGCCTTGCCGATGGCGTCCACATCGCCGACAAAGCCGTAATCGATGTTACCCACACCCCTTTTGTGCGCGAGGATGGCATTGCCATCGGCGCCGGAAAGACCAAGGGCGTTGCAGTTCAGGGCCTGCAGGGCGGCCACGATCCGTTTGTTGATATATCCTGCATAGACCATGGTCACGATCTTCAGCGTTTCGGCATCGGTGATCCGGCGCCCATCGACCAGCTGCTGCTGTATGCCAAGCGTGGACGCCAGTTTCGTCGCCAGCTTGCCACCGCCGTGCACGAGGATCTTCTTGCCTTTTATGGCGGCGAATGCCGAAAGGAAGGCATGAAGCTTCTCCTCGTCGTCGATGATGTTACCGCCTATTTTTATGACCGCTAAGGTTTCCATGTTTGTCTTTTTTTGGCTGGCTCCCCCAATGTTCCATTTTTCCGCATCCTCCCACTGTCCATTTTGCCGCATAGAGGTTGAACTTTTTTCAAGCGGTTGATAATTAAGGTGTTCGAAAAAGTTCAACCTCTATTGCCGGATGCGTATATAAAATGCGCGCTCTTTTTTTGTTTTCCCCGCAGCAGGGGCGCAGTGGGCAACAGCACCGCGCAACGGCACACAAGGGTAACGATCTATTTCCTGAGCAGCTCCGCGAGTACGGCCTGCGCGGCCCATACCCGGTTGGAGGCTTCCTGGGTCACGATGCTGGCGGCGCTGTCCAGTACTTCGTCGCTCAGCTCTACATTTCTGCGTACCGGCAGGCAATGCATCACGCGGGCATTGCGGGTCTGGCTGAGCTTTTTGGTGGTCAGCATCCATTCGGGATCATTACAATAGATCTTCCCGTAGTCTTTATAGGTGCTCCAGTTCTTGACATACACGAAGTCCGCGTCCTTCAGGGCTTCGTCCTGGTTATGGGTGATCGTCGCGCCCTTTGTGAACTGGGGGTCCAGCTCATAGTCTTCGGGGTGTGTGATGACAAAGTCCGCCTTGCCCCAGGCATTGATCCACTGCGCGAAGCTGTTGCCCACGCATTGCGGCAATGCTTTTACGTGCGGCGCCCAGGTCAGCACGATCTTTGGCTTGCGGCCGCCCGCCGCGCCAGGGGCCAACCCCGCCTTTCCAAAACCCCCGCCAAGGGCTTCCGATATCGTGATCACATCCGTCAGGCTCTGCAGGGGATGCAGCGTTGCACTCTCGAGACTCACCACTGGGATGCCGGAATATTTTATGAATTGCCGGATATACAGTTCGCTGTAGTCGTCCTCTTTGTTCTTCAGCGATGGGAAGGTGCGGATGCAGAGGATATCGAAATATTTTCCCATGATGGGTGCGGCATCCTTTACATGCTCCACCGTACTCCCGCTCATGATCGCCTCTTCCTCGAATTCCAAGGCCCAGCCTTCCTTGTCCACGTTGAACACGATGGGCTCTGCCCCGAGGTTCTGCGCAGCGATCTGCGTGCTCAGGCGCGTACGCATACTGGGATTGAGGAACAGCATGCCCACCCTTTTGTTCAGGCCCAGGCTTTTATCCCGGAAGGGATCGGCCTTATAGGCCAGCGCCGATCTTACCAGGTTGTCGATGTCGGTGACATCATGAACGGAGATAAAATTTTTCATTGATGAGCTGTTTATTTAATCGCTACCCCTGTCATTTCGTGGATCTCTTCTCCGATCGCCTCGAGGAATTCGTCCGCGTCTTTCTTCCGCAGCGCCAGTGAGGGCAGCAGGCGGATGGTATTCGGTTTGGCTTCGCCGGTAAAGATATGCTGTTTGAAAAGCAGGTTTTTCCGGAGGTCTTTCAATTTTTCGGGGACGTCGAACCCGATCATCAGCCCCTTGCCCCGGATATTCTGGAGCTGTGGTATTTTCTTCAACCCTGTCATCAGGTAGTCGCCCACTTCTTTTGCATTGGCCATGAGCTGGTCCTGCTCCATCACTTCCAGCACGGCCAGTGCGGCGGCGCAGGCGAGGTGGTTGCCACCGAAGGTTGTGCCCAGCATGCCATGCTTTGGCTGCAGGTGGGGGGCGATGATGATGCCCGCCACCGGGAACCCGTTGCCCATTCCCTTGGCCATCGTATAGATATCCGCATCGACACCGGCCCAGTCCTGCGAGAAGAATTTTCCACTGCGGCCATATCCGCATTGCACGCTGTCGGCAATGAATACGGTGTTGTATTGTTTGCAGAGGCTGCTTATCTTTTGCAGGAAGGAGGGGGCAGCCTCGTTGATGCCGCCGACTCCCTGGATGCCTTCGATGATCACCGAGGAGGTCTCGTCGCCATGCTTGCTGAAATAAGCTTCCAGCGCCGCTTCGTCATTGAAGGGAAGGAAGACCACGTTGTCCGTCTGATTGACCGGCGCGATAATAGCGTGATTATCCGTAGTGGCCACGGCAAGGGATGTCCTTCCGTGAAAGGCCTTTGTAAAGGCGACGATCTTTTTGCGGCCATTGTAAAAGGAGGCCAGCTTCAGCGCATTCTCATTTGCCTCCGCTCCGGAGTTGCAGAGGAAGAGCTGGTAGTCCGGACGACCCGATACTTTTCCCAGTTTATCCGCCAGCTCCTGCTGCAGCGGGATATGGATGGAGTTGGAATAAAAACCCACTTTGCCCAGCTGATCGGTTATGCGCTGCACATAGTGCGGGTGCGTATGCCCGATAGAGATCACCGCATGGCCACCATACAGGTCGAGATATTGCTGCCCTTCCTGGTCCCATACGTAAGAGCCTTTTGCCTTTACGATGGTGATGTCATTGACAGGGTAAACGTCGAATAATTTCATTTGCTCATTTTTTATTGGACAGGCTACGGCTTGTCCGGTATTTAAAATGCGTTCGCCTTCAGATGCAGCCCTTCGGTCTCCTCCAGACCAAATAAAAGGTTCATATTCTGTACAGCCTGACCGCAGGCGCCCTTCACGAGGTTGTCGATGGCCGTATGAACGACCAGTTGCTCGCCTTGCTTTTCCAGCTGGATCAGGCATTTATTGGTATTGACCACCTGCTTCAGCGAGATAGGCGTCGGGCTTACCAGCGTGAAGGGGTGGTCATTGTAATATTCTTTGTAGATCTCCGTGAGTCCGGCCAGCGATGCGTTGGTGCGGAGCTGTGAGCTGACGAAGATACCCCTCGTGAAATCCCCTCTCCAGGGAACGAAATGGATCCCGCCGCCCGATGCGCTGCCGTCCTCGCCCGAACCCGCAACGCCGAAGCCAGCCTCCAGTTGTTGCAGGGACTGACCGACCTCTTTCAGATGTTGATGCGTCAGGGTCTTGTAGGCCTGGATGTTGTTGGCCCTCCAGGAAAAATGGGAGGTAGCCGAGAGGCTTTGCCCCGCGCCCGTGGAACCTGTGATGCCGGTGGTATAGATATCCGTGTCCCGGAGCAGACCCTCCCTGGCCATGGGCAGCAGCCCCAGCTGGATCGCCGTGGCAAAGCAACCTGGATTGGCAATATGACGCGCCACACGGATCTCTTCTCTGTTGAGTTCCGGCAGGCCATAGACAAAAGCCTGCCCTCCGTCTGTCCCGCCCTTCGCTCCTCCGCCCGTTCCACCACCCACAGCCAATGCAGGCCGTTGTCCGTTGACGTGCAAGCGATAGTCCTGCGAAAGATCGATGATCCTGATGCCCGCTGCCGATCCCGGGGCCGTGTCGCCACCGGCGAGCACCGCCCCTTCCCCTTCGAGGAATTTCTTCGCTTCTCCATGCCCCAGGCAGAGGAACAGCACGTCGATATCGTTCCGCCATTCCGCGTCGAAACGCAGGTCCGTATCACCGGCCAGGTCTTCATGGATCTCATACAGGAATTTCCCCGCATTGCTCTTGCTGTGGATAAAAGTAATGTCCACCGCGGGGTGATTGATCAGTAAACGGATCATTTCCCCGCCCGTATATCCCGCTCCCCCGATGATGCCTGCCCGGAGAGAAGGCTTTTTTCTGCTGCTCGTTGCCATACTATATTCCTCCGTTTGATTCGCAATTTACGTTGTCGCCCACCGCGCGTCCGGCGCCGCGCCGGCGTTTACCCACAATTTATTCTGTCGCCCGCCGTCGATGGCTGGGAGGACAGGATGAATTCCAGTTCCTCACCGCCCTCATTGAGGACCCGGTGCCGGAGACCGGGCCGGATCTCGATGCCCTGGTTCGGCTCCACGCTAACCCTTCCTTGTTCCGTCTCGAAGCTGGCCACGCCCTTCAGGATAAAAAAGAACTGACGGGCCTTTTCGTGATAATGGAGCTGCTCGGCGGTATGCGGCGGCATCCGTTCCAGCTTCACCGACAACGACGATCCATCCACGAGATTCCAGCTGTCACAGCCTTCGCCCCATGTATAGTGTTTCAGCGCTTGTTCCCTGGATACGATATTCATTTTATGGCTTCATTCACTTTATGATAGATCGCGGACTGATTGCCGAATATTTTGGCGAATCCCTTTACGTCATCTCCCGTCCAGCCTTTGTTCATCTCCCCATAGCTGCCGAATTTGCTGCTCATCAGGTCATGCGCACTTTCGATGCCGGTAACGGTGAAGCGATAGGGTTGCAGGGTGACGAAGACCTTTCCGCTGACCGTGGCCTGGGTATCTTCGAGGAACTTTTCGATATTACGCATAGTGGGGTCGAGCATCTGGCCTTCGTGCAGCCAGTTGCCATACCAGGTGCTCAGCTGATCCTTCCAGTATAGTTGCCACTTGGTCAGGGTATGTTTTTCCAGCAGATGATGTGCTTTGATGATGACCAGCGGGGCGGCGGCCTCGAAGCCTACCCGGCCCTTGATGCCGATGATCGTGTCGCCGACATGGATCTCCCGTCCGATGCCATAGGGCTGGGCAATGGACTGAAGATGCTGGATGGCCTCCACGGGATTGCCGAATTTTTTTCCATCCACCCCGCGCAGCTCTCCCTTTTCGAACTCCAGCTCCAGTTGCCGTATGCCCGTTGCCGTTACGGGTGTGGGCCAGGCCTCTTCGGGGAGATAGTCCTTTGAATTCAGGGTTTCTTTACCGCCGACGGAGGTGCCCCATAGGCCTTTGTTGATGCTGTATTTTGCTTTTTCGAAATTCATTTCCACGCCATGCTGTTGCAGGAAGGCGATCTCGTCTTCGCGGCTCAGCCGCAGGTCGCGGATGGGCGTGAGGATCTCCACACCGGGCAACATGCTCTGGAATACCATGTCGAACCTCACCTGGTCATTGCCCGCGCCGGTGCTGCCATGCGCCACGGCGCCTGCTCCCGTTTTCTTTACATGCTCCGCCACGGCGATGGCCTGCACCATTCTTTCCGCGCTGACGCTTAACGGGTAGACGGCATTCTTCAGCACGTTCCCGAAGATCAGATATCTGATACAGCTTTCATAATAAGAGGCGGTCACATCCACGCATTCGAAGGATGCGACGCCCAGTTGCCGGGCGCGTTCCCCGATCCCGGCGACCTCGTCCTTAGTGAAGCCTCCGGTGTTCACCGTCAAGGCATGCACTTCAAGGTTTTTGATCTTATTCAGATAAATGGCGCAATAGGTGGTGTCCAGTCCGCCGCTATAGGCTAATACAACTTTATCCATTATTATAAGGATTGAGGGATGATCGTAATTTTTTTCCGGACTAAAGATGAAAGAAAAGATGGAAAAGCGATTTGAGCTTTGAGGCCCCGCCGCCTGAACGGGAGCTGCCTCCGCCTGAACGGGATTGCCCGCTGCCTTCTTTCTTCATGAACGGCGCCAGGAGCTTCCATTGCTTGATGCGCATAAATCGTTCATATAGCTTGGAATGCTTTTTAAAATCCTGTGTCGTCTCTTCCGGCTCGTAGTGGTCTTTCGGATCGTAGAGCATGGCTGTGCACATACAGTTCTTCCTTTCCTTGCCGACGAGGATGTCGTAATTGACGCAGCTCTTGCAGCCGGCCCAGAAGGCTTCGTCCTGGGTCAGCTCGGAATAGGTGACGGGCTCGTAGCCGAGTTCGGAATTGATCTTCATGACGGCCAGACCGGTGGTGAGGCCGAAGATCTTCGACTCGGGGTAAGTGGCCCGGCTGAGGGCGAAGATCTTTTTCTTGATGAGCTTGGCCAGACCGCTCTTGCGGAAATGTGGGGCCACGATCAGACCCGAATTGGCGACATATCCTCCATGGCTCCAGGTCTCGATATAACAGAATCCGGCCCAGATGCCGTCTTCCGTAAAGGCGATCACCGCCTTGCCTTCGCGCATTTTCTGCCTGATATAGTCGGGGCTTCTTTTGGCGATGCCCGTACCCCGCGCCTTCGCCGAGGATTCCATTTCATCGCAGATGATCTGCGCGAAATCCTGGTGAGAAGGATCGGCTATTAATATTTTGAATTGTTGTTCCATTGTTGTGTTCGATAAGTGATAAATGAACCTTCGTGCCCGATTGATCATCGAAAAAAGAAATTAACCGTAGGGGGACAGGTGAAATAGTGCCGGCGGTGGCAGGACGCTATAGGTAGATGGGTATCAACGTCGTACCCAAAAGGGAACGGGGCGAACAGAAAAAACTGTGCTCAGGGGCGCAGCAAAAAACCCACGCTTGTTGAAGGCGTGCAATATCACAGCGAGACGTGATATGGGTGAGTTTTTTTTCATTTCAATACCAGATGTAATTATTGGTAAATTTTTTACAATGCAAAGAAAGACAATTTTTAAGAGCAAACTGGATTCAAACGTAAATTTTGTGTAAAATTTGGATATTGCGCCGGAGGCCAGCGGTAATAAATTGATTTTGAGATAGATACAAACAGAATTTCAGCCCTGATGCACGCCTGTCGCGCAGGTTGCTGAAAAAGGGCTTGCCCCCGCCCAGAAGAACGGGAATTACGAACAGTCGCAGCTCGTCGATCATTCCCTTCTGCAGGAAGGCCGAAACGATGTTACTGCTGCCGAAGATCCCCATGTCCTTGCCTGGCTGGTCGAGGGATACGATATTCGATACGATTAATTTTCTCCTATTGATTCCAGGAATTTTCCCAGGCGATCGAAAGTCTGCTCGCCGCCTTCAAGGACACCAAACTCTTTCACCAGGGTATCGAAGACCTCTTTGGAAACGAACACCCCGCGCATGGTGACCTCCGTCTTTTTACCGAGACTGACAAAATTCACGGTCACATGGAATCTCCCGGGATCGTTTTCGATATCCCCGTCATGCGTGTACACCAGACGTTCGGGTCTGACCACTTCTTCATATACGATCTTATTGGGATAATCAGTACCATCGGGTCCATGCATGGATACGCGGAACACACCGCCGGGCCGCACGTCCATTTCATGCACGGTGTTGGTAAAGCCCACAGGCCCCCACCACTGCGCGATCTGCTGCGGATCGGTCCAGGCCCTGAACACCAGCTCGCGTGGCGCATCGAATGTCCTGGTGATCACTAATTCCCGGTCTGCGGTCGCACTTGCCGTTTGTTCTGCGGTCGTGGTTGTCAGCTCATCTGGCTTTGTCATAATGGTTATTTTTTAACGGTTATTGTGTTGGAGATATTTTTCAAGACTTTCCAGACCCTGTATCCAGCCTTCGGCTGCATCCTTGCGGCCCTGTCTGAGGTCCAGCAGCACCTGGTGCAAGGTCATCCTGGTTTTGTCCCCCTGCTCTTCGAAGGTGACCGTTGCCAGGGAATCATGGTTCAGCTCATGTCCTTCCAGGGCATACCTAAAGACGATCCGCGCCGGCGCAACGATCTCCTGGTAAACACCTTTCACCCAATAGTCCACACCCTCTGGAGAACGCATGCAAAACCGGAATCCGCCACCTGTACGCAGGTCGACTTCACACACCGGCATGATAAAATCTTTCCGCCCCCACCAATGCTTCAGATGTCCCGGCTTCGTCCAGGCTTTAAACACAACCACACGCGACGCATCGAAAATACGGGTCATGACGAATGCCTGGTCCTTACTCTCTTTCAGCATTTCATTTCCTTTTGCCATTTCTTTTCTTTTTCGGTTGTTGTATTATTTTAAGATAGACATCGAGGGAGTCGAACCGGGCCGTCCAGAGCTTCCGGTGCCGCTCCACCCAGTCGGATACTTCATCCAGTTTGTCGAGCCGGGCCTCGCAAAAACGTTCGCGTCCCTGCTGTTTCATGACGATCAGACCACATTCCGTAAGGATCTTCATGTGTTTGTAGACCGCCGTGCGGCTGACGTCGAAATGTTCCGATACCGCGTTGACATTCAGCGGCCGGGTGGCGACCATGTTGATGATGGCCCTTCGCGTCGGATCTGCTATTGCCTGAAAAACGTCTCTTCTCATAAATAAATGAAACCTTTAGGTTGCACAAATATATATGAAACGTTTTGGTTGCGCAAATTTCTGCGCGGATTTTTTTACAAAAAAAACGTTGGTCAATGGGATGCCCGCAGGGTCGCCTCGTTGGGGCATTGGGGCGCCCGCAGGGTCGCCACGGCGGCGTGAGGATCCTGTGGGCATGGGGATGGACGTCAGCTTGCGGGGAGGCCGGAAGGGCCAAAGGAGATCGTCAGGCTGCAACCCTTGCCGGGCGAGGACTCTATTTTCACCCGACCATGATAGACGGCGCTGCGGTTTATGATATTCGTAAACCCGATGCCTTTTGTCAGATGGGCCAGATCGAATCCCTTCCCGTCGTCTGTGATCTTCAGCACGAGGAAATTGCTTTTCTGCGTGAACTGCAGCCTGACCTGCGAGGCTTTGGCATGTTTGAGGATATTGGTCGTCTGCTCCTGTATGATCCGGTAGATCGCCAGTTTCAGCCCGTGTTCCAGCTTCATCTCGTCGAAATCCTCGAGGCAGAGATCGACGGCTATCCCGCTGGTGACGCTGATATTGTCCAGGATGTCCCCGATGGATTTTATGAGCCCGACATCTTTAAGCCTCGGCGGAACGAGGGATCTGGACAAGCGGCGGATCTCTTCGATCGCTGTAACGATCAGCTCGACGCCCGTCTTGCGGTAACTCTCTTTCTCATCGTCGTAGAGTCCTACGCACTCTATATATAATTTGGCGGAAGTAAGGATCTGGTTCACATTATCGTGCAGCTCGTTGCCGATCTCATTCCGCTCTTTCTCCTGAACGCCGATCGTCGCTTTCATGATCTCCTCCTGGCGGGCATTTCTCTCCCCGCTCAGCTGGTCCTGCAGCATGACCCGCTCGGTAATATCTTGGGCCGCGCCGATCACCCTGATGGGATCGCCTTTCTGGTCCCGCATGATATATCCACGGTCATAGATATGGACATATTCACCGTCCCCGCGCAGGAACCGGTATTCGGCATGGAAGACGGTATCCGTACGTCCGTAATAGATCGCTTCGATCGCGTGCCGGACCCGGGTCCTGTCGTCCGGATGGATACGTTCCACCCAGTTGTCGATGTGTTTGATCGGATCGTTGGTGGCGAATCCATAAATATTCCTGAGCCCTTCCTCGCTGCGGAAGATCTGGTTTTTCTGGAGGTCCCAGTCCCAGATCATATCGTGCGTGGCCTGTGCGGCCAGCTCGTACCGCTCGTTCGACAGGCGCAGGTCTTCGACGATCTCGCTGTTCTCGATCAGCAGTCCGATAAGGCTGGCCAGTCTCTCGATGGTCCGCAGCATGAGCTCATTCGGGGCCTTGCTGGAATAATGATAGATGCCGAATGCCCCCAGGATCTTTCCTTTGGAATCATGGATAGGAACGGACCAGCAGGCTTTCAGTCCGAACTTCGCCGCGATATCCTTAAAGTCCTTCCATAAAGGGTCGTTCTGAATGTCGCTGACGATCACGATCCGGTCGCAGTGGATGGCCGTCCCACAGGAGCCGACATCCGGACCGGGGCCGAACCCATTGATCAGGGCCAAATATTCTTTCGACAGCGTGGGGGCTGCATAATTCCACAAGGTATTGTCGGG
>DATHHO010000101.1:0-5199 GCA_035317125.1 Puia sp.
TTCAAAGTTGACGCAACGGGTATGATGATCGATCGTATTCCAATCCGTATAAAACTTCGCGATCGCATTGATATAGGCAGTTTCTCTCGCCGGTGTTCCATCAATCGACCTGGCTATGGCAATAGCTTTTGCCCCTTTTTCGAGCTCGGGCTGGCTGGGCGGGGTCCACAGCGGATGGACATTGCACATCGCGACACCCCAGTAGGCCATGGCGCATCCGGGTTCTTCACCGATGATCCTGGCAAAGACCTTTTCCGCCTCATCATATTCAAAGGAATGCAAAAGGGCCATGGCCAGATTGAAATCGCTTTTTACTTTGGCCGGGCAGGAGACCCCGAAGGCAACCGTACCAAATTGTTTATCCGGAGGGCCGCACAGGACAACCTCTCCTTTTTTGAGGTCGATGGCGTTGATATCCCCGGGCGAGACCTGTTTGTTCTTTATTTTACAGGATACCAGGACGGGTAAAATGAAAAAGAACAACTGTGCTTTTCTGGATAGCTTTCTCATATGTCGATGGTCGTAGTTATCCTAATATACGAAATGTGGTCCTTTCATTTCCTTAATTTGTTATTAATAACAAAAATAAGAAACAAAATGAGATATCTTGAGTTCAGGGAACCACCGTTTACCTGGGAGCCTATCATTGTTATATCCGGTTGCCAAAATTGCTTTATCAGGAAGGGCTTTCCGGTCACCTTGCGGAAAAAATCCTGATTCAGCTTGACACAGAGTCATAGCATTTTTCCTTAACACCCGAAAAATATATCCTTAACCGATTCGATGTCTTTACACAAATATTCAATACGCCTCTCGATATTTTACTCGCTCAAAAATTCTATGCAATATTAAACAGACAAAGAAATAAGGGTCGTGATTTCTTTGATGTTGTTTTATTTTATCTAAAACCATCGAAGCATTTCATTTATGTTTTGAGGCAATAGGGCAAGTTAACCGCCTTTAAGGTTTGTAACATATTTGGCCACTTATAGCTATTTTATATCCGGCCAAATCTTTTCGTTTTTTACGCTTTTGGCCACTTATACTGACATCATATCCGGCCAAAAGTCTCAATTTTCTGTAGATTTGGCCACTTATAGGAGCATTATATGCGGCCAAAAGTATAACTTTGGGCATTATTTATACCTTTATGGAATTCATAATAGGCAGAAAGGATGAGATAACAATTCTGGAAGAAGTCTTGAAAACAAAGGATGCTGGCTTGATGGCAGTTTATGGGAGACGTAGAGTCGGCAAAACTTTTCTCATACGGAATTTTTTTGCCGATAGGCTAATCTTTGAACTTACAGGAATGTATGGAGGATCCTTGAAAGAGCAGTTGCTACAATTCAGCAAATCCCTGCAAAAAGCGACAGATTCTGCGTTGTCCCTAAAACCGCCAGGTACTTGGGTCGAAGCTTTTCATGCCCTTGAACAGTTCCTCGATAAGTTGCCCAAACGAAAAAAACTAGATATCTTTCTGGATGAATACCCCTGGCTTGACAGCCGGAAGTCCGGTTTTCTCTCAGCCTTCGAGCATTTCTGGAACTCCTGGGCGAGCCAACAGGCCCACTTGTTGTTTGTTATCTGCGGCTCGGCCGCCTCCTGGATGATTCGCAAAATTGTAAACAACAGAGGAGGCCTGCACCACCGGATAACACAAAAAATGAGGCTACTGCCATTCACATTGGCAGAAACCGAAACTTACCTGAAAAGCAAAGGGAGCAATTTGGATAAATACCAGATACTTCAACTTTACATGGCACTGGGTGGTATTCCTCAATACCT
Source organism: Puia sp. (assembly GCA_035317125.1). GTDB lineage: Bacteria > Bacteroidota > Bacteroidia > Chitinophagales > Chitinophagaceae > Puia. The sequence goes on from DATHHO010000101.1 coordinate 1,789, forward strand.
GAACAATGTCAAAAAAGGAGATAGTGCTCAAGAAGTAATCGAAAAAACCTGCTTCAAAAAAGATGGTTTATTGAATGGCGAATTCAATAACCTTTATACTTCACTTTTTGAAAACGCCGATAATCACCTGAAGGCGGTACGAGTTCTAGCTGCTACTCCCAAGGGGCTAACACGTCAAGAGATTATTGAAGAATGCGGGCTTAGCTCAGGGGGACGTACTACATTGATGCTGGATGAATTGGAACAGTCCGGCTTCATCAAATCAAACAAGCCATATGATAAAGAGACTAAAGAAGGCATCTACCGTTTGGTTGATGAATTTTCATTATTCTATCTAAAATTCATGGACAAGGCAGATGCTACAACCAACTGGGCGAGAATAAGCGAAGGCGCATCATACAAGATTTGGAGCGGAATGGCTTTTGAAGCAGTTTGCCTGAAGCACATCGATCAGATCAAAAATGGTCTCGGACTTAAAGGGAAGTCAACAAAAGAGACAGGTTGGCGCTATATTCCGCCGAAAGGAGCAAAAGAAGATGGTACTCAGATTGATTTACTGATCGATCGGGAAGAAGATCATAGTATTAATATTTGTGAAATAAAGTTCTACAAAGGCGAGTTAATCATAAGTAAATCCTATGCTGGTGAACTGCAACAAAAACTGGATGTTTTCCAGGAAAAAGTTAAGCCCAGAAAAACTTTGTTCCTTACCTTAATTACTACTTATGGAGTTAAAGATAACAGCCATTCGGACAGTTTGGTCAAAAAAAGCCTGACAATGGATGTGCTCTTCAATTGACTAAAGCCAAAATCCGCTTTGCAGCGGGTTTAAAAAAAGTAGGGGAATTGGTGGTCCCGACAGGAATCGAACCTGTATCTAAAGTTTAGGAAACTTCTATTCTATCCATTGAACTACGGGACCAATTACCTTCAGCCTGCGCCACCTGGTTTGGGGCGGCAAAAATAAGGCATTCTTAGCATTTTTTAGCTCCGGGCAATTCCTTATTTTCATCCCCTCAAACTATCTTTAAAACCTACACGATGAATCGACCCAGCTTGCCCCGCCTTGCCGCTTACCTGCTGATCCTGGCCGCCCCCGTCCTGGTGGCCCTGCCCGCCCGCTCACAAGCCACCCATTTCAGCCATACCACGATCTTTGTCACGGATTTGCAGCGGGGCGCCGATTTTTACGAAAAGGTTATCCAGCTCAAGAAAATAGCCGAACCGTTCCATGACGGCAAGCATGTCTGGTTTGCCATCGGCGATCATGCCCAGCTGCATGTGGTGTCCGGGGCCAAAGAAGACATCCCGCACGATATCAACATCCACCTGGCCTTCAGCGTGCCTTCCGTGGAAGCCTTCAGCAAGCATCTGGACGAAGCCGGGATCAAGAACTATGGCAACTGGGCGCACAGCAGCAAGGCCCCCCAGCTCAGGCCCGACGGCATCAAGCAGATCTACCTCCAGGACCCCGATGGCTACTGGATCGAGATCAACGACGACAAGTTCTGACCGGCACGCAAACCGGCCGGTCCACCATGATCCCGAGGCTCTGTCGTCCGGCCACTCCAGGAGCCAGCCGTCCGCCGCGCATCGCTCCCAGATCACGGGTTTAATGGCCCATCCAGGCACAACTACGAGCTATCGGGCCTCCCAGTGACTCATTTGTGAACAAGCCCCCTAAATTCGGGCCATAGCCCTATCTTTGCACTCCTTTGAGAGCGTCGCTCCTGCAAAGGCCACAACATTAACGATTTCGCGCCGAAAGGTTAAAGGTCACCCAAGATCCGCAGCGCGGGCACAAATAAGGACTATGAAGTTTTATAATACCGTCATCAAATACCGCCTTTATTTAGCGATCGCATTTATTGCCATCGGTGTCGCCACTAATATATATGCCGGCTTCTGGCCCGCATTCCTTCCCTATCTTATCGCCCTGATCCTGCTTTTCGGTTATTTCTTTTTCGGTCCGCTGCGCCTGATCCAGGAGCATATGGAAAGCGGAAATCTCGAAGCCGCCGAAGTGGTGCTGAGCTCCGTGAAATTTCCCAACCTGCTGTACAAGCCGATCCGTTCCGTCTATTATACGCTGAAAGGCAATATAGCCATGATGAAACAGGATTTCGACGGAGCCGAGAAGAACATGAAGAAAGGTCTGGACCTTGGCATGCCGATGAAAGAGGCGGAAGGCGCAAGCCTGTTGCAGATGGGCATGCTGCACATGCAGAAGAACGATATCCGCCAGGCTGAAAGTTATATCCGCCAGGCCCTGCGCAAGGGTCTTCCCGATAAGGAAAATCAGGCCGCAGCCTATCTGCAGCTCTGCTCCATCATGATGACCAAAAGAGAGTTCCGCGCCGCAAAGGAATTCTTCCGCAAGGCCAAGTCGCTGAAGGCCACCACTCCACAGATCGTTGATCAGATCAAACAGATCGAGAAGTATATCTCGCGTATACCAGGTTAATTATTTAAAGACTTACCATCGACAGACGTAACGCAGTCGACCATTTTGCGGAGTGCCCGCAGGGAGAGGCTGTTCTTTTCGAGGAAATCGAAGCTGCCATATTGCATGAAGATCTCTTTTGTATTCAGCCCTTTCTGGCTGGAAAAGAGAATGACATAAACATCGGGATTGGTATTCCGCACCTGCTGCAGGGTATCGAGGCCGTTCATTTCGCCTTCCAGGTTATAGTCCATGACGATAACGGATGGCTTCTTGTCCAGTTCGTTCAGACAGGCTTCCCCATTCGTATAGAAATAAATATTCCCGCCTATAGATTCCAGCTCTTTGGCGATAAGGCTCTGATAAATAAGGTTATCTTCTACGACGAAAATAACGGGCTGTTGGTGTAATTCCATGATTGCTACATAGTGGGTGCACTCATAAGTCATGAAAATAATGCCAGAAAAAAACCGGTGTTAACCGCTTGATTGGCAGGGCGTAGCGAGTCGTGTAGGGGTTTATTGTGTCCCTTTTTGGGAATCCGGAGGCTTGAATTGGGAAAACTGGAGTAAAACAGGCAAACCCGGCCTGCGCTGGCTTTTATTCGCCAGGCCCGGGCTTTTCGCCGAGCTCGTCCTGAAGCTGTATGATGCAGGCATCGATCACCAAACCTATCCTTTTTACCAGAGCGGGCAATTCTTCAAGGGACTGCTTTGCCCGGGCATTGGTCTCTACCGTGCGGATATCCTGCCGGATGGATTTCATGCCCATGGAGTCGACCGTCGACTTTAATTTGTGGGCAGTCTTGCCGACCTGCTCCCAGTTCTCCGCCTCCAGCGCCCTGTTGAGCTCCTGCCAGTTCTGGGGGACGGTCTCTATAAACAAGGCCACCATCTTTTTGATAAAGCCCTCATCTCCCCCGGATACGGATTGCACCATGGAGAGATCATATAATTTCTCGTTCGCCG
>DATHHO010000102.1:0-15093 GCA_035317125.1 Puia sp.
GCCGGTATTTTACATGATAGAGCTTGCCCTGCGTCTCCTTGTATTCTACTTCTTCGTCGCTCAGCGCCGTTTTGGCCACCGGGTCCCAGTTGATCATCCGCGCTCCGCGGTAGATCAGCCCTTTGCGGTACAGATCGGTGAATACCCGGATGACCGCCGCATAATAGTCGCCATCCATCGTGAAGGACACGCGGTCCCAGTCCACGCTGCAACCCAGTTTCTTTATCTGATGGTAAATGATCCCTCCATATTTGTCCTTCCATTCATAGGCATATTCCATGAACTTCTCGCGGGACAGATCGTTCTTGTCGATGCCCCTTTCTTTCAGCATGCCAACGACCTTGGCTTCCGTGGCGATCGACGCATGGTCGCTGCCGGGAACCCAGCAGGCATTGAAGCCGCTCATCCGGGCCCTGCGGACCAGGATATCCTGCACCGTTTCGTTCAGCGTATGTCCCATGTGCAGCACTCCCGTTACATTGGGGGGCGGGATCACCACGGTGAACGCAGGCCGCCCGTCGGGACGACTGGAGAAATACCGCTTGTCCAGCCAATGCGCGTACCATTTATCTTCCACCGATGCGGGGACATAATTCTTACTCAATTCCATACCTTATCAGATTTCTTTTACAGGGAGGGCAAAGGTACGGATTTCCACCGCCCGTTGGGGTGGGGGCAATGCAAAAAAATCCCCGCCAGAGACGGGGATTAAGAATTCGGTTTGCGTGTATAATGTTCTTTAAGAGTAGAGTTTACTCCATCAAATGTGATTTAATTATACAAAAGCTGCCTCTATGCGAACCAGTACAGGTAAGACAAGAACATTACCAGTCCGATAAATCCGATGGCCAATAAAACTGTCTTGGCTGTGTCGCCGAGGTGGAATGAAATAATCTTTTTCATAACAACGTAATTTTTTTTAGGGTGAAACCATGTTGATTAAAAACGCGGAATTCAAAGGGGATCGGAAAATCAACAACTTTTGCGGTTTCTCTACGATTTGGCTGAGGGATGCCGGACTAAAAATTACTAAGGCTAACAGGCATTCCTGTTGAGGTAATTGCTGGTACAAAGCTAATACAATTTTTGAGATCCCAAAACTTTTCAGCAGAAAAAACGATACCATACCGCCCTGCCTCGAAAGCCCTGAAACCCAATTCCATCGCCTTCCCAGCCCTCAAAAGCCCCGTTACCGGCATAAGTCCCTGCTCCCCAAACAGACAAATCCCGCGTCCTGACTAAAAAAACTCCAGTGCAGAGCAGGCTGGAGTTCAAGAAATGCGGTTGATTCACCCTAAGACATGGTGAACAAATACGCAAATGACATGATGGCGGCAAAATACAGAACGGCCGTGATTATGGTCAAAACGGTACTTTCAGTTGCCTGCAATGTGTGCATTTTTTGCATAAAGCATTGGATTTAAGGTGATTAAATACGGAACGGATAACGTACACGTTTTCGCAGAGGTAGGGATGGATGTTATAACCGATCTTTCTTTTACCTTTACTAAAACTAATAGTATTAGTAATTAAAGATGTACGCGATAGTTGATATTGAAACCACCGGTGGTTATGCAACAAATAACGCAATAACTGAATTAGCTATTGTGCTGCACGATGGAAACCGCGAGCTGCGCCGTTATGAGACCCTGGTAAATCCGGGCATGGCCATTCCCCGCTATGTACAGGTCCTTACCGGCATCAGCGATGCGATGGTGGCCGACGCTCCTTACTTCAGCGAGATAGCCGCTTTTGTTCACGAATGGCTGCAGGGCGCCGTGTTCATTGCCCATAATGTCAATTTCGATTATTCTTTTATAAAACACCAGCTCAAAGCCTGCGGCCTCGATCTGGATTGTAAAAAACTCTGCACCGTCCGCCTCAGCCGCAAGACCTTCCCGGGCGCCCCCAGCTATAGTCTTGGCAAGATCTGCGCCCATCTTGGCATCCCTATCCCCAACCGCCACCGGGCCGGTGGTGACGCCGACGCCACCGTGCTGTTATTCGAAAAAATAGTACAGGAGGGCGGGATGGAACATATCCGGATGATGCTCAAAGGCAACAGCAGAGAGCAATACCTGCCCATACACCTCCCTGCGGGCCAGATCGAACGCCTGCCCCAGACGCCCGGCGTCTATTATTTTCATGACGGTAAAGGCAAAGTGATCTATGTCGGCAAGGCGATCAATCTGCGCAAACGGGTCGGCAGCCACTTTTCCAACAACAAGCCGGGACGACAGAAACAGGATTTTCTCCGCAACATCCACAGCATCACCTGCGAACCTACCGGCACCGAGCTCATGGCCTTCCTGCTCGAATGTATCGAGATCCGTCGCCTCTGGCCCCTCTATAACCGCAGCCTCAAAAGGTTCGAGCAGACCTACGGACTCTATGTCTTCGAGGACCGCAACGGGTATCTCCGGCTGGCCATTGAAAAAAGAAGGCGGCATCTGCAGCCTGTTTATACGTTCAATCTGCTGGTCGAAGGCCAGAACCTTTTGTGGAAGCTGATCCGGAACTTCGACCTCTGCCCGAAACTCTGTTATATCCAGACAGGGGAGGGGCCTTGCGAAGGGATCCGTGAACAGTACTGCCACGGCGCATGCGAACAGGATGAGGCCAGCGCCGTTTACAACCTGCGGGTGGAAGAAGCCATACGCTCGCTGATAAAAAGCCTTCCCAGCTTCACGCTGCTGGACGAGGGGCGGCATCCACAGGAGAGGTCCTGCATCCTGATCCAGCAGGGGAAGTTTTACGGTATGGGCTACCTGCCGCTCGATGTTGCCATACTGCATGGTTCCGGCCATCCCGGCCATCTGCAGGTCTCTGCGGACCTGCACCCTCCGGATCATCCGCTGAATCCCGACCCAGGCGATCAGGAAGAATGGAAGACTTACCTGACCCCTTATCCGGAGAACGATTATATACGCGGGCTGGTCTACCAGCATGTGGAAAAATGGCCCGCTAAAAAGATCGACCTGAACTGGGCAAACGAATAATTTTTTGCATCTTTATGCTCTTAAAAATATATCTCGTTCCGATTTTATCCTGGTACAATGAACAACAGATCCTCCTTCTTCCTGCTGATATTTCTCGTTCCGATCTTTTCCTGTCATTCTCCTTCTGCTGAGACGCCGCCATCCGGCGACAGCACCCATAATAAATCGGTGGAGGCCGTGCACAATCCCGAATACCGGCAGGAGGTGAAGAAGGAGGCGGTGGCCGATTACAAGGAGGATATAGAAAGCGACCGGCTCAACCGCTGGTCTTTCTCCGTCCATCTCTATGAGACGCACCGGACCATGGACTATCGTGTCAGGATGCAGTACGAGGAATTACAGGGCGAGGACACTATCCACCTGCCCGATCTGGGGACCCCGCCCCGGCTTGTCCTGAAAAAAGGCAGCGATAAATACTCCTGTATCATCGGCTTTCTCGATAATGACAATGCCTTCCGGGAATACAAGCTGGTCTATTTTTCCAAACAACAGGAGCTGGGCATTCACACCCTCAGACATTACTCCGTCACGCAGGGGTATAAATTAGTGAGTCAATAAGGCGGATGAAATCCTCTCTCGGGATCATTCTGGCCCCGAGGCTTTCCAGGTGCCCGGTGTAGACCTGACAATCGATCAGCTGAACCCCCTCGGACTGCAGTTGTCTTGTGTAGCTGATAAAGGCATACTTGCTGGCATTGCTCATCTTGCTGAACATGCTTTCCCCAAAAAAAACCTTCCCTATCCGGATCCCATAGAGCCCGCCGACCAGCTCGCCGTTCTGCCAGGCCTCCGCACTGTGCGCATACCCCTCCCCGTGCAGCCGGGTATAGGCCAGTCTCACTTCATCGGTGATCCAGGTGCCATCCTGGCCCCTGCGGGAAATGGTCTTGCAATTGGCGATCACATCTCCAAATGCCTTGTTGACCGTAAATTCAAAATGATTTTTTTTGATGAGCTGCTGCATGCTCTTGCTTACGCTCAGCTCGCCGGGGACCAGGACAAAGCGGGGGTCGGGGCACCACCAGAGAATATGCCTGCCCTCATACCAGGGGAAGATCCCGCTGCGGTAAGCCAGCAACAGACGCTCCGTCGAAAGATCGCCGCCAATGGCCAGCAACCCATCCGGCTCGGCAAGTCCGACAGGGGGAAAGATCAGCTCATTATCTAAGACGAATAAAGACATCAGGTGCCGGACAATATTTCGACGGTGGCTCCGATGCCCCGGTCGGTAATGGCGTCACAGAGTGGTTTCAGCACATCGTACTGGCCCCGTTTTACGGCATAGCTGCCCTTGGTATGGATCAGCATCGCGCATTGTTCCGCCTGTTCCTGGGAATGCCCGCATACCTCGATCAGCGTTTCTATCACCCATTCGAATGTATTCACTTCGTCATTCCACACGATAAGATGGTAGGGATCCTCCGCATCGGTCAGAACATCCGTATCCTGGGATTCGATCTCGAAAGGCCGTGGATTATGTAAAGAATAGGGCATTCGATGCTTCTTTTTTACAAAATTACACATTTCATAAGCCTGTACAATGGAGCCCGCGTTTTTATTGCGATTTCTTTTTATTAAAAAGCCCCTTCATCAATCTTTTATGCGCCTCACCCCCTGTCTTTACCACCTGTTTGCTCACCGCCCGGGCCGTGTCGCGGAACGGTTGTTTTGCGCTGTCCACTCTGGCCTGGACCAGGCTCACCGCCTGCTGCCTGAGCCCACCGGTTTCAGCATTCAGCGCTTCCTTCAGATCGGTCCTCAGCAACGGATTGGCGATCGTGCCACCCATTTTTACACTCAGGCTGACCATATCGCTCATTTTCACCGGCACAGCTTTTGAATTGACCTGCGCCACGGAGCTGTTCACCAGACTGTTTGCCTGGTCCCCGAGCATGGCCCGCGGTACTTTCATCGCAATCACATAATCCAGGGACTGATCGAATCCGTGTGAGCCGCCGATCTCCATATCGATATCCTTTGCTTTTACGTTGAACGGGTCGACCACGACTTTTCCGTTCTTAAAGCTGAAATAAGTTTTTATATCTTTTATGGCCATCGATCTCAGCTGGCTGAGGTTAAGCGTCTGCGCCAGTTTGTCGAGGGGCTCGAAATTCTTTACCATCCCATCCGCCACGACGAGGCTGCCATCTCCGGCAAGCGTAGTAAGATCGGGTTGCATATTATCTCCCATCCTCCCGTTCATGCTCATCTGTGAGTTCAGCTTTCCGTCGATGAATTTTCCGGCCGGCATCAGCTTCTGCACCGTATTGAAGGCATAGAACGTTTTCTGGATATCCAGGTTCTTAACGTCATAGCTCATGGCGATCTCCGGCCGCCGCTTGTCGTTCCGGGTGGAGTAGGAGCCATTGATCAGCATGCTTCCATCAAGAGCGTCTGCTTTCACATTGACCAGCTTCACCGTCTCATCCGCTAGCCGCAGACCGCCGGAAACATTCTGCATATCGAGATTGTCATAGTGCAGCTTATCCACGCCGGCATTGATCACAAAATTGATATGGGCCGGCACGGCAAATGGCGCAGATGCCGGTGTACCCGCAGTCCGGGCCGCGGTTGCCGTATCGGAAGGCATTGAGCCCATCCAGTCATTCAGGTTCATCTGATCGGCCTTTACATTCAGCGATCCATCCAGCGGCTGGTTCTTCAGCATATAGGCGAGCAGGTTGTTGATCACGCCATCGGCATTGAAGCTGGTCTTGAGATATTCTCCCACCAGTTCGCTGAGCGTAACATTTCTGGGAGTGAACGCCAGCTTCATGCTGCTGAGACGGATCCCGCCGGGATAGCTGTTCGAAGCATATAAAAAATCACTGAGATCGATATTGCCCGCGGCGTTGAACCGGTCGGCCTGCTGCTTCTGGATGGCGGAAAGATTGCCCCTCGCATTGACATCCGCATTCAGCAGCCCGGTGAGATGGGCGCCATTCTCCAGCTTCACCATTTCCGACACCCTGGCGAGGTCAAGCCTGCCTTTTGCTGCGACATCGATATACGGGTCGCTTACCGGCGTCTTCAGCAGCAGGCGGAAATCGAACGGAGCCTCGTCCATTTCAAGATGCCCGCGCGCTATATTCACCACCGTATGGTCCGTGACCCCATCCGGGTTATCCACGGCCAGCGATACATTTATATTTTTCACCGGCTTTGGCAGATCGGAGTACTGAAAGGAGCCGTTCTTCACATCGAGCTTTATATGGTAGGAAGGGATATGCCGGCTGTCATAGAGTCCTTTTACGGAGCCGCTCAGGGCCGTCTCTCCGCTGGTTCTGATGCTCGCAAAATCTTTCCGGTAAAGGGCCGGGATCATCGACAGGACGCTTTTAAAGTCGGCGGATGGAGCATTGAATTTAATATCCATATTATAGCTGCTGTCGTTCACGATCTGAAAAAACCCTTCTGTATTCAGTTTGAGATCATTCACCGACATTTCATTCACGTTGAAAGAATATTTCCCCGATTTGTTATCGACCTGGAAGCTCGCATTCACCACGGCCTTTGCATTGACGATATAAGGAATCGAGCCATACCGGAAGCTCAGCGTGACGGTATTCGTTTTTGTCTGGAGCGTGAACAGATCGGACGTGAAGTCACCGCTGCCTTCATGGCTGAGCCCGGCGATCTCACAGCTCATGTTGGCGCTCTCGTCGGCATAGCTGATATAAGCGTCGCTGATGGAATATTTCTGCAGCTGCATGCTGAAGGACTTCGGTGCGGTGCTGACGTTATCCTTTGCCCCCGGATCGGGTTTTGTGATCTGCCAGTTGGCATGTCCGTTCTTATGGACGATGGCGTGGATGCGTGGCTGTTCCACATGGATGGAATGGATCTTCATGTTATTGCCGGAAATAACGCTCAGCAAGTCGAGCGACACGTCTATCTGTTTGGCAGAGATCAGGGTGTCCGTGGAAAATTCACCATTTCCGACAACCTGCAGACTGTCCAACCCTACGGCCAGCCTGGGAAAATGCCGGAAAAGAGAAATGTCCACATCGGAGAAATCTACCCGGGCATTCAGGTTCTTATTGATCTGTGTCTTGACGATGGAGACGATCTTGCCCCTGAAAAGGAAGGGAGCGGAAAAGGCAAAGATCAACAGCAATAGCAGGATTATCCCTGCAATTTTCAGTGTTTTTTTAAGCATGTTCATCAGGATATTAGATTGTTAGCAAACGGTGTAAACATACGGTTAAAATGCTGAATATGCAATTCACGCGGGGAATGGACGATTCAGGGGATCTTTGTTTATTTTTGCGGTTAATTCAACAGATTCTGACAGTATGACGCCGGAAAGACAGGAAAGGATACACGGGGTATTGGACAAGCGACAGGATACGATTACCATCGTGCTGGAAAATGTGTTTGATCCGCACAATATCTCCGCCGTGATGCGCACCTGCGATGCAGTGGGCGTCCAGGAACTGTATGTATTGAACACCAGGATCCCGCCGCATAAAAAATGGGGGGCGAAGAGCAGCAGCAGTGCGGCGGACTGGCTGACCATCCACCAGTATACGGATGCTGAAAGGTGCTTTTCCGACCTGAGAAAGAAATACCGGCGGATCCTGACCACCCATCTCAGCGGCGATGCCTCGGATCTGTATGATATCGATCTTACGGATCGTATTGCGCTGGTATTCGGCAACGAACATGCCGGGGTCAGCGATGAGATCAGGGCGATGGCCGATGGTAATTTCATTATCCCCCAGGTGGGTATCATCCGGTCACTGAACATCTCCGTGGCCTGCGCTGTCACGCTCTATGAAGCCTTCCGGCAGAAATCCGCCGCCGGACATTATAAAGAACGCAGCCTCCCCAAGGACCAGGCCACCGAACTGCTGAAGAAATGGGGCAGGGGACACGCGGATCCAAAACCGGAATCATCTGCAGATGGCTCATTTTGACAATATGCGAATGCTGTTCTTTTCCCTTGTCCTCGTCATAACTGGCCTCGCCGCCGCTCCGTGTCCGGCATGGGGTCAGACAAGGGCGCAGGAGATCAGAAAATTCAAAGTGACGGAGCTGGAAGAATATATCCGCCAATGCGACCACCCGCTCATCGTAAATTTCTGGGCTACCTTCTGCACGCCTTGTCTGAAAGAGATCCCCTATCTGCAAAGCACCGTCGCCGGCTATAAGGATAAGGAGGTGGAGCTGCTGCTGGTGAGCCTTGACCTGCCCAGCTATTATCCCGGCCGGATCGCTGCCTTCGCGCAGAAAACAAATATCGTGGCTAAGCTCGCCTGGCTCGATGAAAAGGATGCCGGATATTTTTGTCCCCAGATCGATAAAAAATGGTCGGGTGGTATACCGGCCTCGCTGTTCATCAACAACAGAACCCATTACCGGGAATTCTTCGACCGGCAGCTGACCGACCGGCAAGTGGAGCAGCAGCTGAAATTACTCACTGCGCCCTGAGCTCCACGCTCGCCCGTTCATTCCGCCCACCCACGCCAGAGCCACCACATCCCGATCAACTCCCCCCAAGCGCCCTTAACCCGCCCTGGCGGCACTGCGTTCTCCGGCCATTACCTTGAGGTGGTGGATGCTCACATTCAGCTCATAGCCAATCAATAATACGAGGGAATTAAAGTAGATCAGGAGCATGAGGATCATGATGGTGCCGATCGATCCATACACTTTGTTATAGGTCCCGAAATTATTGACCCAGTACCCGAAAAGCACGGTGATCAGGATGGTAAGAGAGGTAGCCAGCAAGGTGCCGGGAGAAAAAAGGTTCCATCGTTTCTGTACGGCCGGCCCATATTTATAAATGCAGGCGATGGCCATATAGAACAACGGAATGATGACAAGCCAGCGCACGGTCTTGAAAAGCAGTCTGACAGATGCCTTGTTCGTGATATGCATCCATTTCATAAAGGAACGCAGCAGATCGGCCTGGGTGACGAGGATGATGACGGACCCGATCACCATCGCCAGGAACAGGAGCGTGAGCTTGATAGCCATCCAGCGCGTCGCCAGCCCGCTTCTTTTGGAATTATAGATAAGCGATTTGTTGAACGAGCGCATGATCCCGAGCATGGCATTGGAAGAATAGAAAAGAGCAAGGAGGAAGCCAAAGGACAGCAGACCGGCGCGTGGCTTGTCCAGAAAATCCTCAAGGAACTGGCGGACCAGCAGGTAGGTGTTCTGATTGGGAGTGATGTCCTGCGTAATAAAAAGGAGCTGTCTTTTGATCTGCATGGCGATGGGCAGATAGGGGATAAGCGTACAGATAAAGATCATCGCCGCCGGGATCGCGGTGAGAAAGCTGAAGGATATCGAGCGGGCCCGGTCATTCAGCCCGACCTTCTTTACCTGGTTGAAAAAAAAATTCGTCACGTCGAATAAGGGCACTCCCTGGAATCCGGGCAAGATGATCTTCTTGCTTTTTTTCTCCAGCCAGCGGAATACAGGGGTATTATAGATTATCCTTTCAAGCTTGATCATTAGTCGGTATTGGTCGATCCATTTATCACTTTATCTTCTTCAGGCTGTCGGCCTTTGCCCGGATGGCCATCTGTTCATCCAGGGCCTTCTGATAGGATCTGGCGAACTCCATATGGTCCTTGAAATTCGCTGCAAAATTCGAATAGCCCGAAAAATCGGGTTTGGCCACAAAGTACAGATAATCGGTCTTCGGCGCGGACAGTACGGCCTCCAGGGTCTGTTGCGAAGGCGTGCAGATCGGGCCCGGTGGCAGCCCCGGATACAGGTACGTATTATAGGGCGATTCCACTTTTAAATATTTATCATAGATACGCTTTAATTCAAAATTGTGCAAAGCAAATTTCACCGTGGGGTCGGCCCCCAGCTTCATACCCTTTGCCATCCTGTTCAGATAGACGCTGGCGATCTTTGCCTTATCTTCTTCTTTGTTGGTTTCCTCTTCGATGATCGAGGCAAGGATATAGGCTTTTGTGGGATCCAGGCCCAACGCCGCGGCACGTTGCTTTCGTTCCGGCGTCCACCAGGTCTTATACGCATCGAACATCTTCCTGTACACGGCCGAAGGCTCTGTGTTCCAGAAAAAGGTATAGGTATTGGGTAGCACCGCCGTCATAAACGTATTGGAATCCAGCCTGAACACGGCGAGGGAGTCATTGCTCTCAAAAAAGCGCATCGCGCTGGCGGAGTCGCATTCCAGCTTTTTGCCGATCCAGGACGCCAGGGTCTCCCGGGTACGCAGCTTGGTGATGACGAAATGGACAGGCGTCTGCCGGCCGTTACGCAGCATCCGGAGTATGTCCACTAAGCTGGAACCTTCTCTGATCTCATATTTCCCGGCCTTTACATTCTCCCGGTAACCCGTTCTCCCCGCCAGCCAGTTAAACGCTGCGGGGCTCCTCAGCACGGTGTCCTTCTCCAGCAGCTCCAGCGTCTGTTCATAGCTCATTCCCGTCCGGATATACAAGGTATATTTTTCGCCGCTGAAGGCTGTGGCAGGACCGAGTAATCGCCAGCCGGCAAAGATCCCTGCCAGGAGCAGGACAAAAAGGGTCGTCAGCAAAAATCGTCGTTTGTTCAACTTCCGGGTCGTTTTTTCAGCGTGTATGGCGCTCATAGGTTATCCTGATTGGTGACTCAATATAAATAAAAAACCCTGCCAGTTTTATCGGGCAGGGCTGAAAATATGCTGAAATGCGTTATTACTTTGTTGTAGGTAAAGGCGCAGAATTGGGAGGCGTGGCCTGCTGAGAAGACGGGGCGGCGTTAACCTTTTCTATCGTTGTTCTGCCGGTAGTCGTTTTTGGAACGAAAACAGCAGAAAAAAGACATAACAGGCTCACCACAATGGCCAGTACCCATGTTCCTTTTTCCAGTACATCCGTAGTCTGCTTTACACCCATCAGCTGGTTGCTGAAACCTCCGACATTACCTGCCAGTCCGCCCCCTTTAGGGTTCTGGATCAGGATGATCAAACCCAGGAACACACAGGCCAAAATGATCAGGATCACAAAAAGAAAGGTCATAATATCAGATTGTTTTTAATTGTTCGATTCTGGCTGCAAAATAAGCGCTTTTCCCGGGATTCAGCAAACTTAATTTGCGGTAGACCTCGGTCGCTTTTTCCCTCATTCCCTGTTTGGCCAGCACTTCCGCCATGGTTTCCGTAACGACTTCCTTGCCCTCGATGGAATGGGCCGCAATGGCCTGTACCTGGTGCTCCGCGGCAAGATCCGGAATGATCCCGGCTTCCTTTTGTGGAATGCGTTTCATGACCTTCAGCCAGTCCGTAAAGCTCTTCATCTGCTTGCCAAGCCGGTCGTTCGGATTTTCATCCAGCGACAGCTTTATGCCCTGGCTGGCAAAATAATCCACCGTATGAAAGGATTCGAATACCGGCGCTTCAACCACCTGCTCATGTATTGCGTGCGTCTCATTCCCCATCTCCGCAACGGGCTCTTCCTGCCGCTGCTCTTCCCGACGGATATCATCGTGCGGGATCTCTTCCCGGAGAGGCGCTTCTTGTTTGGCGTCTTCCTGTGGGACCCATTCGTTCCGTACTTCCTCCTGCGGGGTCCCTTCATAAGCAGGCTCTTCCTGTTTAGGCTCTTCCTGTTTAGCCTCTTCCGTCCGTGCGTCTTCCGTCAGATACTCTTCTTTCGAAGCCTCCTGCTTGTGGGCTTCTTCCATCGAAGCCTCCTCTTGTGTTGCCTCTTCGGTCTGGACCTCTTCCGTCGGAGCTTCTTCCTGTGTAGCTTTTTCGGTCTGAACCTCTTCTGTCTGAGCCTCATCTTTCGCAGCCTCTTCCTGCGGAGGCTCCGGCGATGGGGTGGGGTCGGCGATCCGCTGATTGATCCGGTGCAGGGACTGCCGGAGGCTCCGGGCTTCCAGTATGTTCCTCAGTAAAATATCGGCTGATGATTCCAGTTTTTCGGATGGCTCTGGCTGGGCCTCTTCATGTACGGACGCTGGCTGCACATTTTCTTCCATTTCCGACGCCTCCGCAGCGACATGCGTTTCTGTTTCCGCGGCCGGCTCCCCGACCTGGACAAAGGCTTCTTCCGTAACTTCCACGCCGGGCTCTTCAACCCCAGCTTCTTCGATCCTTTCCAGCTCTTCGGCATTCACATAACCCTCTTCCGTAGCCGCCCTGATCACCGGCTCCTGTTCCTCCGCCAGCTCCGTCCGCTCCGCCGGCGCCAGCTTTTCAAAGGCCTCTTCGGACCGATCCGTCTCCAATGACTGGTCTGTCGCAGGTGACCGGACCGGCCACCCGCGTGTTAAGCTATCGGTTTTCACGGTATTCTGGAGCAACCATTGCAGCCAGAAGGGATTGGAAAAATATAAATTGGTCTTCTGTGTTTCTTCGGTGAAATTGGCGGCGCCCTCTGCATGAAGCTTTGTAGAGAGGAGGTAATGCCCGATGCTGAAGGAAGGATATTCTTGCACAAACTCTTCGAGACGTTCCCTTGGAACTTCTTCCAGTGAGCTGGCATTGAAAAGATGTCTTATAATGTGCTGCATGTAAAGATCATTATTAGATTTCCTCCGAAAATAATGCTTTTCAACGGACGATCTACCAATTGGAGAATAGCTTGTTAAAAATTTCATCCACCATATTGCTTACAATGGTCGGTAACAGCTGCACTTCCGCATCGGTGATGCTGAGGGTGGCGGAAAAATCAAAATTACGCGTTACATCCGCCTCGAAATCCGCAGGGGCGACGGCCTTGCCCGTAGGGTCGAGATGGTTCTTGAAGATAAGATGGACGGTCACGTTGAGCCGGTTGGTAGCCGCCTGCTGGCTGGAAATACCCGATGTCGTGACGTTATAATCGGAGACATACCCATTGACCTCATAATCGGCATCACTGGACTGTCTCTGCGACAACCTCGACGCCTGCTGATTGATCTTCTGTCTCAGCTTGTCATTCAGCTGCGGGGCCAGTTGCGGGTTCACCAGCCGGGCCCTGTTCTCGATATACCCGATATGAATGCTTTTCACCTGGCTTGGGATCGATACATCCTTGAAGGAATAAATCTTGCAGGACGACAACGAAATACAGACGAATAAGGATGTCGCCAAAAATGCATAACGGCTGATCTTTCCTATTCCGGCAGGGCTTGTCAATATGCTCATTCCCATTATTCTGCTCATTTTTTTAATCGTTGATATCGTATTCCTTCAGCTTGCGGTACAGCGTTCTTTCGCTGATGCCCAGATCGGAGGCAGCATCTTTCCGCTTGCCTTTATGCTTCTTCAATGCCTTGATGATCAACTCTTTTTCCTTGTCCATAATGTTCAGCGACTCTTCCACTTCCTCATGGTGATGGATATCGTCGTTGTTGTTGTTATTATGGATCATCACCGGCTGCGAAGAACTGATCGTGGCAGGCTGATAGACCTCCTGCGATTTCAGCTCTTTAAGCCCGTCGATAAAGGCGGCATGCTGGGTCGGAGCGATAGAAGGGTTCTGAAGGATCTCCACGAACATTTTCTTCAGCTCCGTCACATCTTTCTTCATATCGAAAAAGAGCTTGTACAATATTTCCCGTTCATTCGCAAACTCATGGCCACTGCCCGCCGCGCTGCCATTGGAAGAGACCACCATCGGAAGCCTGTTCCCGCTCGTCTCGGGGATGAACCGCCGCAGCGTGCCGGCGGTAACCTGCTTGTCCTCCGAAAGAACGGAGATCTGTTCTGCAATATTCTTCAATTCCCTTACATTGCCAGGCCAGGGATAGTTAATTAACAGATTTTTCGCCTCATCGTCCAGCTGCACCGGGGCCGTCTTGTAACGTTCGGCGAAGTCTACCGCGAACTTCCGGAACAGCAACGGGATGTCCTCCTTACGGTCGCGCAGAGAAGGCACCCGGATAGGCACCGTGCTCAGCCGGTAATAAAGGTCTTCCCTGAACCTTCCTTTTTCGGTCAGTTCCAGCAGGTCCTTGTTGGTGGCGGCGATCACACGTACATCCGTTTTCTGTACTTTTGAAGAACCGACCCGGATATACTCTCCCGCTTCCAGCACCCGCAGCAACCTCGCCTGGGTACCCAGCGGCAATTCCCCGATCTCGTCGAGGAAAATGGTACCGCCGTTCACCGTTTCAAAATACCCCTTCCGGAAATCGACGGCGCCCGTGAACGATCCTTTCTCATGCCCGAACAATTCCGAATCGATCGTGCCCTCCGGGATGGCGCCGCAGTTCACGGCGATAAAAGGATTATGCTTGCGCGCCGACAAAGCATGTATGATCATGGAAAAGACTTCCTTGCCCACGCCGCTCTCCCCGGAGATCAATACCGACAGGTCCGTGTTCGCCACCTGCATCGCCACCTGCAGCGCAAAATTAAGCGCCGGCGTATTGCCTATTATTCCAAACCGATTTTTGATTGATTGAATTTCCATATCCTCTCCCTGTATACCCGCTAACCAGCGGGATTGATTTATAATTTTTACATTGTCCCGGGCGCTTTCTCCGCTGCTGTCAGCTTTCCCATCAGCGTCGCTCCCGTACATCCTTCTATCCTCACCCATGCATAATCCCCTTTGTCGAGGCCGGTGCCGGCCTTCGGGAATATGACTACTTTATTCTGGCTGTTCCTGCCCCTCCAGTCCCCCGCGCTCTTCTTGGAGTCTCCCTCTATCAGCACCTGGAAGACCTTCCCGATATCCTGTTTATTGCTTTCCAGCGACAGGGCATTCTGGAGCTTTACGATCTCGTCCAGCCTTCTTTTTTTAATGTCCTCCGGCACGTCGTCCTGGTAACGTCTTGCCGCCAGCGTTCCCGGCCTCTCGCTGTAAAAATACATATAGCTCAGATCATACTGCGCCGCACGCATCAGGCTAAGCGTGTCCCGGTGATCTTCCTCCGTCTCCGTACAGAACCCGGCGATGATGTCCGCGCTCAGCCCGCAGCCCGGCAGGATCTCTCTGATCCGGGCCACTTTGGCCAGATACCATTCACGGGTATAGGTCCTGTTCATCAGCTGAAGGACCCTTGTGCTGCCGCTCTGTACCGGCAGATGAACATAGCGGCAGATATTTTCGTGTCTCGCTATCGTATGCAATACTTCATCCGTAATATCCTTTGGATGGGAGGTTGAAAATCTCACCCGCAGCATCGGATC
>DATHHO010000103.1:0-4649 GCA_035317125.1 Puia sp.
TACCAAAAGAGAAACAGGCAAAGCTCCTCTCCATAAGCCCGGGATAACGCAGGATGGACTGATGGGGAATATTATCGAAAATGAGATGCTCATAGACCTCGTCCGCCAAAATAAGAATATCCGTATCGCGTACAATGGCGCTCAACTGTTCCATATCCTCCGGCCTCAGCACCGAGCCGGTAGGGTTATGCGGAGAGTTGATCATGATCATGCGGGTCCTTGGGGAGATGCGTCTCCGCACTTCTTCCCAGTCGATCCGGTAATCGGGGAACCGCAGGTCTATCCTGACCGGGACAGCACCGTTGATCTCTATGTTCGGGATATAGCTATCGTATGCCGGCTCAAATACGATGACCTCATCGCCGGGCCGCAATACCGTTGTCAGCGCAGTATAAATGGCATAGGTGCCACCGGGTGTTATCGTGATCTGAGAATCGGGATCGATGACGCTTCCATAAAGTGATTGCATCTTTTCCGCGAGCACCTCCCGCAGGGATTGTAGTCCGTTCATGTGCACATACTGGTTGAACCCGTCCTTCATCGCCTCGTCCACCAGCGCTATCAGTTCTCCGCTCATCGGATAATCCGGGAAGCCCTGTCCCAGGTTCACCGCACCCAATTCCGCAGCCAGGGAACTCATCACCGTGAAAATGGTGGTCCCGACCTCTGGAAGCTTGCTCAGTATCTTTGGATGCATGCAGCTGTTCTTTTTCTTTAGTGTATTATCTGATTTCTATGCTTTCGCCTGCGATCTGGGATTCTCCATTCATCCGGAGATACACCTGTGCTACGGTGATCACATCCTTCTGGCAATAGGTCACGATCCGTGTCAGGTCATGCTGCGACCAGTACACTTCTCCTACCTGACTACCATCGATATCATCCTTAGGTGTGGGGATTCCCAGCACATGGGCCAGCAGCTTCAGGGAAATAAAGCTCTTGTAATCCCCGAATTTCCAGAGCTCAAGGGTATCGATATGCGATATTTCCCACGGCTTTTTACCCGAAACATTAAGGATGGCGGGAATGGACAGTCCGTGAATGATCATTCTGCGGCACAGGTAAGGAAAGTCAAACTCTTTGCCATTATGTGCGCACAAGTATCTGTAATTGTCCGTAGCCCATTTGCGTAAAAGATCACAAAATTCCGAAAGCAGGACTTTCTCATCATCGCCATAGAAAGATTTAAGAGAAAGCTTTTTCCCCGCGCCGGAGCCGGAGATGATGCCGCAGCTGATACAGATGATCTTGCCGAATTCTGCATAGATCGCCGCCCTGTTATAAATTTCCCCGGGAGTAAGCGCTGGCTTATCGCGCACCAGGATCTCCGCCTTATGCCGCCAGAGCTCTTTACTATTTTCGGGCAGGTCTTCGAACAGAGGGTACTGGGACACCGTTTCGATATCCAGGAACAGGATCGTATGGAGAGGATAGGGAGGCATAATTATCGGATGCAACGCTGACAAAATGGATTCCCGGTCGTTGGTCTGGCGGCAGGTTAAAGATACTGATCTCCTTTGTTACGTTTGACCTCCGCAACATATTCTTTGATCTCCTGCTCTTTCTCCCTCTTGCAGATCAGCAGCACGTCAGGGGTATCTACTACAATCACATTATCCAGTCCCTGCAACACCACTAATTTTTCATTGCGCGCATGCACCATGCATTTGGTGGCATCGATCACCACCACGTTATCCCCCGCAACGGCGTTGTCAAGATAATCCTTCTCGAGGTTCTCATACGCGCTGTTCCAGGTACCGAGATCACTCCAGCCAAAGGAGGAAGGGATCACATATACATTATCCGCTTTCTCCATGATGCCGAAGTCGATGGAAATATTGGTACAAAGCGGGTAGATATGATCGAGGGCGGCTTTTTCTCCAGCGGTATTGAACTTGTCCTTATCGGCGGCAAATACGTCGAACATTTCCGGCAGGTATTTTTCAAAGGCCTGGATGATATTCTTCACCTGCCATACAAAGATGCCTGCGTTCCACAGAAAATCGCCGCTGGCCAGAAAGGTCTTGGCCAGTTCGAGGTTGGGTTTTTCGGTGAAAGTCTTTACTTTATACACATTGTCCGTCACCGAATGCTGCTCATGCTGGATATACCCATATCCGGTATTGGGATGGGTAGGCTTGATTCCCAGCGTAATAAAGGCATTGTGTTTGTTGACGAAGCTGAGGGCTTCGAGACATACCTTTGTGAACCCTTTTTTGTCGAGGATCAGGTGATCCGCGGGGGCCACGATCAGGGAGGCCTTCGGATCGGATTGCTGCAGCTTGAACGAAATATAAGCGATACAGGGCGCTGTATTCTTGCGGGATGGTTCTCCCAGTATATTGGCCTTGGGCAGGTAAGGCAGCTGTTCGTGGACGATCTCCGAATATTCCTGGGAGGTCACGACATATATATTCTCAACGGGAATAAAGGTGGCGAACCGCTCGAATGTCCATTGGATCAGTGTCTGTCCCGTATTCAGGATATCCAGGAATTGTTTGGGATAATCCTGCCGGCTCATAGGCCAGAAACGGCTGCCGATCCCCCCTGCCATAATAACGACGTAGTGATGTCTGTTCATAATTTAAATTATCCCCTCCCGGATAAGGTCATGCAAATGGATAAAGCCTAAATATTTGTTACCCGCCGTAACGACGAGCTGTGTTATATCATGTTGGCGCATCAGATCAAGTGCTTCCACCGCCAGAGCGTCCGCGCCGATGGTCTTAGGATGGATGGTCATGATATCTTTGGCCATTATGCTCTCCGACATCAGGTTTTTTTCCAGCATCCGGCGAAGGTCCCCATCCGTCACGATACCCAGAAGTTCATCGGCTTCATCCGTCACTGCCGTTGCCCCAAGCCGTTTGGACGTGATCTCCATGATCACACCCCGGAGATTGATATCTTTTCTCACCCTGGGCTGCTCATTGTGAATATATAAATCCTGTACCCGCAGGTATAATTTCTTTCCAAGTGTGCCGCCAGGGTGGAACCGGGCAAATTCCTCATTGCCAAAGCCGCGCATCTCCATCAGGGTCACGGCCAGCGCATCTCCCATTACCATCTGGACCGTCGTGCTGCTGGTAGGCGCGAGATTGTTGAGACAGGCTTCCTGTGATACGGTCGTATTGAGGACAATATCGGCCTGTTTAGCCAGTACCGACTGGAGGTTGCCAACCATACCGATCAGCGTATTGCCAAAGTTGCGGATAAAGGACAGCAGCATCTTGACCTCCGGGCTTTCCCCACTCTTGCTGATGATCATGACCAGGTCCTGTTCCTGCACCATGCCCAGGTCGCCATGGATGGCATCTGCGGCATGCATAAAAATAGCCGGGGTACCGGTGGAGTTCATCGTGGCCACGATCTTTTGCCCAACTATAGCGCTTTTTCCGATGCCGCTGATCACGATACGCCCTTTGCAGGCAAGGATCTTTACCACCGCCGCCTCGAACTGTTCGTCAAGGAGCGCCTCCAATGCAGCGACCGAGGCGGCTTCCATCCGGATCGTATTTTTTCCTGTCTCGATGATGTTTTTGGCCCTGCTCATAAAAGATTTGCAAACCTACATTAAAATGCGCAATGAAATTCCATAGCCTCCCCAATGCCACCCGACTCCAGGCACTTCCTCCACTCCTTCCCGCTCCGCACACTTCTTCCATTCCTTTTATCTGTCCTTTCCTACCGTTTGTTCAATTGCTGCCACAGGCATACGGTTCCCTCAAAAATGAAAGACAGATTTCCTCCCGATTTCCCATCTTCGGCATTAAATAATTGAAAGTCAATTTATTACGTGAATTATTTTTAATATAAATACATATAAAAAATTCCTATATCTATTATATCGGGATCAATTTTTAACACAATAGCCTGGTTCCTTACCCTGTTT
This sequence comes from Puia sp., assembly GCA_035317125.1. Classification (GTDB taxonomy): domain Bacteria; phylum Bacteroidota; class Bacteroidia; order Chitinophagales; family Chitinophagaceae; genus Puia. The sequence continues at coordinate 3,893 of DATHHO010000103.1, forward strand.
TTACGTAACTTCGCCATCCCTAAAAAAGCAGAACACCTTGGTTACCTTGTTAATCCTGACGCGTGAATAACTACTTCCGGCTGTTCTGGGTATTTTGATTATCTTAAATCGGTTGAGTTCGGCAGGTTTGAAAAACCGGACCCACTAGCTCAGCCGCTGATCCGATGGTTTTCGGCCCCGATATTCCGGACGAAACGGGGTTCAGCAACTCCTTCGATCAGACTTAAACCGTGAGGAGGAAAATATTCGAGCATGGCAACAACCGCAACAAAAAAAACGACAACCCGAAAAACTAAGACCCCCGGCAACAGCTCCGTAAAGGATACTGCAGCATCTGCCTCACTCCTGCTACATCTCCAGGAACATTTTGGTTTCGACGCCTTCAAGGACAACCAGGATGCCATCATACAAAATGTATTATCCGGCAACGACACGTTTGTGATCATGCCTACCGGCGGGGGCAAAAGCCTTTGCTATCAGCTGCCCGCAATCATCAGTGAAGGGGTAGCGATAATCGTCAGTCCGCTTATCGCGCTGATGAAAAATCAGGTGGACCTCGTCCGCAGCTATAGCAGCAGGGACAATATCGCCCATTTTCTGAATTCGACCCTCAATAAAAAACAGATCCGGGAAGTCCATTCGGATCTCCTGAATGGTCATACCAAGATGCTCTATGTTGCGCCCGAAACACTTACCAAGCAGGAGAACATGGAGTTTTTCAGCGACCTGAAGATCTCTTTCTTTGCCGTTGACGAAG
>DATHHO010000104.1:0-9132 GCA_035317125.1 Puia sp.
TTATGACAATATCTTTACGCAGAAGCATAATGCCGAAGTGATCTTCGACGTAGAATATACGGGCGGGCCCGAAGGCAATACGCTGCCGGACCTGTTATTGCCTTATCCGCTGGCCACCTATGAATTTAAAAAATTCGGAACGCCCACTGCGGATATGATAGCCGCCTATGAGCCAGGAGATATCCGCAAAGCCTCTTCCATCATCTTTCAGACCACCATCGACGGCCCGAATTTCCCCCATGTCTACAAGTACAGGAATGCCGCGGCATTTGCCGCGCCTACCAATGTCATCGTTCTCCGCATTGCGGATGTAAAGCTCATGCTGGCGGAGGCCCTGAACGAGATCGGGTATGGGGATCCCAAGGCCCTGGGCGCGCTCAACGAAATACGGCAGCGGGCTTCACTGGCTGCCTTTACGACGGCCATGCTTCCCGACCAGGCCAGCTTCCGCGAAGCCCTTTATAAGGAAAGAAGGGTGGAACTTGCTTTTGAAGGCCATCGGTGGGCCGATCTTGTGCGCACTGGCCGGGCCTTGTCTACCATGCAGGTGACCTACCCGAACATCACCATCGACAAGCTGATCCTGCCCATTCCCCAATCGGAAATAGACAAGAATAAAGCCCTGATACAAAACCCGGGTTATCATTAAAGATCCGGCATGCGGACACACCACCTGCGCGCATGGCGATGAAAGCCTCGTGAGCCCAAACAATTAACAGCATGAAATTAACAATACAATATTTTTTTGTCATAACGGGTTGGCTGGTTTTTGCGGTCTGCACCGGTGGTTGCAGTAAGAAACAGGCGACCGGGGTCATACCACCGCCCTCCAATCCCGTTGTCCCAACGGATCCTGTGCCGACGGATGTCGTTTTCTGGCTTACGAGGGCGGATGGCCTGGCGCTCTTTCAAAAGCAGAATACAAGCCTTCTGTTTACCGGTACGGCCAATTCCAATCAGTCCATTACGGTAGACTCGACCCAGCGCTATCAGACCATCGACGGATTCGGTTGCGCTCTCACCGGGGGAAGCGCTTATCTGATCGGCAAATTGCCGGAGGCTGCGAAGGACGCTTTATTAAGAGAGCTCTTTGCGACCGACAGCAGTTTTATAGGCATCAGTTATTTACGGGTCAGCATGGGCGCATCCGATCTGAGCGCCCGTGTTTTTTCTTATGACGATATACCCGCGGGGCAATCGGATACCGGCATGGCTAATTTTAGTCTGGCCGATGACCTCACCGATCTTGTCCCGCTCTTAAAGAAGATCTTTGTACTGAATCCTCATATAAAAATACTCGGCTCTCCCTGGTCGGCGCCTATCTGGATGAAGACCAATAACAATTCCATCGGCGGGAGTTTAAAGCCAGAACTTTACGGGGCGTATGCGCAGTATTTTGTAAAATACATTCAGACCATGAAGTCCCTGGGGATCCGGATCGACGCCATTACCACGCAGAATGAACCGCTGAATCCCTACAACAACCCCAGTATGGTGATGCAAGCTCCCGAGCAGGCCGAATTTATCAAGAACCATCTTGGTCCTGCCTTTGAGGCAGCCGGCATCGATACGAAGATCATTCTGAACGAGAATAACCCCGACATACCCGATTATCCTATTTCCATCCTTGACGACCCGGACGCAAGGAAGTATACCGACGGATCCGCCTTTCATTTATATGGCGGCGATATCAGCGGATTATCGGTGGTGCACAATGCTTACCCCGATAAGAATATTTATTTTACGGAACAATGGGTAGGCGCTCCGGGCGATTTTTCGGCCTACCTTAACTCGCATGTGAAATACCTGATCGTAGGCGCTACCCGGAACTGGAGTAAAAATGTACTGGAATGGAACCTGGCCTCGGACCCCAGCTATAATCCACACACGCCAGGAGGGTGCAACACCTGTCTGGGCGCCCTGACGATCGGCAATACGATCACAAGGAATGTCGGTTATTATATCATGGCCCATGCGGCTAAGTTCGTGTTGCCCGGCTCGGTCCGGATCGCGTCGACGATGAGCGCCACCCTGCCAAATGTGGCCTTTAAAACTCCGTCGGGTAAGAAGGTGCTGATCGTGCTGAACGATAGTCCCCTGACGCAAACCTTTACGATCAACTATAACGACAGGTTCGTTTCGCCTGTTTTGGCCGCAGGCGCCGTAGGAACGTTTATCTGGTAAATTATTTATATTTAAAAATCAGGCTTCTGTATGAAAAGAATTGTTTTGTTTTTTTGGGCTTGTATAAGCACGCTTATCGGCTCCGCCAATGTCAGTCTTCCGAAAATTTTTTCCAGCAATATGCTGCTACAGCGCGACAAGCCTGTTAAGGTCTGGGGCTGGGCCGATGCCGGGGAGAGCATCACGGTGGCATTCAATGGGCAAACCCTCGGCACAAAGGCAGGGAAGAACGGGGAGTGGCAGGTCATCCTCGCCGCTATGAAGTATGGCGGTCCCTTTGAAATGAAGATTACGGGGAAGAACGATCTTCAATTTACCAACGTGCTGATCGGCGACGTATGGATCTGCAGCGGGCAGAGCAATATGGAATGGCTGCTGAGGAATACCAATGATGCCGCCAGAGAAATTCAGGGAAGCCAATATCCCGGCATTCGCCTGATCACGGTGAAAGAGTCCGCCAGCTTCAGACCGCAGAAGGATATTGCGACCAGCGGATGGCAGGAATGCAGTCCCGTCACGGCGGGGGATTTCTCTGCCGTTGCCTATTTCTTCGGGCGCAAACTGAACAGGGACCTGAATATACCGGTCGGATTGATCAGCAGCTCCTGGGGCGGGACCATAATACAGGCTTGGACCAGTTGGGATGTAATGGGAAAGGATGCACAATATAAAACCGTCAACCTGGACGATAAGGAGAAAGAGAGCGCCGCCATGAAAGAAAAGCAGGATCGGTATAACGCCGCCATGAAGAACGATGTCGGCGATGTCGAAAAATGGTGGGACCCTGCCAGCGCCGTCCAGGGGTGGAAGCCTGTCCGGCTGCCCCAATACTGGGAACAAACGGAAATTGGCAACGTCGACGGCAATATCTGGTTCAAAAAAGAATTTGACCTTCCTCCGGCCATGGAGGGAAAATCGGTCAGCATTGGTCTGGGCCCGGTCGATGACGACGAGACGACCTGGCTCAATGGAAAAAAGATAGGGGGTACACAAGGGTACAATGTCGATCGCGTATATGCGGTGGATCCATCCTTGTTACAGAAAGGAAAGAATGTGCTGGTCGTAAAAGTTACCGATAATGGCGGTGGCGGCGGCATTTATGGCAATCCCGGTCAACTGTCCGTTGAAGGCAGCGGGCTGAAAATCTCATTGGCCGGCGAATGGCAGTATAAGCCATCGACACTGTCGACCCAGTTTGGGATCGCCGATTCGGGCCCGAATAGTTTCCCCTCCCAATTATACAATGCCATGATAGCGCCGCTGGTCCCTTATGCCATCAAAGGGGTCATCTGGTACCAGGGCGAATCCAATATACTGGAGGCCTTTAAATACCGGCAGCTCTTCCCGGACATGATCATGGATTGGCGAAAACAATGGAAGGATGATTTTCCTTTTCTCTGGGTACAGATCGCCAGTTTCTTCCCGCAGGCGCCAACTCCCCAGCCAAGTTATCTGGCCGAGCTCAGAGAGGCGCAGCACAGGACATTGGCCCTCCCCGGGACCGGCGAAGCGTTAACGATCGATATCGGAGATGCGAATGAAATTCATCCGCGTAATAAACAGGATGTCGGCTATCGTCTTGGGCTGGTTGCCGAGCATGTGACTTACGGAGCGGATAGCGTATTCAGCGGCCCCCAATATGTGTCGGCGACATCCGACGGGAATAAGATGGTACTCCGGTTCAACAGCATGGGAAGTGGTCTGATGGCAAAGGATAAATATGGATACCTGCGGGGCTTTTCCATTGCCGGTGACGATCAGCAATTCGTCTGGGCAAAAGCCTGGATCGAAGGAGATAAGATAATCGTATCCAGCGAGAGGATCGGCAAACCCGTGGCGGTCCGGTATGCCTGGGCGGATAACGCGGGGGACGCCAATTTATACAACAAGGAAGGGCTTCCCGCATCCCCCTTCAGATCGGACAACTGGAAGGGATTGACGGAGAAATAGGTCGGTCAATTGCATTTGAACGTTATCAGGGACGCCCTGGTCATATTGATGTTGATAGTCTTATCGATCATAAAGTTCCTGACGGTGATATCACCGTTCAGCACATTGAAAAGGTCCTTGCCCATTGCGGGGACGCCAACGCTATTCTCGACTTTTCCTCTGGCGATATCTAAATTAAATGAATGGTTGACGTTCTTTCTGTTATCGATGGATTGCAGCTCCATTTTGCTCAGGGTGATCTTTTGCTCTTCCGTTACCGCTTTCTTTAACAGAATCCGGATTGCCGGCAGATACTTCGTCCAGAGCGCCAAAAACCTTCCTTCAGTCATAAATAATCGATTTTTTATTTTCTTTGTTGTCTTCTCAATGCATTCTTCCAGGCAATGGTACGCTATATTCGTTGGAAAGGGCCATTTCTGACCGGTTTTTACGTAAAACAGGACATAAAGGAGCCTTCTTTTTGTTAAAAATGGTCAGATGCCTGTAAAACCACCCCTTCCCCCATAAAGAGCCGCCGTGTATTTCGCGCCTAGTTTTTCTTTTTCAGCAGGATCTCTTCGTTGAACAAGCCATAGAACTTATCAAAAAAGGCTTTCAGGTCATGATAGTCTTCCTTTATGAAAACGGCGTTCTTCAGGATAAAAAAATTATGGATCGTCAGATATCCGTTGTCCATAAAGATCTTCCTTTCAAACAAAATACTTGAATCCTGTTTATAAAGGGCAACATTCCCCGGTAAGCTTTCGACCGAAAGATTGGCGGGGATCTTTATCCTCAGCTGAACATCGGAGGATTGATTGCAACCGAAGTCGATATCGGAAAACCTTAAGGTGTCGATAAAGGGGTTTTTGCTGAAATCTGCGAACAGAAAAGGGTTTAAAAAATAAAACTTATCTGTATTCGAAGGAGCAAAATGAAACCCTATCTTTTGCACCAGCGTATCGTTGTCGTCTTCGCTGGGCTCCATAACGGAAGAGTCGATTGCAAGGTCTGGCATATTGTCCTGTACCTGGGATGATCCGTTGTTTGGCTTGTCTTTTCTCTTCCTGATCTCCGCAAGGGTTTCCGACTTCGCGAACCCGATAAATGATAATTTTGTCGTTCCCCTGATAATGCCTGCGCTGTCCATTACCGCCTGAACTGCAACCTCGGTCTTCATCAGGATCCGGGGATCGGTAATGAAGATCCAGCCAAATTTTTCTTTGTCAACAACATAGCCATTGCTGTTCAGAACATTCAGCGGAGGCGTCTTAAAGGATAATTGCTTTTGTGTGCAATCTATGGGGTAAATAGTTTTCCCGTCCATGGCCAGCACATCTACGCCGTTGAACTGGGACATGCTCGGCAGATCCGTATCCGGGTTGCCATTATCCCGCGTGCTGATCAATATCGGATAGCATTTCACCCCCGATTTCCGCAAAAGGTTTAAAAATAAAAGATTTATTTCCGCATTGCTGCCTGACTTGTTCCTCCAGCATGCTTCAAGACTATCGCAATAGAAGGTTTGCTCTTCATTCCATTCGACATTTCTTTTCACGTATTTATACACTGCCGCAATCTTATCTTCCGTGCTGTTTAATTTTATTGCGGAATCTATAAACGGACCGGTGCCTTCGATGGGCCTGTCAAATTGTAAGCCAAAGAACTTTTCCCGGAGCAGAAGAAAATTGTAGTGTTCCCATTTTGCAGCGCTGCTGCTGTACAATGAATTGAAATAGCTCAGCGGCGCTAAAGAGAACTCTATCCGCTGAAGATTATCTTTCAGGGAGGTCATCAGCGGCTCTTCCCGGAAAGAATGGATATTTCGCATGGTGAAGGACCGGGTTTCCTCATTATAAATACTCCTGTAATATTTTTTATACGAACTATCCCTTTCCACCCGGTCGGATGGCACGATATGATAGGTCATGACTACGTAAGCAGGGACCACCGATGTGACCCTCGACCAGGCTGTGGGGGTCTCATCCTGGAAGAACCAGGGCTTGATGCCTATTGAATTTTTATCCGTCCGGGTATACCGGTATTCGATCACGCAACCTTCTTTCAGGTCGGGAAAAGTAAAGGCTAAATAATTCAGCGATCTTTTGGCATTCGATTTCTCATTGAAGATCTCATTCTTGCCGACTTTTTCCCGGACGACTTTGCCTTCTCCGTCAAGAGAATAAATAAATGCTTCCACATCCTTTATTTTCGAGGACCGGCTCTTGCTCGCGTAAGGGATCTGTATATTGGCCGCTGAAAAACCCCGTCTGGAGAAGATCTTTATCCTTACCCAATATTCCGTTGTGACAATGGGCACTTCCGTATTGAAATTGACCTCGAAGCTGATCTTCGCTGTTTTGATCAGGTTCATCGCTCCGGCCGATTTCTCGAAGGAACACTCTTTCAGGATAAGGTCGCCTGCATCGACCCTTCCAAATTCGGGACTTTTTTCCTGCGCTGTAATATGCGATAAGATAAAATGGAGACAAGCCAGCAAGAGAGTGGGTTTCATAAGAAAAGTTTAGACGAAATAGGAGGGTCTTCTCTAAAACGCTAAATTATTACAATTAGTGCAAATGTCCACTGGCGCCTTACCCTCTTCTTACCCGCCTCTTTTGCCGCCGCCAAAGCCGCCTCCGCCACGACCACCCCCACCGGGGCGAAATCCTTTCGGGAAGACTCCGGGCATTCTCTTTTGCCCGCGACCCGAAAAATTATTCAGGTTATAGGTGAACGTCAGCATCGCATACCGGGTAAGGGTGCTGGTCCTGGTGGTAGAGACCCTGTTGAGCGATACGGTCTTGCTGACCGAGGTATTTTCATTCAGCAGATCGAAAATATTTAGGCGCAGCTCGCCGTTCTTCTTTTTAAACAATTCCTTAGCGATGCTGGGGCTCCACAAGGGTATACTGGCATTATAGCCCGGCGTGCGGTTGTTGGTGTAGGTATAGGTGAAATCCGAGGCGATCAGCCATCCGCTGTTGGTATAGGCGGTTATTTCCGCACTCACCACCTGTGAGAAATAATCGAGGTTCAGATCCGGTTGCAGGGAATTCCTCGCGATGGTATAATTGGACGCGGCGCTGAGGTTCATATCGAAGTTCTTTTTGATATTGGTGGTCCAGGACACCGTCTCGGACAGGGCCGTATTCTTCGAATAATCATGCTGGAATCCTGGTGGGACCTGACCGCCCGGACCTGGCGTGAAACCTACCAGGGTCTGGCTCTGCGAATACCCGATATTGCTGATGAGATTGAGATTGGACTTTGGGTGCTTCAGCGAAAACCCATAATCGAAATATCCCGACACACTATAGGTGCCGCTCAGGTTCGTATAGGTGCTGGTCTGTCCACCCTTGGCATTGGGCACGATCTCGCTCTGGATATCATTGACGATCGTGCTTGCATTGAGGGTGGCAAAAAGGACGTTCTGGTTCGAAGGATTATAGGAGGAGTATAGCAAACGGACGCTGTGGGTGAATTGCGGTTTTAGGGCCGGATTCCCCGATACATAGTTGATGTTGTCGTTGGTGGTGGTCAGCGGCTGTAATTGCGAAGCAGAGGGTTGTCCGGTACGCCCGGTATAGTAGAACCGCAGCCGTTGCATGCTGGAAAACGAGTAGGTGAAGTTGAGGGCGGGGGTCAGATTTACATAATTATGCGCGACCCCGATATTCTTTGTCGTGTTCAGGCTGTTGTAGTCCGTGAACTGTACGCCAGACCCCATGCTGAAATTGAATTTTTTATTCTGGAGCCGGTAGTTCAGCGTCACCCGGTCCGAATTGGATACGAAGGTGTAGGAGTTACTGAACAGACTGTCGAAGGAGCTGTAATTCTGCGTCAGATCACTGTAATCATAGGTATTGTTGATGGTCCTGTGCCGGGTATAGGAATGGTTGTAATTCAGCTCGAGGATGGCGTTCTTGCTCAGGGGCTCGGTGTACGAAAGGGTAGGGCTTAGGGTGACGGAATGCAGGGAGTCGTTATAATGTTGTTTCAGCGTTTGGGTGGAATCCAGCTTGGTGAAAACATTGACCGCGTTATTATATCCCTCTCCGTCGTTGATGTTCACCGTTCCGTTCAGGTCCAGCGACAGGGTCCGGTAAGGCTTTTTGAATTTATGCCGGAAGGTAAGGTTGGAACCGTTGATATTGAATCCGCTGCTGGTGCTGTTGGTATTGCCATCCGAGCTGCTGACGGGCGCATTATGCTGATCCACGGTGGATGAAACGGAGGAAGAATTGGGCCTGCTCGTCTGGAAAGCGATGTTTGGCCTGAAAATAACGGAGTTATTGCTGTCGATCTTTTCTTCGATATTAAAATTGACCCGCTGGTTCGTGCTCCGCTGGATGCCAGGCTGTATGCGGCTGCTGGTATTGGAAGTATCATCCTTTGCATCGAAGAATTTTTCGGTCAGGCTCTGCGACCGGGCCGATACATGCGTGAAATTATAAAAATAAGATCCGTAAGCCTCCGTCTTTGGTCCCCAGGCATCCCGGTAATTGAGCCCTCCGGCCCAGGTGGTGGTGACGCCTGCGCCTCCGCCATTGGTTGCGGCCGCCGGCCCTCTTCCGCTGCCGCGTCTGCTGCCCGACGAGCCGAGGACGTCCTGCACGGTGAAGTTCTGCTTGTTGATGTCGTTGCCCTGTCCGAGCAGGGATAGTTGCTGGTCGTTATCGAAACGATGAAAATTGACGCTTTCATTGTAGTTGCCGTCCGTGCCCGTGCCCGCGATCGCTCTTCCGAAATAACCCTGACGCCTGTCTTTCCGGGTAATGATATTGATGGTTTTTATACGGGTGCCGTCATCGAAGCCCGAGAATTTGCTCTGGTCGTCAAGGTCGTCGAAGATCTGGTATTTCTCGATGATCTCGGGCGGGATATTCCGCGTTGCCAATTTGGGGTCATTGCCAAAAAAGCGTTTGCCGTTGACCAGCAGCCGGGTCACGGGCTCACCCTGCGCTGTAATATTACCGCTGGCGTCCACCTGCACGCCGGGCAATTTCCTCAGTTGGT
>DATHHO010000105.1:0-59967 GCA_035317125.1 Puia sp.
CGGGAGTTTGATATTGCAGCCGATGGAATTCCCACCCTGCTCAAAAGCGCCGCGGTTAGCCGCCTCCATGATCCCCGGGCCGCCGCCCGTCAGCGTCGAAAGCCCGGCAGCCGCAATGCGCCTCCCGAATTCACGGGCCGACTCATAATGAGGATCACCTTCTCTGAACCTCGCCGAGCCGAACACCGTTATACAGGGCCCTACAAAATGCAGGGTCCGGAACCCTTTGATGAACTGGGTGAATACCTTCCAGGCAAAGCGGAGCTCATAACCCCGGCTCTTGGGCCCTTCGAGATAGACGGGTTCTTTGGCGGGTATGATCTTATCTGAATTTTCCATATTAAAATATGCCTTCGGCAATGGACCTTTGGTCCATCTGGTGACAAATAGTAAATTGCAGCACTGATCACAGCACTGGCCCAAATTTAACGCAAACAAATCTATGTCCTCACTCCGTATTGTCAGCTACAATGTTAACGGTATCCGCGCCGCCCTGAACAAGGGGCTTCTCGAATGGCTGAAGACCGATCCGGCGGACATCGTCTGCCTTCAGGAAACAAAGGCCATGAAAGACAACGTGAACCATCAAGCGATCACCGATCTCGGCTATCATGACTACTGGTTCTCCGCACAGAAGAAAGGGTACAGCGGGGTGGCGGTGTTCACGAAGATAAAGCCCGATCATATAGAATATGGTACGGGACATAAGGTCAGCGATGATGAGGGACGGGTGATCCAGCTGGACTTCGGCGATCTGCGCCTGATCAATGCCTATTTCCCTTCCGGTACATCCGGGGATGAAAGACAGGATTTCAAATACAAATGGCTGGAGGAATTTTTCGGTTACCTCGGCAAGCTGAGGGAAAAATATCCAAAGCTTATTCTTTGCGGGGATTATAATATTGCGCACAAGGAGATCGACATCCACGACCCCAAAGGGAATAAGAATTCCTCCGGCTTCCTGCCCGACGAAAGGGCATGGATGGATAAATTCCTGGCTGACGGGTGGATCGACACGTTCCGGCATTTTCATCCGGAGCCCCATCGTTACAGTTGGTGGAGTCAGCGCTTCCCCACCGTCCGGGAGCAGAATAAAGGCTGGAGGATCGACTTTATCAACGCAACCGAGCCCCTCCGGCAACAGTTACTCGACGCCGATATCTATCACGATGTAAAACAAAGCGATCATTGTCCCGTCTTCCTCGAGCTCAGGTCCAGCACCGGGAGTCCCGCCAGAAAATAATCCGGATCTCTTCTACTTATAAGGTCCAGCCTATATCTTTACGCCCGACCAAGTCTACCTTATTATGGATACGCTCGTCATCATATTGTTTATCGTTATCATCCTGCTGATCGTAACCCTCAGAAGTAAAGTGCTGGAACGCCTGGATCAGCTGGAGGCAGAGGTCAGGCGGCTGGGCAAGCTGCTGAACCGTCCTTCTTCCGATACGGGGACCGTGGCCCCTGGCAAGGACAGTCCTTCGCCGGCGCCGCCGCCCGTGGTGACACCCACCGAACTGGAGCCATACAGGATCCCTCTTCGCAGCAGACCCGTGGAAGCGCGTCCTCCTGTACCGGCGGCGGCATCCGCAACCCCGGTCGTCCCTGCACCCAGACCGGCGGCGGCAACGGGAGCCGCAGCAGGCGGCAGCGCAGGACCGGCCACGACGGGTGGCAACAGAACAGCACCGCCGCCGCCCGAACCGCCATCACCTGGTTTCTTCGAACGGTATCCCGACCTGGAAAAATTTATCGGCGAGAACCTCATCAGCAAGATCGGGATCGCCATCCTTGTCCTGGCCATCGGCTTCTTTGTAAAATATGCGATAGACAGCAACTGGATCGGGCCTGCAGGGCGGGTTGGCGTCGGCCTTTTATGCGGGGGCATCCTCGTGGGAGTGGCGCATATGCTGCGGCGCAGCTACAAGGCCTTCAGCTCCGTGCTGGTAGGCGGCGGCCTGGCCGTTTTTTATTTTACGATAGCGCTCGCCTATCATCAGTACCATCTGTTCGGGCAGACGGCTTCTTTTATCATCATGCTCGTCATAACGGCTTTTGCGGTGATCCTCTCCATGTTGTATGACCGGCAGGAACTGGCCATCATCGCGCTGGTTGGCGGCTTCGCCACGCCTTTTATGGTGAGCAGCGGCAGCGGTGATTACAAGATCCTTTTCAGCTATCTGCTGATCCTGAATACGGGGCTGCTGGTCATCGCCTATAACAAGGCCTGGAGATTGCTGAATCTGCTGGCTTTTATTTTTACGGCGCTGCTGGTCGCCTCCTGGCTGCTCACGCTGCCCGACAAGACGACGATGGATGTTTTCCAGGGCGGATTCCTGTTCGCCACGGCCTTCTTTATTCTTTTTCTGGCGATCAATATTGCCAACAACATCAAAGAAAATAAACAATTCATCGCCTCCGACTTCGGCATCCTGCTGGCCAATACCTGTCTTTATTTCGGAGCGGGTCTGTACCTGTTCAATCATATGAAGCTGAATAAATACGATGGGTTGTTCAGCGCCTCCATGGGTGTTTTCAATCTCGCCCTGTCTTATTTCCTGTTCAGGACAAAAAAGGTCGACAGCAATATCCTGTACCTGCTCATCGGCATCACGCTTACGTTTATCTCGCTCACGGCGCCCATACAACTGCATGGGCATTATATCACGTTGTTCTGGGCGTCGGAGTCGGTGTTGCTGTACTGGTTGTTCCAGAAGTCGGGCATCAGGATCATCCTCCTGGCTTCGAGGCTGGTATGGATGGCGATGATCGTAAGCCTGTTCATGGACTGGGCAGCCGTCTACGGGAATATTTATACCGACCTGCCGGTAATATTCAACAAGGGGCTGATGACCACGCTATATTCCGCGGCATGCTGTTATCTCCTTTTTTTCCTGCGCAAAAAGGTTGCGGAAGGGACGGGTTTCGCGGCGGACACGGTGAGCGCCGTGGCGGCGTTGGGAGTCGGCGTCACGGTCTCCCGCTATGCGGATATCCTTATCGGCAGCGTGCTCCTGTTTGCGGGGGGCGCGCTGGAGATCCATCATCAGTTCAGCTTCCATTATCCGGACACCAACCTGTTCATCCTCTACCTGCTGCTGTATGAGTTCGCGCTGACCTGCCTGATCTCTTTTGCGGGCAAACGCTGGAACTTGTTTCAGGCCAACTCGTATATCGGATGGCTGCTGGTAGCCAGCATCGTTTTTTATCTCATGCTCTTGCCCGACGTATTCATGATCCAAAGTATGTTGCTGGACTCGGGTCGTTACATGGGACATTTCATGGCCCATTGGGTCTCCGATCTGCTGGTGATCGGGATGATCTGGCGGCTGACCGACTGGTTGCGGACCACGACGATACAACCCGGTGGGGACGATGCACATCCGGAGAACGTCACCGGCATCTACCCTCCCTTTGCCTGGGCGCTGTGTACCCTTGTGGTCGTTTTCCTGAGCGCCGAAGGGCAACTGCTGACGAACGCCCTGTTCTCTGGTAAGACAAATTCTCTGGCGGAGATCCAGCGGATATATATCAGGACAGGGCTTCCTATATTATGGGGCCTCTGCTCTTTTGCGTTCATGTGGCTGGGGATGCGTAATAAATTCAAGCCCCTGCGGATCATCTCGCTGGTGCTGTTCCTGGTCACCTTATTAAAGCTGTTCCTGTTCGATATCAGCAATATCCCCGTCGCCGGAAAGATCGCTGCTTTCTTCTGCCTTGGCGTATTACTGCTGATCGTTTCCTTTATGTACCAGCGATTGAAAAAAATCATCATAGAAGATGGAGAAAAAAATATCGACAAGGGTTGAGCGGGCTGTCCGCCTTCTCGCCTGCTGCATGGTCTTCCTGCCGGTGGCAGGGTTGGCGCAGGGGCCGGCCGCGACGCGGTCCTTCGCCTATCAGGCGACGATCGACACCGTAAAACAAGCCGGTTTCTACAAGATCACGCTCCAGCCCGATCTGCTGGCAAAATGCCGGGAGGACCTTTCCGATCTCCGCATTGCGGATAAGGAAGGCAACTTCATTCCTTATGTGCTGAAGAGCGATCTTCCCGTGTTCACGACCCAGAACTTTATCGGCTTCCCCATTCTCTTCAATGAAAAACTTAAGGACAGCTCTACGGAGCTGGTGATCGCCAACGGATCTTCGGGCTCGCTCAGCGCCCTGTTGCTGGTCATGAAGAACATCAGCGCCCGGCGGTCGGCCACGCTGAGCGGCAGCGACGACAGGCAGAAATGGTTCGTCATCCGGGAACATATAGAATTGCAGGAGGCGGGCAGCGATACGGCCGACCATTATGTGCAGGCGATCAGTTTTCCGCCCAGCAACTATCGCTTTTTCAAGCTGATCCTCGACGATAAAGGATTGTTACCCGTAAATATGCTGAAGGCAGGCATGTACACAAGGAATTTCACCAACGGAAAATATCTTGGCGTGCCTTATCCCGCCCTCAGCCAGAAGGACAGCAGCAACAAGCATTCTTATATCCTGCTTCAGTACAGGGACCGCTACCGGATCGATAAGCTGGAATTTATCGTTCAGGGGCCGGCATTATACAAACGGCAGGCATCGGTGTATGACAACAGGAACGGCGGTTACCGGCTGATGAAGACCATAGCCCTCAGCCCGTCGGAAAATTCTTTTCTGATGCCGGCAATAAGGACCGACAGCCTCCTGCTGGATATCGCCAATGAAGATAATGCCCCGCTTGTCATACAGGCCGTCCGGACCGCCCAGCTGAACCAATATCTGCTCACATACCTGCAGCCCGGCTCCGGTTATTCTCTGCTGGGCGGCGATCCGCAGGCGGCAATGCCAGCCTATGACCTCAAATATTTTACTGATAGCCTTACGAGGGACCCGGAGGAGGTCGCAACGGGGCCGCTGAAACCCGGTCATGTCCCGGGACCTGTCCAGCCCGTTGCCACCGATCATTCCGGCATCTGGCTCTGGGGCATTCTCGGTCTGGTGCTCGTATTACTGGCCTTTCTCAGTTTCAAAATGATAAAGGCCATTCCGAAAGACAAATAATATTCAACCGACCAAACCATGATCGTATATAATCTTACCATCAAAGTAAGCTGGGGCATACTCGACAACTGGCTGCCCTGGGAGTTGCAGGAGCATATCCCAGCTGTAATGGCTACAGAATTATTCGACGACTACAAGTTCTATCGTTTGCTGGACGAGGACGAGACGGAGGGGCCGACCTTCGTGCTGCAGTATTTTACGGGCAGCCTGGAGCGCTATGAGCAGTATATCACCGGATACGCTTCACGTTTCAGACAGGAAGGTCTGGATAAATGGGGAGACGGGTTCATCGCGTTCCGGACGCTGATGAGTTTGTATGATCCGGGTTCTTAGGGCAAGGCTGCGGGTCTGTATGGTCTCCGCCACCATAGACCGATGCGGTAATTTGCGGGTGCACGATCGCGGATTGCAGGCTGGGCCAGTCTTTCGTCAGGACCATCCCGCGGCGGGGAGGAGACAATTCCGTGACTGTTTGTGCACTAATTGTGGAAAACATTATAAAAATATAGCCGGGATCGGAATTTATTGTAAATTCCTTCCAAAGCCTTCACTGGCAAGGATTTCAGCCTGCGACGCGTGAAACCTGCTGCTGGCCTGCATTTCATCAGATCGCCTCCGGCATGATCCAGGTGATCCACGATGCGGGAACCTCGTATAATCCTTGTCCAACGTGGTTTAGCGCATACTGGACGAAGCGTTAAAAAAACCTAAAAAAATTTTGTCGGATTCAAAAAGCGGGTATATTTGTTGCAGCTAATAAATAAAAAAATTACACTATGAACAAAGCTGAATTAATCGCAAAGATTGCCGATGATGCAGGCATCACAAAAACTCAGGCAAATACTTCCCTGGATTCTTTTGTTGAAGCAGTTACCAAAACGTTGAAAGGCGGTGGTAAAGTTACCCTGGTAGGCTTCGGTACTTTTTCCGTATCCAAAAGAGCTGCCCGTAACGGTCGCAACCCTCAGACAGGTGCTGTTATCAAGATCAAAGCCAAGAAAGTAGCTAAGTTCAAGGCTGGCAAAGAACTGTCTGCAAAATTATAACGCTGCACCCATTTCCGGGTTCTGAAAAGAGCTCCGATACCAGGAATTCAGTTACCCGGTACCGGAGCTTTTTGTACCTTTACACTATTATATTTTTATAAATCGAGCACACTCAAAAAAGTTTCTATGGGAAGAGGAGATAAGAAAACCAAAAAAGGAAAGATATTCAAGGGTTCATTCGGCAAGAGCCGCCCTGCCAAGCCTGCTAAAAAAGCGGCGCCGGCAAAAAAGGAACCTAAGTAATCAGCGGATTGGAGCGGTCACGCAGGGCTTGCCAAAGATTGGCGACTTTGTTGGCCGCTCCAATCGTATTTATGGCGCAAGCCTGTTCATCTTCCAGCACCCGTTCTTTCCGAGGTCATACCTGATCCTGTCATGCAGCCGGTTAGGCCTTCCCTGCCAGAATTCGATATGGGTAGGTTTGATGCGGAATCCACCCCAGTAAGGCGGACGTCCGACCTCTTTTCCCCGGAACTGTTCCCGCACTTCTTTTTCGTTCTGTTCCAGCCATTCGCGGTCGCCGATCACTTCACTCTGCGGGGAAGCCCATGCCCCGATCCTGCTGCCTTCGGGCCGGCTGTTAAAATATTCGTCGTTCTCCTTGTCGCTGACCCCGACGCTGAGACCGCTGATACGGATCTGCCTTTCCAGTTCTTTCCAGAAAAAGACCAGACAGGCCCGGGGGTTCTCCAGCAACTGCTGTCCCTTTGAGCTATGATAGTTCGTAAAGAAAGTGAAGCCCCTGTCATCGAACCCTTTCAGCAGCACGATGCGCGCATCGGGCATGCCATCGGCGGAGGCAGAAGCCAGGGTCATGGCATTTATTTCGGCTATATCTGCATGGAGCGCTTCGTCCCACCATTTTCCAAATTGCGCGAACGGATCGGACAGCGCATCTTTCTCCGAGAGAGATTGCAGCTTGTATTCTTTGCGGATATCTGCGATGGTACTCATGTCGCGAAATTACGACTTATCCGTTGGGGTCGCCGGTGGGGCCCGTTATTTTTGCCAGCAACGCTTCCATATCGCTGACGCGCCTCAACTGGCCTTCAATTTTCTTATTGTGCTCCGATATTTCCTGCAGATCATGATTAAGCTCTTCGAGGAAGGCGGATCGTTTCTGGAATTGCTGGCGCTGGAAATTCGACTCTTTGAGCTTCTCTTCCGTATCGGCGAGGATACGGCTGAGACGCTGGTTCTCCTCCCGGATGGAGATCTGCCTCAATTTCATCTCATCGTGTTCCTTGCCCATCTTGAAATAAGCTTCCTGCAGCTCTTCGTAATCCGCGCTTCGTTTATAAGGCTGGGTCAGGTAGGTCTGCAATTTCTGCACCTTGTCCTGTAGCAGGTTATATTCTTCATAAGCCTTGTCCAGACGGAGGCTCATTTCTTCTGCCAGTTTCTGCTGGTGGCGGAGATAGCTGATCTCGCCGTCTTTTTCGGAGATCACCTGGCCCGATTCTCTCAGCTGCTCGTTCAGCTGTTCATTGATGCGCTGCAGTTCCTGGTTCTTCCGCTCAGACTCTCCTACCATCTCGATATGCTCGAGGAGGCGGTGGATGCTGCTATTGTGTTCGACCAGCCTTTCCTGTGCAAATTTCAGCTGGGACAGATAGTCTGTTGCAGGAGAGGCGGCGACAGCCGGTGGAGGTGGGGCAGATTCCAGCGCTTCATCTCTCAGCAGCTCGGCCTTGTATTCCGCATCCTCCAGCTTGCCCTGCACTTCATCCAGCTGGACCTGCAGCCCTTCGATCTCCTTGCGTCTTTCTTCCAGTTCGATGGTGAGAATATTCTCATTCTCAAGGACCTCGTTCAGGCGGTCGCGCAATTGATGCTGCGATCTTTCCTGCATATCCATGTCATTATAGTACTTCAGCTTCCAGTTATCATTTTCATTGATACCGGTCGGAGGTGTCTGCAGATTGATGCGCAGGCTCCTTTTTGAATTCCAGAAAAAATGGATCGTGAAGCCCAGTATAAGTGCTCCCAGTTCGCAGATGATTATTTCAGGAATGCCCATGGTCAATTGAAATCCAAGGATTGCGTTCAGGTTGATTAAGGTGGTCATAACGGTTTGGGACGGGTTTTACCTAACTACTACTAATGATAATTGTTTTAACTGGCTTTCGCGGATGGATAGATAATTGATTGATACCGTTTTCCAAGGGATCAGAGGGGAGTAATAATAAAAGGTCCGCTAAAAGGCCGGGTTAGGCGATCGGTAAAATACTATGCTTCCGGCAGATATGCAAATTATTTACATGATAGTGCGTAAGATCAACAAGATCAGTCTTTTACAAGCGTTCCGACATCCTCGCCGGTAACCACTTTCAGGAGGTTTCCAGGTTTGTTCATATCGAATACGATGATGGGGAGCTGATTTTCCATACAAAGGGTAAAGGCGGTCATATCCATAACCTTGAGGTTTCTGGAGATACATTCCTGAAATGTGATCGTATTAAATTTTTTTGCATTCGGGTCTTTTTCGGGATCTGCCGTGTAAATCCCGTCTACACGGGTGCCTTTCAGGATAACTTCGGCGCTGATCTCGATAGCTCGGAGCGAGCCGGCCGTATCCGTCGTAAAATAGGGGTTGCCCGTACCCGCTCCAAAAATAACCACCCTGCCTTTTTCCACATGCCGGATGGCCCGGCGTCTGATATAGGGTTCTGCGATCTGTTCCATCTTGATCGCGCTCTGCAGACGGGTGAAAACATTGATCTTTTCCAGTCCTGCCTGCATGGCCATTCCGTTGATCACTGTGGCCAGCATTCCCATATAGTCCCCGTGTGCCCTTTCAATGCCCGTCTCCGCCTCGTTGGTACCGCGGTAGATATTACCGCCCCCGATCACGATAGCCACCTGTACTTTCAGATCGACTATACTCTTGATATCTTTTGCATATTGGGCAATAACAGCGTTATCGAAACCAAAGCTCTTATCTCCCATTAACGCTTCTCCGGACAGTTTGAGTAAAATTCGCTTGTACTTAGCCTGCATGATCAGATTTATAGATTCTTATTCGTTGTGCAAAGAAAAGATTTTTTCATGAAGGAAAAGGGGGGGGCATAAAAAAAAGAGGTCGTCCCGAGGAGCAAAATTTTGAACGGCCTCTTTTTTTCATGTATGCCCTGAATGGCTTCGCCATTCAGGGGGAGCAGGTGTTTACTTACCTGCTTTTTTTGCTAAAGATCTGTTTATCCGAGCTGGACCCGTTTGAACTGGGTCACTTTCACGCTGGAATCCACACTTTTCAGGTATTCGCCAACGGTCTTTGAGGCGTCCTTTACAAAGGGCTGTGCGGCCAGGGTATTTTCTTTAAAGAAGGCATTCAGCTTGCCGATGGCGATCTTTTCGATCATTTCATCGGGCTTACCAGCCATCTTTGGATCGTTTTTGATCTGTTCGGTTACGATAGATTTTTCCCTCGCTACGGTCTCGGCCGGAACCGATTCGGGATCAACAGCCACTGGGTTCATAGCGGCGATCTGCATAGCTATATCCCTGCCGGCCTGCAGAAGGGTGGGTGAATTCTTTGTCAGTCCAACCAATACGCCCATCCGGTTAGCCCCGTGGGTATATGCGGCGACGCCATCGGCATCCACTCTTTCAAACCGGGTCAGCTGTACTTTTTCCCCGATCTTGGCCACCTGGTCATTGATCTTATCGGAGATGGCGGCTCCTTCCAGTTTGGAAGCCAGCAGCTCATCCAGCGTTTTTACATTGTTGGCCAGAGCGGTATTCATGATGCTCTGTGCAAAGGCCACGAAATCCGCATTCTTGGCCACGAAATCCGTTTCACAGGCCAGGGTAATGATAAAGCCAGTTTTGTTGTCGGGTGTGGCCGTGGCGATGATCACGCCTTCTTTTGCTTCACGGTCGCTGCGTAAGGCGGCCACTTTCTGACCTTTTTTACGCAGGTAGTCGATGGCTTTTTCAAAGTCGCCATCACTTTCTACCAATGCCTTGCGGCAATCCATCATGCCGGCGCCGGTTGTCTGGCGCAGCTTATTTATATCGGCGGCTGTTACTGTTGCAGTTGCCATATGATCTGAGTTTGAGAATTTAAAAATCGGAATACGCTGTTCAGCAGGACTCCGCAGCCCGGTCAGGCGGTGCGGGCGGTCAGCCTTGCGGGCTTTCCGGGGTCAACCTGCTGGTCTACCTCCCTCCCGGAGCACCGGTACGTCTTGGTGAATTCGGCACCCGGCGTTTAGGCTGGCTGCTTCCCTTCACCTTTTCTCCGCGTCCGCGGGCCGCTTCGGCTTCCGCCTCTGCCTGCAGACGGGCTGCTCTCTTTTCATTTTCATCTGTACCCGTATCTTCCACATCATCTTCCTTGGCGGCTTGTCTTTCGGCAAGGCCTTCTGCGATGGCTGCGGTGATATAGTTGCAGATGATGGCGATGGACTTGGTCGCATCGTCATTGCTGGGGATAGCGAAATCCACCTTATTGGGATCGCAGTTGGTATCCACCATACCGAAGGTGGTCACGCCAAGGCGTTTGGCTTCGGAGAGTGCGATATGCTCATGGCCGATGTCCACGATGAACAGGGCGGCAGGCACGCGTCCCAGCTGAGCGATACCACCCAGCACCTTTTCCATCTTATCCTTATCACGGGCCAGGGTGAGGCGTTCTTTTTTGGTGATGCTGTCGAAGGTACCGTCGGTGAGCATCTTGTCGATGCTCTGCATTTTCTTAACGCTCTTGCGGACCGTGTTGAAATTGGTGAGCATTCCACCCAGCCAGCGTTCGGTGACGAAGGGCATATTCACTTTTTTCGCGCATTCGGTAACGATCTCCTTCGCCTGCTTCTTGGTGCCGACGAACATGATCTTCTTACCGCTCTTGGCGACTTGTTTCAATGCCGAAGCCGCTTCCTGGAGGCTCTCGGTGGTCTTGTTCAGGTCGATGATGTGAATACCTTTCTTCTCGGCAAAGATATATGGCAACATCTTGGGATTCCACTTCTTACGCAGGTGACCGAAATGTACACCTGCTTCAAGGAGTTGCTGTTGTAACGAAGTGTTATTTTCCATTGTGTGTTTTTTAAGCTTTAAGCTGCAAGCCGCAAGCTTTAAGCCAGCTATTTAAAAATTTTAAGATCGACTTATGCATCCTGCCTGCAACCCGGCGCTGGTGGCTTGTAGGCCGAAGCTCCTGTTGCCTGGTGGATCTGCTGTTAACGTTTGCTGAACTGGAAGCTTCTTCTTGCTTTCTTACGGCCGGGCTTCTTACGTTCCACTTTCCTCGGGTCGCGGCGAAGGACGCCAGCTGCCTTAAGGGCGGGACGGAATTCCGGATTGACTTCCAGTAAAGCACGGGCGATCCCCAGCTTGGCTGCTTCAGCCTGGCCTTTCATACCACCGCCGGTGGCATTGATCTTCACATCGTACTTGTCGGAAAGCTCCACTGTCTTCAGGGGCAGTTCGACCTGATTCTGCAGGTACACCAGCGAGAAATATTGTTTGTAGTCCTTATCGTTGATCGTGATCTTACCGTCGCCCTTGCTCAGGAACACCCGGGTTACGGCCTGTTTACGGCGACCAACCGCATTTTTCTGTTTTTCCATATTGGTGAAATTAGAAAGTTAATGTTTTAGGTTGCTGGGCCGTGTGCGGGTGCTGGGCTCCGGCGTAGACGAATAATTTTTTGTACATCTTGCGTCCCAGGCGATTCTTCGGGAGCATGCCTTTGACCGCTCTTTCGATCACCGCGTCCGGGCGACGTTTCAGCAGGCTCTTGGCCGATTCTTCCTTCTTGCCGCCGGGGTAACCGGAGAAATTGATATAGATCTTGTCGTCCAGCTTGGTGCCGGTGAAGACCACCTTATCGGCGTTGATCACCACGATAAAATCGCCGCAATCTACGTGCGGGGTGTAATAGGCCTTGTTCTTGCCGCGCAGTATGGCAGCAATCCTGGCACACATGCGTCCGACGGTTTGATTAGTACCGTCCACAACATACCAGTCGCGTTTAACGGTAGCCTCGTTCGCATGTTTGGTCGTGAAATGTAATTTGCTCATTGTGTTATTGTTTTACATGAAGCCGCCGCTATCCCGGAAGCATTAAAATGATTTCCCTTTAACCAGCGGGCCGGTGACCCGCTTTTGAAAGGACCGCGAAGGTAGGCCGAATGGGCATCAACTTCCAAGAAAAAGCAGGGTTATTTTACATGGACCTTTGTAAGATATTGATTATCAATAAAGGATTTGATAGGGTTAAAAAATGATGCAAGCAAAATATGGCCGGCAATAAATTGGATGGTTTAATTTGTTGGCAATTTGCCAACAAATTCCTACTTTTGTCGAACTTGGTATTACAAATACACACGAAAAAAATGCGTAATCATGATTAGATTAAAATCACCCCCAACAAAAAATATTTATGCGTATCGTCCATTTATTAAAGCTGAACGAATTCGGAAAAGGCATGCGGAGGCAAGGAAAAGCTTATCGACCTGGATGAATGTGGTTTTAAACGCTCAATGGAAAACGAGACAAGATGTACTAAATGATTTTCCAAGAGCCAAAATGATTAAAAACAACCGCGCAAGGTTTGAAATCGTCCACAACACTTATCGGCTGATAGCACAGATCCATTATGAAGAAAAGTTTACTGAAATCAGATTTATTGGAACCCACACAGAATATGACCGGATCGACCCGGAAACTATATAATATATGAAACAATGGTTATTAATAGAAGATGAAAAAGAATACAAAGAAGCTATTGCACGCTTCGAAGTGATAAGAGAAGCCAAAAAAGGAACTTCAGCGTACAGGGAAATGCTTCTGCTGGTCCATCTCATATCTACATATGAAGAAAAAAGTTGGAGTCTTCCTGAAGTTGATCCCATCGAAATGATCAAGATCCGTATGGAAGATTTTGGATACAATGCATCTGACCTTGCGAAAGAATATGGAGACAAAGGGACAGTAAGCAAAGTGTTGAATTATAAACAAGCTCTTTCCCTCACCATGATCCGTAAGTTCAGTAAATTGCTCCGTATACCTGCCGATTCATTAATGAAAGAATATAGATTACACGCATAATGTCGACGTACAATCTTGGTCGTTCCGTTTTTGGCGACCCAAAAAACAAAGGCAACTTATTAACCCTCGCAGAGGCACATGCCCTGCTCGATGAATGGGTGCCCAACGAGCGGCTGCGGCTGCACATGCGGCAGGTAGGCGCCGTCATGAAAGCGTGGGCCCTCGAAAGAGAAGGGGCCGACGAACAAACTGCATTGAAATGGGAACTGGCCGGTCTGCTGCACGATGCCGACTGGGAGAAATATCCCGACAGTCATTGCAGCGTCATTATCGGGAAGCTGGAGGAAATGAACATAGACCCGGAACTCATTCATTGCATCGCCTCGCACGGGCCACGATATTTTGGCGTGGAGCCGGAAAATACCATGGATAAGATGATCTATATGTTCGATGAGTTGTCCGGCTTTATCCATGCCTCCGCGCTGATCCGCCCTACCCGATATGAAGGCATGGACGTGAAAGGCATCCTCAAAAAATTAAAGACCCCATCCTTCGCCGCACAGGTCAGTCGCGACGATATCAACGATGCGACCGGCCGTATCGCGACCCCTCTGGAAGAGATCATCCAGTTCATTATCGATCATCAGAAAGGGGTCCAGTGAACGAGAAATCCGGGGCATCGGCCAGGTACCCGGGCCCGGATACCCAGGAACATCCGCAACGCAACGATAAATAAACGACATGGATTACAAAATACCAGCCCAGACCCATATCGGGCATGTACACCTGAAAGTAGCCGATATCGAAAGGTCGCTGGGGTTCTATCAGAAGCTGCTTGGTTTTGAGATCATGCAATGGTATGGTACGAGCGCCGTCTTCATTTCCGCCGGCGGCTACCATCATCATATTGGGCTGAACACCTGGTACAGCAAGAATGCGCCACCCGCTCCCCAGCATGCCGCTGGGTTATTCCATACCGCCATTCTGTACCCGACACGCAAAGACCTGGCCCTGATCCTTAAAAGATTGATCGATGCGGGATATCCGCTTACGGGGATGTCCGATCATGGTGTGTCGGAAGCGATCTACCTCGATGACCCCGACGGCAATGGAGTTGAGCTATACTGGGACCGCCCAAAGGACCAGTGGCCGAAAGATGAGAAAGGCAACCTGCTGATGGGGACCGAAGCGCTCGATGTCAAAAGCTTGCTGGGGGAACTGTCAGAGGGCCCCCTTGCGTGATCCTTACATATTCATAGCTGTTACCATCATACGCATTCATCGAGAGGTCTAAGGTGTCATGGCGCAGATCGATTATCTGGGGCATTGGAAAGGAGGTCACGCTGAATACGACGGCGGGTGAAGACGATTGCTGATTATATATGCTCTTTACATTTGAAATTTTATAGGTCCCCGTTTCATAGACAGTTCCATTCAGCCATCTATTGTAGTTCACCCCATCCATGCTCAGGACGACCACCGAGTCCGTATGAGGATAGAGGACGCGCCCCGTAAACCCCTGGGTGTAAAGGATCAGTCTCCAGTTCCCGGTCAATTGGGCATTTACGGATGCACTTTTCTTACATCCTCCGGATAAAACAGCGGCGCCCAGGGCAAGGGTCAGCATAAGGCATATCGATAAGGGGAGTTTCATGCGCTTATTTTTAAGGATGACAAGGCAACACGCGCGTTCGTTGCATCTCCGGCGGGTAGTCCGCCGCAAAAGGGAAAGCCGGAGGCATCAAGCCCGGATCGGGCAGCAGTAAAAGGAACCGGGGGCCGAAGTCGCGGGACCGCGCCCGTCAAAAATCAATCCCGAACCATTTCTTCCTTTCCTTCTTCTGATACTTCTCGTAATTGAATTTGTAGAGTTTGCCGGGGCGGTGGGGAACATCGGTCTCCAGCTCACCGGTGTCCTCCAGCAAGCCCATGGAAAAGAACTTTTTACGGAAATTACGCCGGTCGAGCTTTACATCCAGGATGGCCTCGTAAAGATTCTGCAACTCCCGCAAGGAGAATTTTTTGGGCAGCAGGCTGAACCCCAGGGGATGCTCCTGGATCCTTTTCTGCAGCCATTCGTAACAGACATTCAGGATCGCCCTGTGATCGAATGCCATATCCGACAGCGTGGTGACGCGATGCCAGTGGAGCTCGTTGTCGTGGATCATCAGTTTGTGATGCTCGATATTGATCAGCGAACAAAAAGCGATCGTGACTACCCGCGCCGCAGGATGACGTCCGACATCCCCAAAGCCTTTGACCTGTTCCAGATATACATCGTCCATACCCGTACGTTCCTTGAGGATACGGTAAGCCGCCTGTTCCAGGTCCTCATGGTTGTGCACCAGGTCACCGAGCAGCGACCATTTATTGTCGAACTTTTCAAAATCGGATTTGATCAGCAATACCTTCAGCTCATTATCGTCAAAACCGAATATTACACAGTCCACTGAAATACCGATAATGCCGTCGCTTTCCAGTTGCCGGAGAATGGTTCTGATATTTTTCTGGCTCGCGACCGGGCTTTCAGTAGGCCCGGACAGATCATCAGGAGGTGCTTGAAGGTTCATAGAACTACGAATTTAATATACTGCTGAAACTTTTCTATACTATTTTTATCCGATTCCTGATCAGGACGACGGATGCCTTAATTTTACCAAATCAAAATCTATCTATGTATTCTTCCGATCAGATCCTTAAAGGACAGTCCCTTACAAAGACCCTGCTGGCCGACGCCAGGAAGCAATCGCTGAAAATATCCGACCTGGAGAGCCTGAAAGACATCCTCCGGTTCCACGAATACCGCTATTCCATTCTGAATGAACCGCTGATCTCCGACTTCGAATACGACACGTTGTACAAAGAACTGGAAAGGGTCGAGGCTGCCCATCCGGAACTGGTAAAGGCGGATTCCCCCACCCAGCGGGTGGCCAGCGGGCTGACCAAGGAATTCCCTACCGTCCAGCACCTGGTGCCGATGCTGTCCCTCGAGAATTCTTATAATGAAGAAGACCTGCTAGACTGGGACCGTAAGGCCCGGGAGCTTACCGGGCAGGAAGAGCTGGAATATTGCGTGGAACCAAAATTCGATGGGGCCAGCATATCCCTGACCTTCGAGAACGACCTTCTGCTCAGGGGAGTGACCCGTGGGGATGGTGTGGCGGGGGACGAGATCACCACCAATATCAGACAGATCCGTTCAGTCCCGCTTTCTGCGGCTTTTTCCCGCTATGGTATCCAACAGATCGAGATCCGTGGTGAGGTGCTGATCAATAAGGCAAACTTTAAAAAGTACAACGACCAGCTGGCGGAACAGAATATCGCACCCCTGGCCAATCCCCGGAATGCCGCGGCCGGGTCCCTGCGGATAAAAGACTCGCGGGAGGTGAGCCGGCGCAACCTCGAAGCCTTCCTTTACCACGTGAGCTATTTTACCACGATCGAGGGATGGAGCATGGCGGACGGACATCTTTCAGGACCAGAAGGGGAGACAGGGGGCAAGGGGACGAGGAAGGGCTCACCGGCAAAACAGACCGCACCGGCGAATCGGGTCGAACCCCAGATCCACGAAGCCCTGAAGACCCACAGCGGTTGCCTCAAAATGCTCTGGGACCTTGGTTTCCGCAGCCCCCAGAAGGAGAAAAGGGTGGTGAAAGGCATCCAGGCCGTATTAGCCTATTGCCATGAGTTCGAGCAGCAGCGGGATGAGCTGCCCTATGAGATCGACGGGATGGTGATCAAGGTCAACTCCATTCCCATGCAGGACAAAATGGGCATGACGACCCACCATCCGCGTTGGGCCATCGCTTTTAAATTCAAGGCAAGACAGGCCACCAGCATTCTCCGGGAGGTAAAGTTCCAGGTGGGCCGGACCGGCAGCGTCACCCCAGTCGGCAAGATCGATCCGGTGCCGCTGAGTGGGGTCACCGTCAGCTCGCTGTCCCTGTTCAATGAAGAATTCGTACGCGAAAAGGACCTGAAGATCGGGGACACCGTCCTGGTCGAAAGGGCGGGAGACGTGATCCCCTATATTGTAAAACCACTTACGGAGCTGCGCAGCGGACGTGAAACGGAAATCGCCTTCCCGACCAAATGTCCCGTCTGCGGGCACAAGCTCTTCAAGCCGGAGGGAGAGGCCGTATGGCGCTGTGTGAATATTGACTGTCCGGCGCAGGTAGTGGAACGTATCATTCACTTTGCCAGTAAGGATGCCATGGATATACGCAGTTTTGGCGACGCCATTACCCGAAAGTTCTTCGAGCTGGGCTATCTGAAAAATATACCGGGCATCTATGACCTTCCTTATGACAAGATCAGAGGGCTGGAAGGCTTTGGCGAAAAAAGCGTGACCAATCTGCAGGCAGCCGTGGAGACGTCCAAACAACAACCCCTGCACCGGCTGATCTTCGGTCTGGGTATCCGTTATGTCGGAGAGACCACCGCCAGGGTGCTGGCGGCGACCGTCGGTCACCTGACCGATCTCGCCAACTATTCGCTGGAAGACCTGCAGAACCTGGAGGATATAGGGCCCAAAGTGGCTGGCAGCGTATATGAGTTCTTCCACGACCAGGGCAATCTGCGCCTGCTGGAAAAGCTGGGATCCCTCGGGTTGAACCTGAAAAGCCTCAAATCCTCCCAGACGACCGGGGGCAACCTGGATGGTCAAACGTTCTTATTCACGGGAACGCTCCAGCGGCTTAAAAGGTCCGAGGCGGAAGAAATGGTCGAAAAGAACGGCGGGAAGCTCCTCGGCGGAGTAAGCAGCAAGCTCAATTACCTCGTCGTAGGGGAAGATGCGGGCAGCAAACTGGAAAAAGCCAAAAAGATACCGTCGATCCGTGTACTCACGGAGGACGAATTCATTGGGCTTATTGGTGCCTGAACGTTGTCTCCGTGAACCGCCCCTGTCACTGCCCTGGCCCGGCCTCGCGGTCCAAAACATATAAGAATATTTTCTTACGTTACTGGTAATTCGAAAATCTTTTCCGTAACTTTAAGAAAAATGCAGGCATGATTAGAAAATTAACCGGCGAAGTGTGGAAACCTTTGCAGTTTCCCGGCTGGAAACAACTCCGAAAAAAATATTCTCTCTCATCGCTGGGTCGCGTTGCGAGTTACTCAGAAGATGTGATTGCCGATGGCAAATTGCTCAACGGCTCCCTTACTACCGGTTACAAAACACTTAACCTGCACAGGCCCGGCAACAATGGCACATTGTACATCCACCGCGAAATAGCCCGTCTCTTTTTATCAAAGGCATCTGCGAAGAACAAATATGTGATCCATGTAAATCACAACAAGCTCGACAATGCTTCGAAGAATTTGAAGTGGGCTACGCTCGAAGAGATGATCGCACATCAGCAGAAGAGTCCTGCAAAGATCGCTTATAAGAAAGTACAGGCCAACCGCACCATCGGATTGAAGCTGACCGCCACCCAGGTAAAGAGCATCAAGAAAACGCTGGGCAGCAAGAACAGACAGCTCACGATAAAGAAGCTGGCTGAAAAATACAAGGTGAGTGAAATGACGATGTATCGAATCAAGAGCGGTGAAAATTGGGGAAGGATCAAATAACGAGAACCGATAATGCTGCAAGCTGCTACCCTCCGGTTCCTGAGAGGACTGAAAAAGAATAACAATAAGCCCTGGTTTGAAAAGAATAAGGGCGCCTACCTGGAAGCTAAAGAAGATATAGAAAATTTTGTACAGCAACTGATCGATGGGATCGGAAAGACCAATGCAGGTATTGCCCCGCTGAAGGCAAAGGATTGCGTGTTCCGTATCTACCGGGACGTCCGGTTTTCCAAAGACAAGACTCCCTACAAGACCAATATGGGCGCCTCCTTTAACAAGGGGGGCAAAAAAGCGCCGGGTGCAGGCTTTTATTTCCATTGCGAACCCGGAAAGAGCTTTGCCGGCGGCGGGACCTGGATGCCAGAGGAACTGGGCAAGCTCCGTCAGGAGATCGATTACAATTTCGACGAATGGAAAAAGATCACCGGACAAAAGGATTTTAAAAAATTATTTCCGCTTGGCGTGGAAGGCGCGGGCGACGACCTCCTAAGGCCTCCCAAAGGATACGATGATCAGAACCCCGCCATACGATTCCTGAAAATGAAAAGCTATATCGTCACCCGCGATTTCACTGACGAGGAGATCCAGTCGAAATCCCTGCTGAAAGAAGTGCTGAAAACATTTGAAACGATGAAGGAATTCATCGCCTTCCTCAATCGTTCCATCGAATAGCCCCGAAGAATTTCCGGGGCCGCTCAGAACAATCCCTTCTCCAAAAGATATTCGGCGATCTGCACGGCATTGGTAGCGGCGCCTTTCCGGAGATTATCGCTCACCACCCACATATTCAGGGTCCTGGGCTGTGTCTCATCCCTCCTCAGTCTTCCTACGAACACTTCATCCTTCTCATGGGCATCCTTTGGCATGGGATATTGCTGCGCGGCAGGATCATCCACCACGATCACACCGGGCGCCGCACTGAGCAAAGCCCTTACCTCCGTCAGATCGAATTCTTTTTCGAACTCTACATTCACCGCCTCGCTGTGGCCACCCATCACCGGAATACGCACCGTAGTTGCCGTTACCCGGATGCTGTCGTCCCTCATGATCTTTTTCGTTTCATTTACCATTTTCATTTCCTCCTTGGTGTATCCGTTATCGAGGAAGGAGTCGATCTGTGGGATGGCGTTCAGGTCGATCTGGTATTTATACGCCATCTCCCCCTGTACGCTGTTCCTTTCATTCATCAGCTGGGTCACCGCCTTGACACCGGTACCCGTGACACTCTGATAAGTGGAGACCACGATCCGTTTTACTTTATATTTTTTGTGCAGGGGGTTCAGCGCCACGACCATCTGGATCGTCGAGCAATTGGGGTTGGCGATGATCTTGTCGTCCTTTGTAAGCGCATCTGCGTTGAGCTCCGGCACGACCAGCTTCTTGGTGGGATCCATTCTCCAGGCCGAAGAGTTGTCGATAACCGTGATGCCTGCGGCCGCGAATTTCGGCGCCCATTCCAAGGAAGTGTTCCCCCCGGCCGAGAACAAGGCCAAATCAGGCTTAGCGGCAATCGCATCGTCAGCGCTCACGACCTTGTACTTCTTGCCCTTGAATTCCACTTCCTTGCCTACTGACCTCGCCGAAGCGACGGGGATCAGCTCCGTAACGGGAAAATTCCTTTCTGCCAATACTTCCAACATTTTGGTACCTACCAGGCCGGTGGCGCCTACGACTGCAACTTTCATTTGTTTGTTCCTCCTGGTCCCCGCGTCTCCCGCCGGGATCCTTATTTTTTGGTTATTGAATAGACTGCAAAAAAAAACCTCCCCGGTCCGGGAAGGCTCTTATTATCTTGGTATACAAAACAATCAAACCCCTTCCCCCAGCGGGAACTGTTTCATGGTCTGCTTTGTATTCTTTATCATTTTTTTCATAACGGGCTCAAAAATAGGCATGAAAACCTTTTTTCCAAAATTTAATTTAAAAAAGCCGCCGCTGCCGGGATCAAGCGGTGTAATCGCACCGGGACCGAGCGCCGTGTTTACACCCGGCCTCACACCAGTTTGATGTCGAAATTCACCAGGTCCACGAACTGATGGATCCGGCTGTCGATATCGGCGCGGGTGATCTCTTTCAAACGATCCGGACCGAACTTCTCCACACAGAAAGAAGCCATGGCCGAACCTACGATGATCGCTGTCTTCATATTCTCGAATGAGATGTCCTTTGTATGGGCGATAAATCCGATGAAGCCGCCTGCAAACGTATCGCCTGCGCCGGTGGGATCGAATACTTCTTCCAGGGGGAGAGCGGGCGCCACGAAGACCTTGTCGCCGTGAAAGAGCAGGGCGCCATGTTCTCCTTTTTTAATGATCACATATTTCGGGCCCATCTTCTGGATCTCTTTGGCCGCCTTTACGAGCGAGAACTGACCGCTGAGCTGACGGGCCTCGCCATCGTTGACCAGCAGCACATCGACGAGGGAAATGGCCTTTTTCAGATCATCCAGCGCGATGTCCATCCAGAAATTCATGGTATCCAGCACGATCAGTTTTGGGCGTTTCTTCATCTGTCCGATGACGCTGGCCTGCAGAGAAGGTGCGATATTCCCCAGCATCAGGAACTCGCTGTCCTGATAGCTCGCCGGCACAATGGGGTTGAAGTCCGCCAGGACGTTAAGGTCCGTTATCAGCGTGTCGCGGCTGTTCATATCCATATGATACTTCCCGCTCCAGAAAAAGGATTTCTTGTCCTTCACGATCTCCACGCCTTCGAGGTTCACCCCGCGGCGACGCAGTTCATCCATTTCTTCCTGGGCAAAATCATTGCCGACAATAGAGATCTGGTTGACCGGTTTTACAAAATTCGTGGCTGCATAGGCAGCATACGTAGCGGCGCCGCCTACGATCCAGTCCGTTTTTCCGAACGGCGTCTCGATGGCATCATACGCCATGGAACCAACAACAATCAGTGACATAGAGTTAAATTATTTACCCCTCATCCCAGGAGGGGCCATTTAAAATTTATAAGGGCCCAGGGGGATCTTGCTTAAGGGCGTGCAAACCTACATAATTTTACCAGTATTTGCAATACGCCAAATTATGACACTAACGCTCGTTAGTGTATATTTGCCCATTCTTATGGCAAAAATTCAAAGTAAAAAGAACAGCACCAAAAAGGAAGTGATCATCGAAAAAGCCTCCAAACTTTTCCGGGAGAAAGGCTTTGGGGCTGCCTCCATGCGCGACCTTGCCGAACATGTCGGCGTAGAGGCCGCAAGCCTGTACAACCATATCCAATCCAAATCCGAGATCCTGCAGACCATCTGTTTCAAGGTGGCCAATGAATTCATGTCCAATCTCGAAGCCGTGGAGCTCAATGATCAGCCCACCCTGAAAAAAATGGAGACCATCATCCGGCTGCATATCCGCATGATGCTGGACCAATATGAATTCGTGTATATCGCCGATCATGAATGGCGGCACCTGCCCGAGCCCTATCTCTCCAATTTCCTCAATCAGCGCAGGAACTACCGGAAAAGGTTGGGGATCATCATCGAAGGGGGCATTGCCAAAGGCGAAATGAAGCAGATCGAACCCTATGTAGCCGTGCTTACCATCCTTTCCGCCATCAGCGGCATCGACTCCTGGCAGCGCTCCCGCAAAAGCACCAGCGCCGAAGCCCTGGAGATGAACATGGTGAAATACCTGATCGAAGGACTGAAGAAATAATTGCAGGCGGCCGGATGCCGCGCTCGCCGGATATTGCGGAGTCCCCGGACCAATAAAAAATAACACAACGTGGCCAGTCATTTCAGAACATTGCCGATAAAAGATATCCGTCGCGAAACCTCCGACTGCGTGTCCATTTCCTTTGCCATTCCTGCCGAATTGCGCGATGAATTCCTGTACAAGCAAGGACAGAACATCACGATCAGAAAAAGGATCGGGGAGGAGGAGATCCGCCGCTCCTATTCGATCTGCAGCAGCCCGCATGAGAATGAACTGAGGATAGCCGTAAAAAAGGTGCCCGGAGGCCGGTTTTCCCTGTTTGCCAACGAGCAGCTTCATAAAGGAGAGGAACTGGAAATCCTGCCTCCTACCGGCAGGTTCTATACGGAGCTGGAACCAACGCGCGCGAAGAATTACCTTGCTTTTGCAGCAGGCAGCGGCATCACCCCTGTCATCTCCATCATAAAGGCCACCCTGGCCACAGAGCCCGGCAGTCAGTTTACCCTTGTATATGGCAATCGTAACCGGACTTCCATTATTTTCCGGGAAGAGCTGGAAGCCCTGAAAGACCGCTATATGGACCGCTTTGCCCTGCATCATATCCTGAGCCGTGAAAAGACGGACGCCACCCTGAACTACGGAAGGATCGACGCGGAAAAATGCGGGGAGCTGACCCGGAAGCTGATCGGACTGCAGCAGGCCGACGAAGTCTTTATCTGCGGACCTGCGGAAATGATCTTTGGGGTGAAAAGCTGGCTGGAAAAAGAAGGCATCGCTCCTGAAAAGATCCATTTCGAATTATTCAGCACACCGGTAGCCACGGGCGGAGAGGGACTGGGCTCCGGCAGCGGAAAGTCCGGTCCTGGAGGCAGCAGGGCCAGGAGTACAGGGGCCGGTTCAAAATCCGGAGAAGCCGGAGACAGCAGGGAAGGCCCTGATGCTTTAGCCGGAAAGACCAGCAAGGTGACCATCAGGCTGGATGGCTTCAGCTTCGATTTCGATCTCCCCTTTGACGGGGAACCGATCCTCGATGCAGCGCTCCGCGAAGGGGCCGACCTGCCCTTTGCCTGTAAGGGTGGGGTTTGTTGCACCTGCCGGGCCAGGCTTACGGAGGGAAAGGTCGAGATGGAGGTGAACTATGCCCTCGAAAAAGAAGAACTGGCAGCGGGGTTTATCCTGACCTGCCAGTCCCATCCGAGAACGGAAAGAGTTATCGTCGATTTCGATACGAAATAAAGAATTGAATACTACGCCTGCGCAACACCGGCAGACGGTCTCTTAGCGCCAGCGGGCAAGCCTTCTCTTAGCGCCAGCGGAGATCCTGCATATCATGTCCCAGATAACCTCCGCCCATGGTCGCGTACATGATCCTTTCAAGCACCAAAGCGACTACATATGTGATCACGATAAGGACGACGGCCGTCAGGACAAGGTATCCGATCCGCTTGTCTTCCGGCGTCTTTTTCATGACCGGGATCCCTTCATAAATGAGGTAGACGCCATAAAGACCTAAAATGGACAGGATGCGAAGGGAAGGCAGAATCGAAAATATGCCCGCAACCCATGACGCTGTAAAGGAATAGGCCACCAGCTGGGCCGATCTGCCAATATTCTTTTCCGAACCAAAAGTCGGCGCCAGCGCGTCTATCACATAGGTACAGAGATAATATCCGATGATGGAGCCTACAAAACTCTGAACGCCTAACCTCGCGCCAAATCCGATATCGCTGAACCGGCCAAAACCAGTACCGATCCCGATCAATCCAAAGCCAATAAAAAGCGCAACTGCAGGGATCAGCGCCATCGGTATGACATATTTACCCAGCAGCGTTTGCGGGGTCTCTGTTTCGTGGCTGATAGCGGCCCATTCCGTTTTGGGCGTAAGCAGGATGTTTTTTACTCGTGTTGTAATGGACATATCGTTAGAGTTTAGTTAATCCTAAGATAAAAATTCATTTCCGACCCAACAACTAAATATCACAGGATGCCCGCGTATTGCCCGCGCACTGGCCCTTGCGGCCTGCGTGATGGCGCGCTGCCACCATTTCTCAGGGCCATCCCGATTCTTTTGGCACACTTCCCGGCGCGGCTCCCCCGCCCCGGTTTCCTGCGACCCCCTCCCCCATGGGTTTTCAGCCCACGAGTAGGAAATTCTGTCTGACGATTCCCGGTAAATGGGTAGTATGGCGCTTGGGCAGCGCAAAAAGGACAGACCCAGCAGACGGTATTGAGAACTATTGGAGCTTGTTAAAGAGGTGCATTTATGGCATACATCACCAGGTCAGCTGCAAGCATTTATAGCGTTATTGCGATGAATTTGCATATCGTTTCAATCGTCGTAAATTGCATGACGGCCTCAGATTGACAATTGCCACGCAGGAAATAGAAGGTCGGTTAACGTTACTCCTAAACAGCCAGTAAAAAAGAAAAAGAAATAATGACTATCTACGTTCCCTGGGGATTGATTGCCATTTTCATTAGCTTTTATCTCTTTAGAGAATTTAACCGCGTAAAGAAAGCCAAGCGAGAAAATAGGCGGGAATATATGAATGAGCGAAGAAAGGAGCTTTTGGACAATGTGCTGAAAAAAAACAAAAAATCTACCCCAAATAACGATTAATTCCCAGTTAAAAGAAATAGCCCATGCTTTGGATAGCCCTGCTAATGATTGTTATATTCTTAGTCTGGATAAATCGACGCAACCTGAGAAGATAAACAGCCGTTCCCGGATAACAGACGCAAAATAGATTGTGTCGAAGACTAACGAAATCTCATCTATCGTTTTCCATACCCGTTCCCTTCCGACTTTTATTTTAATTAACTGATCTTCAATTTCTCCCCCTGTATTATTTTCTTGTCCCCTTCTTATATAGCCGCCCCCGTCCCCGCACTAACACTCGTTAGCATTTTCTCCAAAAATCGCTTATCTTTGGTGTTTAAATTCTCAGCTTATGCCCGTGCAGGAATTGGAAAAAACATTCCAGGATAAAGTCGACCAGGAGATCCGGATCGAGCCGAAGGACTGGATGCCCGATGCCTATCGCAAGACCCTTATCCGCCAGATCTCCCAGCATGCGCACAGCGAGATCGTGGGAATGCTGCCGGAGAGCAACTGGATCACCCGGGCGCCGACGCTCCGCAGAAAGGCCACCCTCATCGCCAAGGTACAGGACGAGGCCGGGCATGGACTCTATCTTTATTCCGCCGCCGAAACCCTGAATATCAGCCGGGATGAGCTGATCGGCCAGCTCCACAGCGGGAAGGCGAAGTATTCCTCGATATTCAACTACCCCAGCCTGACCTGGGCGGACATGGGCGCGATCGGCTGGCTGGTAGACGGCGCAGCGATCATGAACCAGGTCCCTTTATGCCGGGCTTCTTATGGTCCTTATGCCAGGGCCATGGTGCGGATCTGCAAAGAAGAAAGCTTCCACCAGCGCCAGGGGTTCGAGATCTTGCTTACGCTTAGCAAGGGCAGCGATGCGCAGCGGCGGATGTGCCAGGACGCCATCAACCGCTGGTGGTGGCCCTCCGTCATGATGTTCGGGCCCAATGACGACGAGTCTCCGAACTCAGCGCAGAGCATGCAATGGAAGATCAAACGGTTCAGCAATGACGAACTGCGTCAGCGCTTTGTCGATATGTGTGTGGACCAGGCAAAGATCCTGGGTATGACCCTGCCCGATCCGGACCTGAAATGGAACGAAGAAAAACAACATGTTGATTTCGGACCCATCGACTGGAACGAATTCTGGAATGTCGTCAACGGCAACGGGCCCTGTAACAAGGAAAGGCTGGCAGCCCGCGTGAAAGCGCATGAAGACGGCGCCTGGGTAAGGGAGGCCGCAGTGGCTCATGCGGAAAAACGAAAGGCGAGGGAGCAGAAAAAGGTCGCGTAAACAACCGGGATATCTTTTGATCACAGCAATCACAACGCAATATGTCACAACAGCAATGGCCCCTCTGGGAAGTGTTCATACGCAGCAAGCAGGGGCTGGATCACAAACATGCGGGCAGCCTGCACGCCGCAGACGCGCAGATGGCCATCGAGAATGCAAGGGATGTATATACCCGCCGCATGGAAGGCGTCAGTATCTGGGTCGTGGAGAGCAAGCATATACATGCTTCCAATCCCGATGAGGCAGCCTCCTTATACGATCCGGCCAATGACAAGGCCTACCGGCATCCGACCTTTTACGATCTGCCGGATGAACTGAAACATATGTAAACGGACGATAAGCAAGCATCCATGCACAACCCGCAAGCGCTTATAGATTATACCCTGCACCTCGCCGATAACTCCCTTATCCTCGGTCATCGCAACAGCGAATGGACGGGATACGGA
Organism: Puia sp.; assembly: GCA_035317125.1. Taxonomy (GTDB): domain Bacteria; phylum Bacteroidota; class Bacteroidia; order Chitinophagales; family Chitinophagaceae; genus Puia. The sequence continues at coordinate 26,664 of DATHHO010000105.1, forward strand.
CCCGTGCTGGAACAGGATATCGCCATTTCCAACATCGCCCTGGACCTCATCGGCCAGGCAAGGAATTTCTACCAGTATGCGGCAAAGCTGATCAATCAGGGTAGCTCCGACCGGGCACCCGCGACAGCAGTAACCGAAGACAGCCTCGCCTATCTGCGGGACGCATGGGATTTCAGGAATTGCCTGCTGGCAGAGCAGGACAACGGGGATTGGGCAAAGACGATCCTGAGACAGTTCTTTTTCAGCGCCTGGCAGTTCTATCTGTATCAGGAATTGCAGACGGGCAAGGATACCGGGCTGGCCGCCATCAGCGAAAAAGCCCTCAAAGAGACCACCTATCATCTCCGCTGGAGCAGCGAGTGGGTGATCCGCCTTGGAGATGGTACGGAAGAAAGCCATTCCCGCATAATAAAGGCATTGGACGATTTGTGGAAATTCACCGGCGAAGTATTTATACCTTCCCGTTATGAAGCGCAACTGAGCAGCGAGGGGATCATTCCCGATCTTTCCCTCCTGCGCGAGAAATGGGAAGAAAAAGTAAGAGACATATTTGCCCAGGCCACCCTTTCCGTCCCGGAAGGCAAGGGCGGAGCGGACATCTGGATGCAGACCGGCGGGAAAGAAGGAAGGCATACCGAACAGCTGGGGTATATCCTTGCGGAGATGCAGTTCCTGCAAAGGGCTTATCCGGGTTGCGAATGGTGAGCAGGGCTAGTGGGAGGGCGCAGCCGGACGAGCGGAGGATGGCGGCGGGAGGAAGCACAGTGTCGCGGCGGGCCCATGAGGCGCGCGGTGATAAAATAAAACACATGGCCGAAACAGCAGACATACCGACAGAAAAGATCTGGTCGCTCCTCCGGGAGGTGACCGATCCGGAAGTCCCCGTGCTTTCCGTAACCGATCTGGGGATCATCCGCGAAGTGAAGGTGCAGGATGGGACCGTGGAGCTCGTCATTACCCCTACCTACAGCGGCTGCCCCGCCATGGACATGATCCGTACGAATATCCGGATGGCTTTGCTGGAACATGGATATGAAAAGGTCACGATCACCACGGTGCTTTCCCCTGCCTGGACCACCGACTGGATGAGCGAAGAAGGGAAAGAAAAGTTAAAAGCCTATGGCATAGCGCCCCCTACCCCCCGTCAGAATGTCTGCCACCCGGACCTGTTCCGGCGCGAGGAGGCGATAAGCTGCCCGAGATGCCATTCCTACAATACCCGCATGATCAGCGAATTTGGCAGCACGGCCTGCAAGGCATTATACCGGTGTGAGCAATGCCGGGAGCCCTTCGATTATTTCAAGTGCCACTGACGAACAATCCGCCTATATTCCGTTACTTTATTCATTCCTTAATTTACAAGCATGTCCTCTGTACTGTTTACCATCGAAAATAATATTGCCTTTATAACGCTGAACCGGCCGGAGAAGCTCAATGCGTTCAACCGCGAAATGGCGCTGTTGCTGCAAACCAGGCTGGATGAATGCGCCAGCATGCACGAGGTCAGGGCCGTTTATCTGACGGGCGCGGGGAAAGGCTTCAGCGCCGGTCAGGACCTGGCCGAAGTCACCGATCCGGAAGGCGCAGGCATGGCCAAGGCCCTCGAAGAACATTATAACCCCATCATCACCAGGCTCCGCAAGCTGCCCAAACCGGTCCTTGCCGCCGTCAACGGCGTGGCAGCCGGCGCCGGGGCCAATATCGCCCTTGCCTGTGACATCGTGGTGGCGGCGCAATCGGCCTCCTTCATACAGGCCTTTTCAAAGATCGGCCTCATCCCGGACAGCGGGGGGACGTATTTCCTGCCCCGGCTGGTCGGCTGGCAGAAAGCGAGCGCGCTGGCTATGCTCGGAGATAAAGTAAGCGCCACGGAGGCGGAGAGGATAGGCATGATCTATAAGGTCTTCCCAGACGAGAATTTTGCCGAAGCGGCACAGGCGCTCGCCTCCACGCTGGCAAAGCTGCCCACCCGCGCGCTGGCGTATACGAAACATGCCCTCAATTATTCCAGCAATAATTCTCTCGAAGAGCAATTATTAATGGAGGACGAGTTGCAGCAGCAGGCTGCCTCAACCGCAGATTACCGGGAAGGGGTGAGCGCATTCCTGGAGAAGAGGGCGCCGCAGTTCAGGGGGGAATAGAAGGCCGCATAAAAGATCGGCCCGTGGGCGCAACGGGGATGGACAGCCGGATCGCCACAGTATGCATATTCAGGATAAAACCTCACGCAATGAAAAGCAGAACAACCCGGATCATTGATGCCATGATGAACAAAGACCTCTTCAGCCAGTGGCTGGGCATCGAAAGGCTGGAAGAAAGAGAAGGCTACTGCCGGCTCCGGATGACCCTGAGGCCGGAAATGTGCAATGGTTTTAAGATAGCGCATGGAGGCATCTCCTATTCGCTTGCCGACAGCGCCCTCGCCTTTGCCTCCAACAGCCTGGGCAAGCATGCCGTATCCATCGAAACATCCATTTCTCATATCAAACCCCTGCTGGCAGGCGATTCGATCATTGCCACCGCAGAGCAAAAAAGCGCGGGCAACAGGATCAGCATCTTCGACGTACGGGTAGAAAAGGAGAATGGTGAACTGGTGGCTCTTTTCAAAGGCACCGTCTTCCGGAAGGACACCGAGTGGGAGACCGCTAAGGAAAAGCTGAGGCCGGCAAAAAAGCACGGGCCCGATAAAAAACTATTATGATCTACGCATTCAAAGGACACCGGCCGGTGATCGATGGATCAGCTTTTATACATCCGCAGGCCGCCGTCACCGGAAATGTCATCATCGGCAAAAAAGTATATATAGGCCCGGGGGCCGCTCTCCGCGGCGATTGGGGGAAGATCATCATCGAAGACGGTTGTAATGTGCAGGAGAATTGCACCATCCATATGTTCCCCGGGGTGACCGTCCTGCTCAGGGAAGGAGCGCATATCGGTCATGGGGCGATCATACATGGAGCAAGCATCGGCAGGAATTGCCTGGTGGGGATGAACAGTGTGATCATGGACAATGTGGAGCTGGGAGACGAGTCCATCGTAGGCGCGCTCTGCTTCATCAAGGCAGGCGAAAAGATCCCGCCCAGGAGCATGGTGGTCGGCAATCCCGCCAGGATCATCAAAGCCGTCACCGATGAAATGCTGCAATGGAAGACGGAAGGCACGGCCATTTATCAGGCCCTGCCCGCAGAAATGAGGGAAGGCTGGGCGCCCTGCGAACCCCTCCGCGAGCCCCCGGACGGGGACCGGCAGCCAGCATCGCCGTCAGGGGACCAGCAACCAGGCACGCCTCCTCTGGGCGCCGGGTACAAGCCCCTTCACTGAACTACGGGCGGCCTGGCCTCCTGTCAGAATCCTGACGCATCATCCCGCAGTGCATGCGGCCGGCACCGGCCGCATGCACTGCGGCAGGCTACACCCCCCAACTATCTGCAGGAATTCCAACAAAATTTCCGAACTTCAGTTCAAAGAAATTTGTGTATGAAAATGGTCAAAGATATCATTGCCAGCAAAGCCAGGGTATCCAATTTTATTATGCCGGACGCACTGGTGATCGATGCCCTGAATATGCTGAGCTCCGTCAATCTGAGCTATCTCGTGGTAATGGACGGCAATTCCTACAAAGGGATCTTCTCGGAAAGGGATTACAGCCGTAATCTGGTGCTGAAAGGCCGTTCCAGCTCCAATACCAAAGTACAGGAGGTCATGTCGACCGATTTCCCATTTGTCGAACTGAACGATACGGTCGAATACTGTATGAATATGATGAACACCCATAAGACGAGGTATCTGGTAGCCTATGACAAAGGCAGCTTTGCCGGGGTGATCACCATCCACGACCTGTTGCGCCAGGTGCTGTCCAACCGGGAAGACGTATTCGACTATTCGGCCGCCCATGAACTGATCGACAACGACGAAAGCGGCAAGGTCTTTTAGTCCCGATCGCCCGCCCCTTGCGAAGTCTCCCCCACAAAACCTACCTTTGCACCTCATTTGAACGAAAAAGGAGCATAGTGGAGAAATCAAATTTTGTCGACCAGATACGGGTTTTTTGCAAAAGCGGGCATGGCGGCGCAGGCAGCAAGCATTTCATGCGCACCAAATTCAATGCCCTCGCGGGCCCGGATGGGGGAGATGGCGGCCGTGGGGCCCATATCATCCTCAGGGGCAGCAAGGACCTCTGGACGCTCCTGCACTTACGGTATTACAAAAATGTTCACGCGGAAGATGGCGAAGCCGGCAGTGGCAACAACAGCACGGGCCGCTTTGGCAAGGATGTTATCATAGAAGTCCCGCTGGGGACCATCGCGCGGGATGAGACATCCGGGGAAAAAGAGGTTGAAATACTCGAGGATGGACAGGAAGTCGTCTGGGTAAAAGGCGGCCGCGGCGGGCTGGGCAATGCCAGTTTTGCCACCCCCACCAACCAGGCCCCCGAGCATGCGCAACCGGGCGAACCCGGCGTCGAAGGCTGGAAAGTGCTGGAGCTAAAGGTATTGGCCGATGTAGGGCTTGTTGGTTTTCCCAATGCCGGCAAATCGACCTTATTATCCGTCATTACGTCCGCAAGGCCAAAGATCGCCGATTATGCCTTTACCACCCTCGTCCCCCAGCTCGGAATGATTGAATACCGCGACGGCAGGTCTTTCTGTATCGCCGACCTCCCCGGCATCATCGAAGGCGCCGCAGAAGGCAAGGGGCTTGGCCACCGCTTCCTCCGCCATATCGAACGCAATCCCGTCCTGCTCTTCCTCATCCCCGCCGACAGCAAGGACCATGGGCAGGAGTTTGCGATCCTCCGGACAGAGCTGGAAAAATACAATCCGGAACTCCTTCATAAGCAGTTTATCATCGCCGTCAGCAAATCCGATATGCTGGACAACGAATTAAAAGAGGCCATCGGCAAAGAGCTGCCCGCCAACATCCCCCATTTATTCATTTCTTCCGTCACGCAGCTGGGCATCACCGAGCTCAAAGACCTGCTCTGGAAGATCCTGAACGAAGACGGGAAAAAGAACGCCTGAGCAGATGGCAGCATCCCGCAAACCACGATCCGGAGAACCCACGACCACAGACACTGGAAGACCCGGGCTCGGGCGCCGACCGAAGTGGCCGACAAAATCCGGCTTTTGTCTTATATTGCATAAACCCAAAAGCCAATCTTATGAGCTTGCTGCGCCATCCCATCTGGCATACCATCGGCCGCTATATTTCTATTTTCCTGCAAGCTGTATGGCTCTTTTTCCCCGGTATCCTTTTTATCGGGCTGACCGCATGGTGCTTCTGGAGCCTCGATCAGGGCAAGGACCTGGTAGTCGCTTTCACCGAGAACCAGAAAGCACGCATCTATTTCTTCATCGCCATCGCCTTCTGGACCTATGTGAGCTGGTATTCGTCGCGTGTCGTCTGCTATCTCAAAGAGGACAAGCAGGGAGAAAAGACCATGCTGCTGGAAGCCTTTCCGCGTGTGCTTGGCTTCGGCTGTCTGCTGACCATCGCGCTGGCCGCTATGCAATCACCCTTATCGGCGCATCCAGTCTCCGGCGCTAAAGTCGCATGGCTGTTGCTGGCTGGGATCGTTGTATTTGCCCTGCTCGACAGACTGGTGGCGGCCTGGTCCGACCGGCAGGAGCGGGTGGTCAAGATCCTCTTCTATACGCTGCTGGGCCTTTTTGTTGTATTCCTGCTTTTTATCGGCGCGGACAGGGCCGTCCTGCAGAATAATATCGCGGGCCTGTTCTGGTCGGTGTTCTATATACAGGTCCTTTTTCTGCTTTTTATCAACCTGCGCCGCAAAAAAATGGAGCGGACCCAGATCGAGGCGATGGCCAAAGCCGCCAATCCCCCTCCCGGGTACCGGCTCGTGTACCGGGTCATGAACTTCCTGCGCATACCGGCAGGAGAGCGGGGATATTTTATTGCCTTCAACCTGTTCTGCCTCCTCGCCCTGGTCATCTGGTGGACGGAGATCAGACGGATGGACTTTGCCGTAAATATCGGGCCCTTCCCTTCCGTCATACTCGCCTTCGCCGTGCTGCTGGGCTTTGCGAACATGCTTACCTGTCTGTCAGTAAAGACAAGGATCAATTTTCATTTTATCGTATTCCTCTTCGCCTTTATCATCCCTTCGGCGGAGAACCATTATGTGCGCACCACGGAGCTCGCCAGGTCTGCACCCAGAGGCATCTTTCATAAAAGACAGGCCATCAGCGAATACTTCCAGAACTGGATCGGACAAAGACCCGAGCTGGACAGCGCGTCGATAAAAGAATATCCGGTCTATTTTGTGCTGTCCAACGGCGGCGCATCGCGTTCTGCCTACTGGACGGCATCCGTGCTGGGCAGGCTGGAAGATTCATCGATCGCCGGTGGCGACCTGTTCTCGCGCCATGTCTTCGCCTTATCCGGGACATCCGGCGGCGGCGTCGGAGTGGCAAGTTTCTTCGCCCTGCTCAGAAGTACCCGCGGCGTCGCCGACCGGAAACCGCTCTTCGAGCAATCGGCAAAAGATCTGCTGGGCCAGGATTTTCTCAGCTTTACGATGGTCAAGCTGCTCGGGCCCGATTATTTCAAATACATTTTTCATACACTTTCGCATAACGACCGGACCGGCGCCCTGGAGCGTTCTTTTGAAGAGTCCGGAGATACCCCCGATCCTTCGCGTTATTCCCTGCATTTTGGTATGACGATGGATTCCTGTGTGACGCAGACCGGACAACCATCCGACCTGCCCATACTCTGTATCAATACCACCCGTATGCAGGACGGTAATCCGGCCGTGGTCAGCAATATCGAGATCAGAAAAGAGACATTCAATGGCCGTGTCGATGTGCTGGACCTGCTGGACAGCTCGCAGACGATGAGGCTGAGCACCGCTTCCTTGCTGGGCGCCCGCTTCCCCTATATAAGCCCCGCAGCAAGGATCGACCAGCGTATCGCCAGCAAAGACGGAGCCCCGGACAATGAGGACAGCTGCTGCCGGGCGCATTATTTTGTGGATGGCGGCTACTTCGATAATTCTGGCGCGGGTGTCGTACAGGAAATGATCACCGCCATCATCCAGCATATTTCCACCTCGAAGGACCCATCCCTCCGGGCCCGTTCCCGCAAACTGAAATTCATCATCCTCCATATCACCAACAGCCCGCTGGGCGAAGCGAGGATCCAGCAGACCGATCCGCTGACCAATGACCTCATGTCCCCCGGCCTGACCCTGCTGGGCGCGTATAATATGCAGACGGCCATCAACGACAAGCGCCTGACAGGCTATCTTTCCGAGATCAACCGCACAGCGGACAGCACAAATATCCATGTCGCCGAATACCTGCCCATCCATCTCTACAAGGACTGGACGGACAAAAGGGATAGTTTTGCCGTGGAGAACTATACGATGAACTGGTTTATTTCCGATACGGTGCGGCACAGAATGGACAGACGCCTCAACGAACAGCCCGCGCTGAAGGAGCTGATCTTTGCGGAGAAACATCCGCAAACACATTGAGCGATTATATATTATTTTTTATTTTATACGAATTTCTTAACATTAAATTCATAAATAACTATTGCATCCAAGAAAATTTGGTCATATATTTGCATTACACAATACGGAAGAACAATTCCTCGTTCTCATCCGGATACAACTAATCATCGCTGCCAGATGCGATTGTCCAGCCTCCCGGGATTGCTCCCATAGCCGAATTCAGATTGTCCCGCCATTCAGTTTCAGACTTGCCCTCCTTTTGGATTGTTCTGCCCAATAGCATTGCTTGCATCATGCTCATCAGATTGCCCATCGTCATCTTATCGCATTGCTTTCCAGTTCGTTCGCGTCGTCAGGCTTGCCCGGTTGCTTCCCATTTTTGTCGGTTGCCCTGTCATATATAATCGACATCGTCACAAAAACCCATTTTATATGAAGAAGCAAATCATCAATGCCCTGAGCAAATTTAGTTTTGGAATACTGTTCCTGATAGCCACCGTTGCCGTCCAGGCCCAGTCTCCCGCGCCGGTAAAGGAAAATCCTCTGGAAGTAAAATACATGGGTACGCAGGAAGACATGATCGTCTTCAACGTCTCCTACAAGAACCCCAGCGGCGAAAAATTCAGCATCATCGTCAAAGACCAGGAAGGTTCGCAGCTGTACCAGGTCGTTTACAATGAAAAGAGCTTTAACAAGCAATTCCGGCTCCCCAGCGCAGATAAGAACAAGGTTACGTTCATCATCCGCAATAATAAAGAAGCCGATATAGCAAAGAGCTTTGCGATCAATGTCAACAGTCATTTCGTCGAAGACTTCGCCGTAAAAAAGATCGACTGATCAGCTATTCAGACCGATCGGCGAAACCGATCCGCGGACGGGCCCGGCCCATCCATTCACAATCATCAGATATTTCATTCCATAACACGCAAAAACTATTTTTATGAACAAGATTATCTCAACCACCCGCAAATCTTTTGGCCTGTTCATCCTCGCCACTTTTCTGTCCTTCACCGCAGGCAGCCTGACTGCACGGGCCAGCAATGAGCCCAGAGAACATCACACAGGCAGCGCCACCAACGCCGAAGTAAAATACATCGGCAACAACGAAGGCAATCCCCTGTTCAACGTTCTGTATAACAACAGCACCGGGGCCCGCTTTACAGTAAGGATCCTCGACGGAGATGGCAACCAGATCTTCATGGCCTCTTATGCCGATAAGAAATTCGACAAGAAGTTCAAACTGGCCACGCCCGAGCTCAGCAACAAGCTGGTGTTTATCATCAGGAACAACGAAGACCACTCCGAACAGAGCTTCGAGGTCAGCACCGACAGCCGTCTCGTAGAAGAAATCGAAGTAAAAGAAGTAAAATAGAGGTTAGCGCTCCATGTTAATTTTTGCAGTAGGTTTGTTACTGCAAAAATTAACATTCTATGAGCCTGAAAAGATTCTTTCTGACGATCACCCTTTCGACCCTCCTGCTCCGTGGTTTTGCCGACGAAGGCATGTGGCTTCCGCTCCTGCTGGGCGAACAGGTGTATAACGATATGGTGAAAAAAGGGCTGAAGCTCACCAAAGAACAGCTCTACAGCATCAACAAGGCCTCCCTGAAGGACGCGGTCATTATCTTCGGCCGTGGCTGCACGGGTGAGATCGTCAGCAACGAAGGGCTGATCTTCACCAACCATCACTGCGGCTACGAGACCATCGCCTCATCGAGCTCCATAGAGCATAACTATCTCCGTGACGGATTCTATGCCGCCAGCAAACAGGAAGAGATCCCCGCCCGCGGTCTCTATGTCGACTTCCTCGTCAGGATCGAGGACGTTTCAAAGGAAATAGAGGATTCCGCAAAGGGGCTCGCCGGCGATGCGCGCGCCGCCAAAGTACAGTCCGTTATCACGTTCATCAACAAGCGTTATTCAGACGATACTAAAAGCATTACGGGAAAGATAAGCCCGCTGTTCAAGGGCAACCAGTTCCTTGTCTTCCTCTACCAGCGTTATAACGATATCCGCCTCGTGGGCGCGCCTCCCGAAAGTGTGGGTAAGTTCGGCGGTGACACGGATAACTGGGAATGGCCCCGGCATACCGGCGATTTTTCCGTCTTCCGCGTATACATGAGCAAGGATGGCAAGCCTTCTGAATACTCGCCCGAAGACGTTCCCCTGAAACCAAAATATTTTCTGCCCGTCTCGCTCAAGGGTCTGAAAGACGGAGACTATGCCATGGTCTGGGGCTATCCCGGCAGCACCAACCGTTATGAGACCTCCTTCGGGATAAAGCAAAAGATCGATATCGACAACCCCTCCCTCGTAAAGCTGCGCGAGCTCCGGCTCCGGTATATGTACAGCGAAATGACCAAAGACCCTACCGTAAAGCTGCAACTGGCTTCCTCCTATGCCAGCATCGCCAATTACTGGAAATTCTATGACGGCGAGACAAAAGAACTGGTCAAATACCATATCTACGATCAGAAAAAAACAAACGAAGCCGCTTTTCAGCAGTGGACGGAGGGCAAACCCGAATTTGAGCATGTCTTTTCCGACTGGGCCAAAGCTTATGAAGCCTGGCGGCCTTATTCCAGACAGCGTGTATACCTCACCGAGGGCATATCCGGCAGTCCGCTGATGGCGTTTGCCGCCTCTCTTATCGAGATGGAGTATTCCCTGGTGAACCCGGGCGGCGCCGATCCGAAGAAAACGATCCAGGCGGCCAGTGCGGCCCGCTCTGCCTTCCTCAAACAGGAGAATAAGGTTTCGGACCAGGCGATCGTCGCGGCTACCACCCAGCTCTTTTATAACGATATCGATAAGAATCAGCATCCCATCGGCTTCTTTGAAGGCTTGAAAGGCAGTTTCGGCGATCTGCGCGAGGAGAGCACTTACCAGAAATATGCGGCAACCTTGTTCAAAGGCAGCTTTCTGTTCGACGATGCGCGCTGGAACGCCTTTGTCGCTCATCCGGACGCCAACATTTTACAGGAAGATCCCGTTTACCGCCACGCCAGCGCCTTCTGGAAGAACTGGCAGAAATACCAGCCTTTTTACCAGGATTTTACCACAGCCAACAATGAGCTGGGAAGATTGTACCTGAAAGGGATCCTGCAGATGGACCCAAAGAAGGTCCGGTACCCCGACGCCACGTTCACCATGCGGGTGTCCTATGGCAATATCCGGTCTTACGATCCCCGTGATGCCGTTCATTACGATTACGTATGTACGATGAAAGGGGTGCTGGAAAAATATGTTCCGGGAGATTATGAATTCGACCTCCCTCCGCGGCTGGTGGAGCTGGCCAGAAAAAAAGATTTCGGGCAATATGCGGACAAGCAGCGGAACGATCTGGTGGTCAGCTTCATCACGACCAACGATATTACCGGGGGCAATTCCGGCAGCCCTGTCCTGAATGCCAGTGGAGAGCTGATCGGTCTCGCCTTCGACGGAAATTATGAGGCCCTTAGCCATAAGATCGCTTTCGATCCGGTGTACAACCGTACCATCTGCGTGGATGTCCGTTATATCTTATGGTGCATCGACAAGCTGGGCGGAGCCCCCAATATCATAAAAGAACTGAAGCTGGTCACGGCCGCCCCGCGTCCGGCAAAATAAGAGGAGAAGACCTCAGCTGCTGTACCGGAATGCCCCGGTAGGTATTGCTGGCAATAGTGCCCGGTATGACGACATACCGGTATTTTAATCCGGAGTAATCGATAGCGACCGAAGAAAGCTCGATCCTGCCGGCGTAAAAGAATTCGCTCAGCAGCCCCTCTGCATTCAGGATAGTGGTATCGCCACTGAGAACCCCCTGTACATATGTCAGGACCACACCCTTGTCCATAACGGATTTGGTGATGGCCGGCGCAGGGATCTCCTGAGCAAAGATTTCATATCCGTAGCTCGGGCTGGAAGGATCGTTATCGACGCCCTGATCGATCATTTTGAGCGTGATCCATTTGGAATAAAGCACACTGTCCTTCGCGGCTGGGGTGGAACTGCTCTTCGAACAGCTCGTGGTCGTCATCATACCGATGCATAGGACGAGAAGAATTACGGGGAAGATAAAGCTGAGATTTTTCACAATTTTACAGTTTAGGTTTGATTCAATATGGGCTCATTTTTTTCTGGAGGCGGATTTCTTGCGGGCGGCCGCGGGTTTCCGCGAAGCGGGTCTTGTTTTTTTGGGTGCGGCTGCGGGTTTCTTCTGCTTGCGCGCGGGAGCTGCTTTCCTGGGCACGGCTGTGGTTTTCTTCGGCTTGCGCGCGGGGGCGGATTTCGCAGGGTCAGCCGCAGGTTTCTTCAGCCTGGCCGCGGATTTCGCCGTTGCGGGCGGCGGTTCCTTAGCCACCGGGGTGTTGTCCTTCCAATGCCAGAGATGCAGACAGGCATAAGTCCGCCAGGGGCTCCACTTCTGCGAGATACGCAGGAGCTCTTCCCGGAACGACCGCTTATCCTCCCTGTCCAGCTTGTACAATCCGATCATGGCATTCTGTATGCCCAGATCGTCCACAGCAAACACGTCTTCCCTCCCCAGGGCGAACATCAGCATCATTTCGGCCGTCCACCTTCCCACGCCCTTTATCCGCGTCAGATAGGCGATCACGGCTTCATTCTCCATCTTATCAAGCTGCTGATGATCGAGTCCTTCCTCGATGGCAAACCTGGCCACATTATGCACATACCGGGTCTTTGCATTGGACAGCCCGATCGAGCGCAGCGTTTCAAGGGATGTGGCAAGGATCTCTTCCGGCAGGGGAGTCCTGCCCTCATATAAATTGAGAAAGCGTTTATGAAGGGTGTCCGCGACCCTGGTGGAGAGCTGCTGGCTCATGATCGAGGCGACCAGATAATGTGGTATATCCGTCCGCTTTTTCAGATTGAAGGGTTCGTGCTGACCGATCAGCTTCCGGAACCGTTTGTCCTTTGACAGATGAAGAATATATTCCAAGGTTTCGTGTTTATTGGTGATCGAGGTAGGTCCGTGACAAGCATCTGGGTCCGCGACCGGTGGCGTCAGAGCATGGAATAGCTGATCCTTCCATCCTTCTCATCCTTCAGGACGATACCCAGCCCCAGCAGTTGTTTACGGATCTTGTCGGAGGTCGAATAATCCTTTTTATCTCTCGCGTCCTTGCGGATCTCGATCAACAGTTCCACCACCCCGCCCAATTTCTGATCGCCTGCGCCGCCATCTTCCTTCAGACCGAAGATGTTTTCCAGATAGCTGGTAAAATAAGTCTTCGTCAGACCGAGCGTAGCTCCGCTGATCGCATCGGAAGGGATCTGGCCGTTCCGGATCGAATTGATCACCGGCACCAGCTCGAACATATTGGCCAGCACTTTTGCCGTATTGAAGTCATCGCTCATGAACTCATCGAATTCGAGCAGCAGTTTTCCCACTTTTGCATCCAGCTCCGGGTCGGATGCGGGGGACGATCCGTTCGACGAACCCGCTGGGGTCGGGGTCGCGGGGAGCCCGGATGCCGCAACTGGGGCGGCGGCATGACCGGCCGGCTCCAGTTTCTTCAGCACCTCGTATGCCTCCCAGAGACGCTTGAGCCCTTTCTCGGCGGCCTGCAACGCTTCGTTGCCGAAGTCCAGGGTGCTGCGGTAATGCGTCTGCAGGATAAAGAACCGGATGGTCATGGGTGAATAAGCCTGTTGCAGCAGGGGATGATCGCCGCTGAACATCTGGGTGAGCATGATCTGGTTGCCATAGCTCTTCCCCATTTTCTTCCCGTTCACCGTGATCATATTATTATGCAGCCAGTAACGGGCAGGCACATGTCCATTACAGATCGTGCTTTGCGCGATCTCGCTCTCATGGTGCGGGAACTGCAGGTCCATGCCGCCGCCATGGATATCGAACTCGCCGCCCAGATATTTGGTGCTCATGGCCGAGCACTCGATATGCCAGCCGGGAAATCCTTCGCCCCAGGGGCTCTTCCAGCGCATGATATGCTCCGGCGGGGCCGATTTCCAGAGGGCGAAATCCTGACGGTTGCGTTTCTCATCCTGTCCATCGAGGTCCCTCGTGGTTTCCAGCAGGTCATCGAGAATCCTGCCGCTGAGCTTGCCATAAGGATAATGTTCTGCATATTTCTTTACGTCGAAATAGACGGAGCCGTTGACCGTATAGGCATATCCAGCGCCGATCAATTTTTCGATCATGCCGATCTGCTCGACGATATGCCCGGTAGCCGTCGGTTCGATGGTGGGGTCAAGATTATTGAACTGGTGCATGGCCCAGTGAAAAAGGTTGGTATATTTCTGCACCAGCTCCATCGGCTCGAGCTTTTCGATGGTTGCCTTCTTCGAGATCTTGTCCTCGGCCTCCCTGCCCTCTTCCTCGAAATGGCCAGCGTCGGTGATATTGCGCACATAACGGACCTTATAGCCGAGGTGAAGCAGGTACCGGTAAATAAAGTCGAACGTAATAAATGGACGCGCGTGCCCCAGATGACTTTCGCCGCTCACCGTCGGACCGCACACATACATGCCCACGTATCCGGGTGTAAGCGGTGTAAAGATCTCCTTCTGGCGTGTATATGAATTATGGACTCTTAATGGGTTCATACCGATGTTATTCGAATTTCCGAAGATACAATATTATGATTTCGCGGACAAGGCGCTTTGGGAACCTTTTATGGTAATTGCAGATCGGCGACGATGGGACAATGATCCGAATATGGGGGAGTAAATTTCTGGCATTGAAGGACCGGCAGGCGGGGGTCGGCAAGGATATAATCGATCCTCAGCGTTGGGGAGATATACTTATAGGTCCGGCCGATGCCAAACCCTTTTTTGATGAACGCATCCTGCCAGTTTCCCTTGACCTTAAAATATGACCAGGAATTGGGAATATCGTTGAAATCGCCGCACAGGAAGCCCGGATATGGGCTTTTATCCATCTGCTCTCTTACGGCCGTAGCCTGTTCGGCCCTGCGCACAAGCGCATACCGGAGCTTTCGCACGAGGGAGCGCGAGGCTTCGATGGTGCCATCGCCGCCTTCCTTGATCGTCGCTATGTTCTGAAAATCCTGTCTGCGGAACAGCACCGACTGCAGGTGTGTGGTAAAAACCCTTATTCTGGTGCCGTTCACATCGATATCCGCCGCAATAAGGCTCTCCGTCTCTCTTTTCTTGTACTCCTCCGGCAGCTTATAGCGCAGCAGCAGGGTGTCGGTGATCGGATACTTCGAGAAAATGATCACCCCCGCCTGCAACATATCGTCATACATATGATAATCCCGCGAGAAATAATAATACGGATAGCCCATTTGCTTCTGGAGATAAGAAATATTGGGCGCCAGATAGGGAACGGCTTCATATGGATTATGCCATTCGAAAAACTCCTGAAAGCATACTACATCGGCCTGCTGCTCCCGGATAAAATCCATCATTTTGATGCGATGACCCGAGGCGCCGCCTTTTCTGGTGATGAATTCATCCCAGCTCCGCACATTCCAGGTAAGCACCCGGAGGGAATGGGGCGGTTTTGCGGCGATGAAATGCGTTGCGGGATGAAAAGCGAAAAAACTATGGATATTTGGCCCTCCGATCAGCAAGGCCACAAAGGAGATCAGCGCCCAGCGACGGCCGGAACGGAAGAACAGACCGGATAAAAAAAACAGGATCACGGTGAGGAGCAGGAATGGAAAGATAAAGGCCAGGATGGAGATAAACCACCATTTCTGCGGGTACAGCCAAGGATTCGCGCAGGCCAGCAGGAACAGGAAGACCGCAACGAGGTTCGAAATGACGAACAGGCGACGTGTAAATTTTCGGAGAGTCGACATGGATGGGCCCTAAGTTACAATTCTTCTTCGTCTGCTGCTCTTTTCAGGATCTCTTTTTCCTCGTCCGTGAGGAACCGGTAGCCCTGATGATTGATCTTGTCCAGGATCTCATCGATGCGCTGCTGGGTCACATTGGGGATCTTCTTAAAAGGTTGCGTGCCCGAGACCTTGTAATAGAATTCATCCTTTGGCGATCTGGCCTTCTTCTTTTTGTTGGGGTTGTAAAGATCATTGCACCAGCCGAAGAAATGGTTCATCCAGATACTGCCGTCATGACCGCGGCGCAGCATATAAATAAAAAAGAAGCCGGCCCCCGCACCCGCAAGGTTGGCCGCATAGGCTGCGACATCGCCACGGGGAATGCCGGAGAAATCGACGAGCAGAAAGATAACGGTGAGTATCCAGAGGGGTATGCCCCCGTTGATCATGGGGAAGAGCCGGTAATCGGGCGCAACGGTGGTCGTGGCCACCGCAACGGCAACAACGGAGGCGTTGGCGCCCATCAGCGTGGCGATCTGGATATGCGGCCGCAGGAAAGGCAGCATACTGAACGTAAGCATGTAAAAGGCCGCTCCCGCAAGACCGCCATAGAGATATACCGGGACCAGTTTGCGGTTGCCCGTCATGTCCTGTAATATGTACCCGAAGCCCCATAGCCAGAGCATATTGGAAATGAACTGGATGATATCCTTGTCTGCAAACATATAAGTCAGCAGGGTCCAGGGCCGCAGGGATAATTTATCGAGGCTGGCCGGCAGGACGAACCAATTGAGGATCCTGGTAAAATAATCGTCTGTCTTCGGGCCAAGTATATAAACAACATTGATGAACTGAAAGATCGCAAAGAATACGGCATTTATCACAATAAGCTGAACCAGCGCATTCCCATCCTGCCCCAGCATCATTTTCTTGCGATAGTTATCTTCCATTACACGCATACGATTAATTGTGAAGTTACGAAACGCCGATGCTTAAAACGACATATCCAGCTGGAATAGTGCATGTGCTTTTAACAAGCAAAAGGGGGAAAGAGTTTAGTAAAAATTGCGCCGGTTGGTCCTGTTCCACCAGATCACCAGCAGGAGTCCGACAAGACCTCCGCCAAGGTGGGCCCAGTGGGCCACATTATCACCGGCAGAGCTCCGGATGCCGGAGAACAATTCTATGGCAGCATAGCCCAGGACCATCCATTTGGCCTTGATGGGCACGAAAAAATACAGGTAGATGAGGTTATTGGGGAAAAGGTACCCAAAGGCGGCCAGACAGCCGAATACGGCGCCCGAAGCGCCAAGGGTGGCTTCGTTGATAGGATAGCCGGGCGAGTAGAGCGCTTCCTGTATGGCTTCAGGGGTATATTGTTGTTGCAGCCGGGCTATTTCGGCCGACATTTCTGGGTACAGCACCGCCAGGTGGCAGACGGCAGCCCCGACCCCGCTCACCACATAAAAGATGAGGAAACGCTTGCCTCCCCAGTAGTTCTCCAGGATCGCGCCGAACATCCAGAGCGCGAACATGTTGAAAAAAATATGATCCCAGCCCCCGTGGAGGAACAGATAGGTGACCAGCTGATGGGGCCGGAAATAGACGGAATGGAGATCGTGAAGGGCGAACAGGTTGAGCATTTTTATCTCGTTTGCGCCCATAGCTTGCTGCGCCAGAAATACCAATACATTGATAATAAGAAGGTTCTTGATAACAGGTGGAATCATCTGAAAACTACCCGGCCGAAATTCTGTCATATTCTTTCCATTAAAGGGTGCAAATTACTATATTTTAAAGTATTCTTCCAGCTCCTTTAGGGTATCTGGGCTGGTATGCAGGTCCCGGATGATCCTTCCTTTCTCCATCAGCAGGATCCTGGAGCAGACATCGGTGATATGGTTCAGGTCATGGCTGCTGATCATGACGGTGAGACGGCGCTGTTCATGGAGATCCTTCAGCATCTTTATCAGCCGCATCTGGCTGCTCGGATCGAGGTTCGCAAACGGTTCATCGAGGATCAGGATCTCGGGGTCCTGCAGCAGGGCGGCGGCAATACCTACCTTGAACTGATTGCCCTTGGACAGGTCCCGGATATATTTCCCGCTCTTTAAAACAGCCCCGTCGAAAAATGCCGCGAACCCGAGCAGGAACTCATCGACATGGGCCTTTGACTGGCCGGCCAGCTTGCCGGTGAAATAAAAATACTCCTCCGGCGTCAGGTATCCGATCAGAAAGCCCTCATCGAGATAGGCGGCGGTATAGCTCTTCCAGTCTTCCGAAACGGTAATATTCTTCTCCTTTAAGAGGATCTCGCCTTTATTGGCACGGATGAGATCGAGCAGCAGCCGGAAAAAGGTGGTCTTGCCGGCCCCGTTATTCCCGACCAGACCGATCATCTCACCCTGACCGACTTGCAGGGCCGGGATATCCACGACCGCTATGCCTCCGTAGGCCTTGATAATATTGCTGACACTGATCATAATCTTATTTTTGGCGGAAGCCTTCCAGGATTGAGTATTTACGTTTGTTGAATTCCCGGGTCAGCCAGTCCACCCACCAATCCTGCAATAAAAAGCTGATCAGCCCCGCGATGCCCAGACCCACAATGCCCCCCCATGAATAGCCCGAAATCAATTTAACAGGCAGATAGATCGCCATCGGGATCAGGAATATGAACAGGGAATAGATCCACTGGGCTGCTCCCGTCCCCTGATAATTAAAGGCGGCTTTTTTACCGATGTCGATCGCCTTATAGCTCCGCGTGGCAAAGTAAACGACGATCACCGTATTGATCCCGATATTATAGAAATAAGCAGCCAACTGTATGAAGATAAGCTTCCAGCTCAGCAACCCGTAAAAGGAGGACAGCAGCAGCAGAATGGTGCACACCGCCGTGAACAGCACGAACTTGCTTTTGATATAGGTTCGTACGGAGAGATGACTGGCCATCAGGCCATCAAAATGGCTGCTCTGCCAGGCGAAAAGAAATTGTCCGTAATTGCTGATGAACAAGCCCGTTACAAAGACGCCCCCGAAGATCAGGAAGCCATAGGATCCGCTGGCAATATATTGCGGTTTGTACAGGATGAGCCCATAAAAAAGGAATACGCCGCATAACATCAGCAACGAGCGCGGGCGTTTGTTGCGCAGGATGAGTTTCAGCTCCAGCGCAATCAATTCGCCGATGGCGCCGAACCGGTTGAGGAATGCATATTCAGCGCCTTCCTTTCGCGTATCCTTTCTTACGATATCTTCCAGAAAAAGGTTCCTGTACAAAAAATAATAATTGTTGATAAAAGCCGCAGCCGCCATTCCCACAGGGACCAGCGCCAGCCAGGGAAAGAACAGCAGCCGGGTGAATGCTGCCGAGGAGACAGCCCTCAGAGAAAAGAACCCGAAATAATCGGCAAGCCCGCAAATGGAGATCACTATACAAAAGCTCACCAGCCACCAATTGTTCAGAATGGTTTTTCGTTTGATATACAGGATCATGAAATGATTGAAGCCGGTCAGGAAGAATATGCAGACCAGAAAACCGGTCATTGCGCCCGCCCCATACTCCTGGCCGATCCGCCACACCGTGAAAGGCACGAACAGGAATACAGGCAGGAGATTAAAGAAGGAGAACAGAGACCGGACATTGAGGAACCGGATCAGTTGCCTGCGCCTGATATTCTGCACAAGGTATGGCTGGATAGACAGGGTAGGCAAGTCCTGCCACATGAACCGTAAAACAATGTCGAAGAAAAAATAATACAGGACCCATCCGCAGAAGACCTTCACCGGATCCTGTCCGGGAAAGTTTTTTGGGATCAGCTCTTTAAGGTAGAACCCCACACCGATCGCCACCGCCAGCAGGTATACGATCACGAAACCCATGAAGATCTGTATGGCCAGGCTCTTGCCAGCGTTGCGCGAGCGCCAGAACGATTTCCACTGATGCGAGAGAAGGGTTAGAATGATCAAGCGAACAGGCCTTTTTGATGAATGATAAATATACGCAAACTCTCTATCCTCTCCATTTCAGCTGGACAACATTTTCTATGTGATGGGTATGCGGGAACATATCCACCGGCTGGATCTTCGTCACCGCATAGCGGGCGTCCAGCAGGTTGAGGTCCCTTGCCTGTGTTGCGGGATTGCAGCTGACATAGACCACGGTGGGCGCCTCCATCTCCAGGATCTTCTTCACCAGTTTCTCATGCATCCCCGCGCGCGGAGGGTCGGTGATGATCGTGTCCGGGCGTCCATGGGCGGCAAAGAAATCGTCGTTGCAGATCGCGCTGACATCCCCCGCAAAGAAGCTGGCATGCCCGATGCCATTGAGCTCTGCATTTTCTTTCGCGTCATCGATGGCCTCGGGGATCACTTCGACGCCCACGACCTTTGCAGCCTGGCGGCTTACAAAAATGCCGATGCTGCCCGTGCCGCAATAGAGGTCATAGACCATCTCCTTCCCGCTGAGCTCCGCAAAATCCCTCGTTACCTGGTACAGGCGCTCACCCTGACGGGTATTGGTCTGGAAAAAAGACTTGGGGCCGATCTTGAACCGGAAGTCTTCCATTTTCTCTATCACATAGCCTTTCCCGTGATAGACGATGGGTGACTGGTCGTTCATGCTGTCATTCCATTTGGTATTGATCGTGTAGAGCAGGGTCGTCAGGGATGGGAATTTCTCCAGGATATGGTCAAGGAGGCGTTTCCTAAGCTCTTCGTTCTCTTCGCCGAACACGATATTTACCATGACTTCCCCCTCCGTGCAAACCCTTACCTGCATGGTGCGCAACCAGCCCTGATGCAGCTTGATATCATAGAAGGTCCCCTGATTGGCAATACCAAAATCCCTTACCGCATGCCGCAGAAGATTGGTGGGCTCTGCCTGAAGGTAACAGGTATGGATATCCACCACCTTGTCGAAGATGCCCCTCGCATGAAAGCCGGCGACGTTCTGGTCGGGGGTGATGGAGGGATCGTTCAGCTCGGAGGACAGCAGAAATCGTTTGTTGGAAAAAGTATATTCCATCTTGTTCCTGTAGTATCTGGAATCGGGCGCTCCCAGGATCGGCATCATGGGAGGAAGGGATACCTTGCCGATCCGCTGGAGATTGTCCTGCACTTGTTGCTGCTTATATTGCAATTGTTTTTCATAAGGCAGCATCTGCCAGCGACAGCCGCCACATACTCCGAAATGCGAGCAGAAGGGCTCGACCCGGTCCGGGGAATACTGATGCCAGGCTGTCACAAAACCTTCGGCCCAGTCCTTTTTGTTTTTGAAAAGTTTAACGTCCACGATATCGCCGGGCACCGTATTATCTATGAAGATCACTTTCCCGTCGACACGGGCCAGCGACTTGCCTTCTGCGGCGTAATCCTCTACCAGGACACGCTCGACAAGCACATTTTTGTTTTTTCTTCGCACGCTGCAAAAGTAAGGAGTTAGTTGTTTAATTTTGCGACCGCTTAGTATAACAATCCGATATGAATAAATTCCTTTTGTCCCTGGCGGCTTGTCTGATCTTTTTGCAGGCCCGTTCCCAGAATGGACATCGTATCCAGATCACCCTTAAACCATACTCCCACAGTAAGGTATACCTGGGCTATTATTACGGCAAGCTCAAAGCGCTTGCGGACTCGGCTATGCTGGATGCGTCGGGTAAAGGCAGCTTTTCCGGAAAGGAACTTTTACCGGGTGGCGTGTATTTTGTCGTAAGTCCCGCCAGAGTAATCCTCTTCGAACTGCTTATCGATAAGGGGCAGGACTTCGCCGTCGCAGCCGATACGGCGAACCTTCCCGGCAGCGTGGTCTTTACCGGCAGCAATGAGAACGTCGTTTTTCAATCCTATACCCGGTTTACCAACAAGACGGGCGCGGAGATCACGGCAGCGCAGAAAGAGCTGGCCACCGCCCGGACCAGGGCCGATTCGGCGCGGCTCACCGAAAAGATGCGGAAGGCTAACCTGGACATCCAGCATTACCGCGAGGAGCTGTCCGCAAAATATCCTTCTTCCCTGCTGGCGACCCTTTTTCATACCATGAAGGAGCCGGTGGTGCCTCCGGTCCCGGCTGCGGCAAAAGGTGGAGCCAGGGGTATGGGGCCTTCCGGCGCCGGCGGGGCCGGTTATGACAGCCTTTTCGCTTATCATTTTTATAAAGCACATTTCTGGGACAGTATTTCCTTTACCGACGAACGACTCCTGCGCACACCGGTCTTCGAGCCCCGGCTGGATAAATATTTCAGGAACCTGGTGCCTCCGCAGGCGGATTCTATCGAAAGAGAGGCGGACAACATGCTGCTGGAATCCCGTACCAGCAAGGCCATGTTCCAGTACCTGATGGTCTATTTCGTTCAGAAATATGTGAATCCCGAGTATATGGGGCAGGACGCCGTCTTTGTCCACCTTTTTGAAAAATATATCAACGCGGGGCAGGCCGATTTCTTCACGGAGAAATACCGGGAGTTCCTCAACAACCGGGCTTACAGCCTGATGGCCAATCTGATAGGACAGCCGGCGCCCAACCTCGAAATGGTAGACAGCTCCGGCAGGCCGCAACCTTTGTATGGCGTGGACGCCCCCTTCATCCTCATCTGCTTCTGGGACCCTACCTGCGGTCATTGTAAAGAAGTCGTCCCCAAAGTGGACTCCATTTTCCAGGCCAAGTGGAAAAAGGAAGGCGTGAAGGTCTATGGCGTGATGGTGGACGGAGGCAAGGAAGCATGGCTGCAATTCATCAGGGACCACAATTTAAAGGATTGGATGCACGTTTATGAGACCAGGTCCAGACAGGATTCTGTCGAGGCCGCCGGTCAGCCGGGCTACAAGCAGTTGTATGATGTTTACCAGACGCCGATCCTGTACCTCCTGGACAAGAATAAAAATATTATAGCCAAAAAACTCTCTTACCAGCAATTCGATGAAGTCATCGATCTGAAAATCAGGAATGCTAAATCCAATTGATATGAGGAAATCTGCATACAAGGGCCGGAACCCTGAAAAGGGTTGGGCGGTCGTCTGCGCCCTGACCTTCTCCCTTGCCTTGCTGTCGTCTTTTCCCGTTGCCGCACAAACGCTGTTCACTTGTGCCGGTTCGGCCGTCGGTAAAGCGGATTTTCTGAAAGCCTACAATAAGAACAACAATGGCGAGAAAGCCACCGAAAGATCTTACCGGGAATACCTTGAACTCTATATCCGCTACAAGCTGAAGGTAAAAGCCGCCTATGAACAACGGCTGGACACCCTTCCAGGCCAGCTGGCGGAATTGCAGAACTTCCGCTCACAGATAGCGGAGACCTATATGAACGATGAGGAGAGCCTGGACAAGCTGGTGAACGAATCATTCGTCCGCGGCCAGAAAGACGTCCATCTGGCGCATATCTATATTGCCATACCAAAGAATGCGTCTCCCGCCGACACGGCCAGGGCCTGGGAAAAAGCCATGGCGGCATGGACCGCGCTGAAAAAAGGGAAGTCCTTTGCGGCAACCGCCCAGGCATTTTCGGAAGACCCGTCCGCCGCCAAAAATGGTGGGGATATCGGATATATCACGGTCTTTACCATCCCTTATGAAATGGAGACCCTTGCGTATTCCAATGCTCCGGGGCAATTCTCGAAGCCCTACCGCAGCAGGGCCGGTTATCATATCTTCAAGAACCTTGGGGAAAGAAAGGCCATCGGAAAAATGAAGGCGGCGCAGATCCTTCTGCCGGTGCTTCCCGAGGCATCCGAGTCGACCCGCATTGCCGTACGGGCCCGGGCGGATTCCATATATGCCAGCCTCCTGAAAGGCGCCGATTTTGCCAAAGAGGCCAGACTGTACAGTGGCGATAACTTATCCTACCAGAACGGGGGCGAGATCCCCGAGTTCGGCGTAGGCAGATATGATTCCGCCTTCGAGAATGCCGCTTTCTCCCTTGAAAAGAATGGGGCGATCAGCCGGCCGGTCCTCAGCCATTACGGCTACCATATCATCAGGCGGATAAGCGTAAAGCCCTTCCCCCGGCAACTGGACAAGGAGACTTCCGGACTGCTGAAGCAGCAGGTGATGGGAGACCCGCGGATGGATGTTTCGAGGAAGGCCTTTATAAGCCGGATCTACCGGCAGGCCGGACTACAGCGGTCCACCGTCCCGGAAGCCACGCTATGGTCGCTTACGGACAGCGCCATGCTGAACGCGGGACTGAATTCGCAGGCAGGGCTCGACACGAAGACCGTCCTGTTCACCTTCACCAGACAGCAGTACACGGTAAAAGGATGGCTGGACTATATGCGGGCGCTGAAGGCTTCGGGCGCTGGAAGAGCCAACAAGACGGACAAAGAACTTTTCGAACAATATATCCAGGTCGTTGCGGTGGAATACTATCGTAATCACCTCGAAGAATTCAATCCTGAATTTGCATTTCAGCTGGCCGAGTTCAGGGAAGGCAATCTGCTGTTCGAGATCATGCAGCGGAAGATCTGGGACAAGGCCTCCACGGACAGCGCCGGCCTCCGCAATTACTATGAGACCCATAAAGACAAATATTGGTGGGATGCCAGCGTAGATGCCATCCTTTTTACCTGCAACAATGAAAAGACCGCGGAAGCGCTGAAGAGCGGGTTGTTGAAAGACCGGTCTGCATGGAAGACCCTGACGGATAGTGTCGGCGCGGCCGTACAGGCCGATTCAGGACGTTTTGAGCTGGCCCAGATACCCGTACCGGGCGGGAGCCAGGGATCCGCCGGAGCAGCTCAAGGATCAGCGACCAACACCCCGGCCAACACAGCAGGATCCACCCCCGCCGCTAAGGGCCATAGTCCCTATACGCCAGGGACTTTTACGACCTTCGCCAGCAACCAGGCCGATAATACGGTGAGCTTTGCTTTTATCCTGAATGCTTATACTGAACGGTCGCCCCGGAATTACCGGGATGCAAGGGGATTTGTCATCAATGATTACCAGGTCTTTCTGGAAGATCAGTGGATCGCCGACCTGAAGAAGAAATATCCCGTGAAGCTGGACGAGAGCGTGTTCGCCAGTTTGCCGAAATAATAATCAGAAAATCGCCTTCACGACATTCCAGATGACCTTGGGCTTGCCCAGCGTATAATAATGCAGCACCGGTACTCCGGCCTTTTTCAATTCCTTGCTCTGCTGGATCAGCCATTCCTGGCCTACCTGCTCGATCTCCGCATCGTTCTTACATTTCAGGATCGCATTGGAAAGATCGGTGGGCAGGTCTACATGGAAGACCTTCGGCAGCATATTGAGCTGCTTCTTATTGGTGATGGGCTTTAATCCCGGTATGATCGGCACGTTGATGCCCTGGTCGCGGCAGGATTTTACAAAATCGAAATATTTCTGATTGTCGAAGAACATCTGGGTGGTGATGTATTCGGCCCCGGCTTCCACTTTAGCCTTGAGATACATCAGATCGTTCTCCAGGTTGGGCGCTTCGAAATGTTTTTCGGGGTAGCCGGCCACGCCGATGCAAAAATCCGTTTTCCCGCCGTTCTTGATATCTTCTTCGATATAAATTCCATGGTTCAGGCAGACCACCTGTTTGAGCAGATCGAGGGCATAACTGTTCCCGTCGGGTTCCGGCTCGAAGGAAGACTCGTTCTTTGCCGCATCTCCACGCAACACCAGTACGTTGTCGATCCCGAGGAAATGCAGGTCGATCAGCGCATCCTCCGTCTCTCTTTTGGTAAAGCCACCGCAGATCAGATGCGGTACCGCATCCACCTGGTAGTGGTTCATGATGGCGGCGCAGATACCCACCGTTCCGGGCCTTTTGCGGACCTCCACTTTTTCAAAAGTGCCATCTGCCTTCTTCTTGAACATGGTCTCGCTACGATGGTAGGTGACATTGATGAAAGAGGGTTTGAATTCCATCAGGGGGTCCAGATGGTCGTAGATGGAACTGATCGTTTTTCCTTTCAGAGGGGGCAGGATCTCGAAAGAAACCTTTGTACTCTTAGCCTGTTTTAAGTGTTCAATAACCTTCATAGCAGATTTAATATAATAATTCCGCAAACTTAATAGATTTTTGGCTTAAAGCAGCATTTTAGGGGTGCAGATCGCCCTCGCGGGCCTGAGGACTCTTGTAAGTTGCCGGTTGCAGGGCCCGGGGAGCTCCAGGCGCTGTATCCGGAGGCCCGCAAACCCTAAAACCGGTATAAAATTCCGCCTTGCGGCTTGCCGCGTGAAGCCAGGAGCTTATTTTTGCGCCATGAGCCTCACCATTCATTCGCAGGACCTTGTGAAGAGCTACCGAAGCCGGACCGTGGTAAACCATGTTTCCGTCAAGCTCCAGCAGGGAGAGATCGTAGGATTGCTGGGCCCGAACGGCGCCGGCAAGACTACCACTTTCTACATGGTGGTCGGCCTCATCAGACCCGATTCGGGGGATGTCTTCCTGAACGATACCAATATCACCAGGCTGCCGATGTATAAAAGGGCCCAGATGGGCATTGGATACCTGCCGCAGGAGGCCTCCATATTCCGGAAGCTGAGCGTCGAGGACAATCTGATGGCCGTGCTGGAAATGACCAGACTGACGCGGGGTGAACAGAAGAAGAGGCTGGAAGCCCTGCTGGACGAATTTCATCTGCACCATGTACGGAAGAACAACGGGGATTCGCTCAGTGGCGGGGAAAGGAGAAGGACCGAAATCGCCCGTGCCCTCGCCGTGGACCCGAAATTCATTTTGCTGGATGAACCCTTTGCCGGTGTGGACCCCATCGCCGTGGAAGATATTCAGACCGTAGTAGCCCGCCTCAAATACAGGAATATCGGCATCCTGATCACCGACCATAATGTGAACGAGACCCTTTCGATCTGCGACCGGGCCTATCTCCTCATCGACGGGAAAATATTCAAGCATGGAACGGCCGAAGAGCTCGCCGAGGACGAACAGGTCCGCCGTCTCTATCTGGGCCGCAATTTCGAGCTCAAGCGCAAGGACTATCTGCACGAAGAGGCCCGGAATGAGGCCGAAGCGGGACCTGCGGGGCAATAAAGGCAAAGCATTATTCTTTTTATCCCGATGATTCTTTATTTTGCCAATGTATGAAGCTGCTCAGCCCTGCCATATCAAGACTTGCCCGTCTCCGCCTCTGGCGCATCGAACAATGGATGCAGGACCCTATCGCGGTACAGCGGGAAGTGCTGCAGCATCTCGTCACCTCCGCGCAATACACCGAATTCGGCCGGAAATACAATTTCTCAAAGATCTTCTCTATAAAAGAGTTCAAACAGGCCATCCCCATCCATGAGTACGACGACATGAAACCCTATATCCAGCGGATCATGAACGGGGAACAGAATATCCTGTGGAATACCCCCATCAACTGGTTTGCCAAGAGCAGCGGCACCACCAGCGACAAGAGCAAATTCATCCCGGTCAGCGAAGAAAGCCTCCACGACGGCCATTATAAAGGCGCCAAGGATATCCTGACCATGTATTATAATTTCAATCCCGAATCCGACCTGCTCACCGGCAAAGGGCTGGTGATCGGCGGCAGCCATACCATCAGCCAGGTGAACGACGACGTTCATTATGGGGACCTCAGCGCCGTGCTCCTGCAGAACTCGCCTTTCTGGGGCCATTGGATCCGCACCCCCGAGCTGAGCATCGCCCTGCTGGATGAATGGGAAGACAAGATAGAACGGCTGGCCCGCAATACGATCCCCGAGAACGTTACCTCTATTTCCGGCGTCCCCACCTGGACCCTTGTGCTGATGAGGCGTATCCTCGAGATCACGGGCAAGAACAGCCTGTCCGAAGTCTGGCCCTCCCTCGAATTATATATTCATGGCGGGGTGTCTTTCACCCCGTACAAAGAGCAGTTCAGAAAACTGATCGGTAAGGATATCCATTACCTCGACATGTACAATGCCAGCGAAGGGTTTTTCGCGGCCCAGGTCAATCCCAACGACGATGGGATGCTGCTGTTCCTCGACAACGGCATTTTCATGGAGTTCATGCCGGTGGAAGAATGGGGCAAGCCCAGCCCGGAAACGATTGGTCTTCAGGATGTGGAGCTGGGGCAGCACTATGCCCTGGTCATCAACACCAACGGGGGATTATGGCGATACCTGCTGGGGGATACCGTCCAGTTCACTTCGCTGTCCCCATTCCGCATCAAAGTGAGTGGGAGGCTGAAACATTTTATCAATGCTTTTGGTGAGGAGGTGATCGTCGACAATACGGATAAGGCCATTTCCATTGCCAGCAAGAAGACCGGGGCCATCGTAAACGACTATACGGCAGCGCCAGTCTATTTCAGCGACAGTGGCAATGGTGCGCATGAATGGCTGGTCGAATTCGAGAAAGAACCGGACGACCTGAACCAGTTCATCTATGAGCTGGATAAGGCCTTACAGAATATCAACAGCGATTACGAGGCGAAGCGGTATAAGGATATTGCCCTGGGCCTGCCGGTCCTGCGCGTGCTGGAAAAGGGCGTGTTCACCACCTGGCTGAAAAGCAAGGGCAAGCTGGGCGGTCAGCATAAGGTCCCGCGCCTGTCGAATGACCGTAAATATCTCGAAGAGATCAGCTCGATCTTCCTTCACACACAGGCGTAAACGCCGGCAGGCCCCCGGGGCCCTGCCCCATTTTCCCGTGGCAATCTGCCGCAACCCGCGCTCAGGCCGCAGCCGCAGAGGGCTCCGCGGATCCCCCCTCTTCCCGCGCCATCAGCACAACGATGATCAGACTTACAAAGGACGAGGTATAGATCAGGTACAGGTAAGGCACATCGATGAAGCTGTAAAAAATGACCAGGCTGAGCTTGAGCGCCGCCAGCGGGAGGTTGGCGATCTTTCTTTTCTTCCCCCGGAAATGCCCGGTCAGCACGAATAAAAAAGGCACCAGAAAACTAAGCGTGACCAGGAGGCCATGCAGCAACACGATCCGGTGCGGCCCGAACAGCCCGGCAAAACCGATCCCGGTGGAAAAAACGGCGGGACTGTCCTTCCATACCACAGCGGCGAACTGGATATAGTTTCCTGGAAGATGCAGCAGTCTGAAAAAAGTCGACCAGCCGACCGGCCCGATAAAAAGAACGAACAGACAGATCAGTCCGGTGAGACTGAACACAAGGGCCTGTTTGTATTGTTTCTTCAGCAGCAGGTACAAAAGAAAGGCCGGTATCCATCCGGCGAGGGCATACCTGCTCAGCATACAAAGGGAGGCCGCAACTCCTGTAAGGACAGTATTCCGGGAGGCTATGGCGAGGACGAGCAGCACATAATAGGCGATGACCACCCCTTCTTCGGAAACGGTGATCAGGCCAGGCGAATTGTCGGCAAACAACCACCAGAACAGCAGGAAGGCCAGCACGCCGGTAAAAAAAGAAAAATAACTTCCGGCACGGGCGCGGTACAGGAATATAAAAACCCCGGAGACGAACAACAGGCCTGCCACCGTGGTCCACCGCATATCGATGCCCAAGGCAACGGCGGGAACAAAGGGCTGCCACATGGCGGGCAGATAGATCGGCTGTACCCCTTTCCAGATCTCGGGGATAGGTTCATAGATCTTCGACCACTGTCCGGCGATGAATCGCTGATCCATCACTTTTATGATCGGCAGCATGTCGGCATTATAGATGTCCAGCGTGATCTCCTCGAACCAATACAGACATTGCGTATACATGACCAGCGCCACCAGCCCGAGGATGACCAGACGGAAATGACTGGACCTCTTGTTCAATGCCCGGAAGCTGAGACGGCCGGACAGCGACAAAGAAGGCAAGGACAGCATCGCGATCGCCATACTGACGCCTGCTATAAAATAGATCAGGGAAATAGAATTCGTTCCGCCGGGTATTTTCAGGCCCCAGGTCACGCAAAGCGTTTCTGCTGTAAAAGCAGCCAGGAACACCGTTTTTATCTTTTTTTGCTGGACCATACGCGGGAATGGAAACACAAATAAAATATATTTTTTCACATGCAAGCGCATGAGTTTATATATTTGGTGGCATTTAATTAAAATAACAACGCATAGCAAATGAATCTATTAGCCAATAAGATCGCCATCGTGACCGGCGCCAGCCGCGGTATCGGAGAAGCCATTGCCCTCAAACTGGCTGAACAGGGTGCCCAGATCGCTTTTACCTATCTGAGCAGCGAAGAAAAAGCGAGATCGCTTGAGGACAGGCTGAAGGGGCTGGGCGTAAAAGCAAAAGGCTACAAAAGCAACGCAGGCGTTTATGCCGACTGCGAGACCCTGATGAACGACGTGCTGAAGGAATTCGGAACGGTTGACATCTGCGTCAATAATGCGGGCATCTCGAAAGACAATTTATTGCTGCGCCTGACCCCCGAACAATGGGATGACGTGATCAATACCAACCTGAAGAGCGTCTATAACATGACCAAACAGGTGATCCGTCCCATGATGAAGGCAAAAAAAGGCTCCATCATCAATATGAGTTCGATCGTGGGTATCCGCGGGAATGCAGGACAAAGCAGCTATGCCGCGTCTAAAGCGGGCATTATCGGCTTTACCAAATCCATCGCCCTCGAGCTCGGCAGCCGGAACATCCGCTGCAATGCCATCGCGCCGGGTTTTGTCGAGACGGATATGACGCATTATCTGAAGGATGGAGAAGGGGCAAAAGCCTTTCTGGAAAAGATCCCTCTCGGTCGTTTTGGCAGTGGCGAAGAGATCGCCAATACCACGCTTTTTCTGGCCAGCGACCTGAGCTCGTATATCACCGGACAGGTGATCAGCGCCTGCGGCGGGTTGAATATATAGGCCCCGATTTTTTCAATTTAACAAATTTGTTAAATTGCGGGTCCGATGCTTATTTTTGCGGTTGGAACCCTATTTTTGCCGCAGTTTGAAAACACGCAAAATCATATCTGTTTTTCTTTTATCTGTATTGTTTGTACAGTTTTTACCCCTTAAACAAACTATCGCCTGGCTGCTCGGCGGCCAGATGACCGAAGAATTGGTACATTCCGGTGACGACGGTAAATCCAGCCGTTCCGGCGATGACCAGCACAAACATTTTTTGCCCGTTTATTATCCGACCCTCGTACAGTCCATACCCCTTAACTCTCTTACCGCCCTGGCTGATCATGGTGAAAGCCTGAAAGGCAGGCATGCTGACGACATCCCAACCCCGCCGCCCAATTGCTGAGCTGTTCCTCTTCCTGAATACCTGACCATCATCGCAGGTATTACCCGTGTGTCCTTTCCCGGAGCCATTGCCGGAGGTCATTGCCGTCCTTTTGCCGGACCGCCGTCCTCTGCCTATCGCCTGGCCGACGCATGATCCTGTCCGTACCGCCATCTGTGCGCGGCCCGGAGATCTCTTCATTCCTTAAATAGTTCAGCGTGCGTAAAAATATTTTTCAGAACGCGGCAGCGGATATCCCTGCAGCCGTAGTGGTATTCCTCGTGGCCCTGCCCCTCTGTCTGGGGGTGGCGCTGGGGTCCAATGCTCCCTTATTTTCCGGCATCATCTCCGGCATCATCGGCGGTCTCCTCATCGGGGCGTTGAGTGGATCTTCCTTGAGCGTCAGTGGCCCGGCCGCCGGTCTGACGGCGGTAGTAGCCGTAGCCATCGGCAAAATGCCGGCTTTCGAAGCCTTTCTTTTATCCGTGGTGATCGCGGGGGTCCTGCAGATCGTCTTTGGCTTTCTTCGTGCCGGGGTCATCGGGGATTATGTCCCCAATGCGGTCATCCGGGGAATGCTGGCCGCCATCGGCATTATCCTGATCTTAAAACAATTGCCTCATCTGGCCGGATATGATAAAGATTTTCAGGGAGATGAGGCTTTCTTCCAGATCGACCGTAAAAACACTTTTTCGGAGCTGCTCTGGTCCGTTAATTATATCTCGCCGGGGGCGCTGTTGATCGGGCTGGTGTCCCTGCTCCTACTCTGGCTCTGGGACCTGAAATCCATAAAAAGCAAAAAGCTGTTCAAATGGCTCCCCGGTCCCCTGGCCGTGGTAGCCGTGGGCATCCTGCTGGCTGGAATCCTTACTTCGGCGGGCGGGCCTTTCGCGCTGGATCCCGGACACCTGGTAAACCTACCGGTAACAGCGGACCTTTCCTCTTCTGCAGGGCTGCTGCGCTGGCCGCAGTGGGATTACCTCGGTCACGGGGCCGTATGGGTGACCGGCCTGACCATCGCCCTGGTGGCCAGTCTGGAAACGCTCCTCAGCATCGAGGCGGTCGACAAGCTGGACCCTTATAACCGCAGGACCCCGACCAACCGGGAGCTGAAGGCGCAGGGCGTCGGCAACCTCGTAGCCGGGCTGCTGGGTGGATTGCCGGTGACCTCGGTGATCGTGCGTAGTTCCGCCAACGTAAATGCCGGCGGCAAGACCCGGCTCTCCACGATGCTGCATGGGCTCCTTCTTTTGCTCAGCGTTCTTTTTATTCCGGCCCTGCTGAACAAGATACCCCTCAGCGCCCTGGCGGCAATACTGATCGCTACCGGGTACAAGCTGGCTAAGCCCGCCCTGTTCCGGGAACTGCACCGCAAGGGATGGGATCAGCTTGTTCCCTTTATCGTGACGATCGTGGCCATCCTCCTGTCGGACCTGCTGATCGGTATCCTCATCGGAATGGGGGTTTCGCTGTTCTTTCTGGTGAGAAGCAATTTTCGCTCGGCGGTCATGGTCGTACATGATGACAATAAATATCTGCTGCGGTTCCGCAAGGATGTATCCTTTCTGAACAAGCCCATCGTAAAAGAAAAACTGGAAGGAGTACCGGAAAATTCATCCGTCCTCATCGATCTGACCAGGGCTGATTTCATAGACAAGGATGTCATAGACGCCATCAATGAGTTCATGCATCATGCACACCTGAAAAATATAAAAGTAGAGATCCGGAAAAGCCTTTTCAAGTCTGCACATCAACTGGTCGGCGAACAGAAACAATTAAATGAAAATGCAGCCTGAAAAGAGCATATTTTTGAACCATCAATAGTCCGTCTCAGGGATTGCCCTGGTTCTTGGAGCGATCCTGCCGGACGGAACAACCCATAAAAATATATGACACCCATAGAAAAACTATTACTGGAAAATAAGGCCTGGGCGGAAGAAATAAAAGCGGACGATCCCGGATATTTCGAACGGCTCTCTCATCTGCAGAACCCCGAATTCCTCTGGATAGGATGCAGTGACAGCCGTGTGCCGGCGGACAAGATCACCGGCACACAGCCAGGGGAGATCTTCGTACACCGCAACATTGCCAACCTCGTGATCCATACGGACGTGAACCTGCTGAGCGTTCTGGATTATGCGGTGAACCATCTGAACGTGCGGCATGTGATCGTCTGTGGCCACTATGGCTGCGGGGGTATCAAGGCCGCGATGACCAATCACGATTACAAGTACGTGCTCAATATGTGGCTGCGGAATATCAAGGATGTGTACCGGCTGCACAGCAAAGAGCTGGATAACATCGTCGACCTCGAAGCGCGTACGGACCGGCTGACGGAACTGAATGTAAAGGAGCAGGTCACCCACCTGGCCAAGACCTCCATTATACAGCGCGCCTGGAAGAATGACAAGCGGCCTCAGCTGCACGGATGGGTGTATGGCCTGAAGGACGGCCTGATCAAGCGGGTGTTCGGAATGGAGGCCGGGTCCCATATCGATCCGATCTATCAGTATGATGACCTGTAGGGGGGCAATACATTTACGGTCTCCTGAAAAATCCGGCTGATCCGGGGTTGTCCGGCGGAGATCGGCGTTCCTACTTCACCTTGAATTTGCGGATAGCGGTGCGGGTGAACTCGCTCAGCACCAGCCTGCCGCTGATGGCTGCCCTTTCGATCAGGAGGCGGTCCCAGTGTTCCGTGCCTTTCCAGAATGCTTCCTTCATCAGCGACATCGCTCTGGGATTGGCGTGCGCCAGGCTTTCTGCAAGGCGACGGATGGATTCATCCATGAGCTCGGCATTGGCATGGACCTCGGCATACAAGCCTCTTCTCGCAGCCCAGTCGGCGCTGCGCCACATCGAGGCGTCGATGGAGAGATGGCTGAATGCGGACAGTCCCATTCTTCTTTCTACGGCAGGGCCGACCACAAAGGGGCCA
>DATHHO010000106.1:0-4954 GCA_035317125.1 Puia sp.
TTTCAAAGGCACGTTCTTTATCGAGCCCAAACCCTGTGAACCCACCAAGCACCAATATGATTATGACAGCGCGACCGTCATCAGCTTCCTCCGCCAATATGGGCTGATGGAAGATTTCAAGCTGAATATCGAGGTGAACCATGCCACGCTGGCCGGTCATACCTTTACGCATGAGCTGCAGGTTGCCTCAGACGCGGGCATGCTGGGGTCTATGGACGCCAACAGAGGAGATTATCAGAATGGATGGGACACCGATCAGTTCCCGAATAATATCAATGAGCTGGTGGAAGCCCTGCTGATCATCCTTGAAGGCGGAGGTTTTCAGGGAGGAGGGATCAATTTCGATGCCAAGCGGAGGAGAAATTCCACCGATCCGGCCGATCTTTTCCATGCACATATCGGTGGTATCGATACCTTCGCGAGGGCGCTGGTGGTGGCCGATGCCATCCTGCAAAAATCGGATTACCGGAAGGTACGCGCCGAACGATATGCTTCCTATGACAGCGGCAAGGGAGCGGCCTTTGAGAAGGGTTCGCTGTCCCTGGAAGACCTGCGGGAATTTGCCATCGCCAACGGGGAGCCGGGTGTGATCAGCGGCAGACAGGAATATCTGGAGAATATTATCAACCGGTATATTTAAGCCGGGAATGATCTGTAGTCCGGTTTAAGCCGGAATGATCCGTTGCCCGTCTTAACTGAATGATCCGTTGCCGTGAAAGGGAAAGTATACGTTTACGAATACAATTAAATCACCACCAAATAGCGCTGCCATATGCAATTGTTACACACCCAAGATTATCTGGTCTTCCTGTTCTATTTCCTGCTCGTTGCGATATATGGCTACTGGGTCTACCAGCGGAAGAAAAAGCTGCAGACCAATACGCATGATTATTTTCTGGCCGAGGGTTCGCTGACCTGGTGGGCTATCGGCGCCTCGCTGATTGCCTCGAATATATCCGCCGAACAGTTTATCGGGATGAGCGGCAGCGGTTTCAAGATGGGTCTTGCCATCGCCACCTACGAATGGATGGCGGCCGCTACGCTGATGATCGTCGCGATATTCTTTATTCCGGTGTATCTGAAGAACAAGATCTACACCATGCCGCAATTCCTCAACCAGCGGTATAATTCAACGGTGGCGATGATCATGGCGGTGTTCTGGTTATTGCTGTATGTGGTGGTGAACCTGACCTCTATCCTCTATCTGGGTGCGCTCGCGGTGAGCAGCATCTCGGGTGTCAATTTTACGGTATGCATGCTCGGGATGGCGGCCTTTGCCGTCGTGATCACGCTGGGCGGTATGAAGGTGATCGGGTATACGGATGTGATACAGGTCTTTTTTCTGATCCTGGGCGGACTGGTCACCACGTATATTTCGCTGAAGCTGGTGAGCGAGCATTTTGGGGGTAAGGGGATATTGGACGGCTTTCGTCTGCTGGGCTCCAATGCGGACAGCCATTTTCATATGATCTTCAAAAAGGATAATCCAAATTATATGGACCTGCCGGGTCTTACGGTACTGGTCGGCGGGATGTGGATCGTGAACCTGAACTACTGGGGCTGCAACCAGTATATCACGCAGCGGGCGCTGGGCGCGAACCTGAAGACGGCGCGTGGCGGCATCCTTTTCGCCGCTTTTCTGAAGATGCTGATGCCCGTTATCGTGGTCATACCCGGGATCGCTGCCTATGTGCTGTACAAACAAGGCATGTTCCAGTCGGAAATGATGCAGGGTGGGGAACTGAACCCTGACCGTGCGTATCCCGTGCTGCTGAATTTTCTGCCGATCGGTCTGAAGGGGCTGGCCTTTGCCGCGCTGACGGCTGCGGTGGTCGCGTCGCTGGCGGGGAAAGCCAATAGTATTGCAACGATCTTCACGCTGGATATCTATAAGAAGAAGATCGCTCCGCTGGCGGATGAAAAAAGAATGGTATGGGTCGGAAGGGTTACGGTGGTCGTGGCGATCATTATTGCCATCTGTATCTCGCCTTTCCTTGGGATCGATAAGAAGGGGGGCTTCCAGTTCATACAGGAATACACGGGATTCTTCTCTCCGGGTATATTTGCGATGTTCATCCTGGGTTTCTTCTGGAAAAAGACGACGTCCAACGCGGCCTTGTTTGCGACCATCGGCGGTCTGGCTTTTGCGTTCTTCTTTAAATTCCTGCCTTTGTTCGCTAATCTTTCTTTTCTGGCGCCTTATGGATTTGCAAAGCCCAATGAAAAGGGGATCTATGAAATACCTTTCCTGGACAGGATGGGATTTGTGTTCCTCATCTGTATCGTGGTCATGTATTTCATCAGCGTTGCCGAGAACAGGAAGGGCCTGCGGCCTAATGGGCTGGAAGTGGACAGGAAAATGTTCAGGGTGACCCCGGGCTTTGCCGTGGGGGCGCTGATCATCTGCGGATTGCTGGCGGCGTTGTATACGATATTCTGGTAGAGGATGGCCGATGGGCGATCGAGGGGCGTGGGACGGACAGTAAAGGGGCGGATGGGGGAACAGGGCTGGGTCAGCGCGTGGGCTTTACCTTTCTTTGGCGGGGTTGGTGATGCCGGTCTTGGTGTGTGGGGTATGAATAAACCGTTCGTCTGCTTTTCTGAATTGAAACAGTGCTCCGAACATGAGGCTGATCGCGCGGGGCAGGCTCAGTACGGCATGAAGCAGGTCAGAATTGACCAGCGCCTGCGGCATTGCCATCCCCAGACAGAGCACATACACTACCCACAGGACCGTTGCCGCTATTCCCCAATGGGGTCCGATCAAAAACCCACCAAGGATCAGCAGGGGGAGTATGGCGAGCAGGAATGCTTTTGGCAGGACGCTATAGTTGGCAAAGGCCAGATTAAAATAGCTGAAATTACCTCTGAAGAGCTCTCTGAAAGCGGGGAAGAAATACTGTCTTGCATAGATCAGCTGGGTCGAGATCCATCTCTTCCGCTGTTGTCCGAATGCGGAGGACGAATCTACTTTCTCGTCGAAGATCAGTGCGTGCTCGAGGTAATGAACGAAGATATTCTGCTTGACCATTTTCAATTGCAGGATCTTGTCAAAGCCGCCAACCGCATCGATCCCGGCCAGCGTCTTTTTTGCCGTGGAAAATTCAAACGCCATTCCGGAGCCGCAGATCGGAGAAGAAAGATGCAGGGCGTTTGCGCCTTTCCGGAAAATATGGTTGTTCATGGCCTCGCTGCATGCGTCGAGGACAGCGAAGGATGTATCCAGGTTCTTGGCAACTCTTTTCCCCTGAATGGCTTTTGCGCCTCCCATAAAGGCCTCGTTGGTCTTCTTCAGAAAATCTTTGCTCAGCATATTATCGCCATCGCAGATCAGGGCAATATCATAAGGCTTGTCGATCCTTCTGAAGGCTTCGTTGAGCGATTTTGTCTTTGTGCTGTTCTCGAATGAAACTTCGTGTACGTATAAGGGTAATTTTTTCAGCTCTTGCAACGTGCTGTCCCCGAAGGAATCGGCGATGATATAAATATCGTAGGCTTCGCGTGGATAATCGAGCTGGAGGAGGTTATCGGCGGTGAAAAGGATGACGTTGTCTTCTTTATAGGCCGGGACTAAGATGGCGATGCGTTTGAGTGGGGGCAATGGAGATGGGGTATTCCATTTTTTTGCTTTGAAGAAGAATTTTCCTGAAAACGAAAGAAAGAAAAGGTAGAGTACGGAAAGTGAACAATAAAGAAATAGTATTATAAAAAAAAACATGCGACGGTAGGGGTTAAAGCCCCCAAATTAGAGCATTTTCTAGGGCTGTCAAAGCTCGCGAAACCCGTTAACAATGCAATAACTATCGGATTAAAAGTGCATTAATTGATGTAAAATGTTTATATACACACATTTATACATATAATGTTCTTGATTGTTTGTTGAGAGCCGTTTGATCGCCCATGGATTCCCTTAAGCTTTACCAGATGTTTACCCGGAGGCTGTCGGGCCGGTACATTTTATCGCCCTGCCGGATACCGAATGCTTCATAGAAAGCGGGATATTCACGACCGGTCCGTTCACCCTTTCTTTCGGCAGGGCATGTACGTCCGTCAGCAGCAGTGTGGCCATGATCTCCTTCCGCTGAACGGCGAGCCAGCTATAGGCATATCCCAGAAAATAGCGTTGCAGGGGAGTGTAGCCTCCTATTTTTTCGCCTTTCTTGTAGGCATCCGTTTTCATAAATGCGTCCAGTCCCAGAAGGAGCCCGCCGAGGTCTGCGATGTTCTCGCCCTGAGTAGCGTCTCCGTTGACATGCAGCGTATCCACGGGATTGAATTCGGAAAACTGCCGGATGATAAGGGCTGCCCTGTCTTTAAATCCTTTTTCGTCGGCGGGTTGCCACCAGCTGACCAGATTGCCTTTTTCATCGAATTGTCTTCCCTGGTCGTCGAAGCCGTGTGTCAGTTCATGACCGATCGTGGAGGCGGCAGCATAGCCGTAAACGAACGCATCGTCGAGGTCTTCATCTTTCATGCCGGGCACGGTGAAGATCCCTGCGGGCAGTACGATCTCGTTATTGCTGGGATTGTAATAGGCGTTATAGGTCTGGGGGGACATGTCCCAGTCGGTGCGGTCGACCGGCTTGCCCAGTTTGCTGAACGAATAATTCGTCCACCATTCGGCGGCTCGCAGCATGTTGAGGACAAAAGGCCCTCTGTCGATCTTCAGCGCGCTGAAATCTTTCCATTTATCCGGATATCCAACTTTCTTTGTGACATGGGCTAGCTTGGTCAGCGCTTTCTGGCGGGTGCTGTCGCTCATCCAGGATAATTTCATGATCCTTTCCTTATAGGCGTCGCGGATCGCCTCGACGAGATCGCTGTAGCGCTGCTTGGCTTTTTCAGGGAAATATTCTTTTACGAACAATTGTCCAAGCGCCTCTCCCATCGCGTTCTCTTCCCCGTCCAGCACTCTCTTCCAGCGGGGTCTCGGTGCTTTGGCCCCCGTGAGGGT
>DATHHO010000107.1:0-50692 GCA_035317125.1 Puia sp.
CTGCTTATGAACCCAAAGACCACCGTACTGCTTATCTTCCTCTTGCCCCTGTTCCTGCGGGCACAGGTAAAAGAGGAGACGCGTGCAAAGAATGGGGCCCCGGTAAAATACAGCGTCAACGGCACCATACGCGATAAAAAGACCGGCGAAGTCCTCATCGGGGCCACCGTCCGCCTCCAGGAAATAGCCAGGTCGGGTATGATCAGCAACTCCTACGGCTTTTATTCGGTCAGTGCATTGCCCGGGAATTATCATCTCATCGTCAGCTTTACCGGCTACGACCCGGACACACTGGCCATCTCCTTAACGAAAGGCAACCTTCTCCTGCCTGTTGAATTAAGCTCGGACGGCACTCAGCTGCAGGAGGTAGTGATCAGCGCCGGGAAAAAGAATGACAATGTGACCAAGCCGCTCATGGGTGTACAGAAATTATCTACGAATGAGATCCAGAATATACCGGTTTTGTTCGGGGAAAAAGACGTGCTGAAGACGATCCAGCTGCTTCCGGGCATCCAGTCCGCCGGGGATGGGAACAGCGGTTTCTATGTCCGGGGAGGCGGCGCCGACCAGAACCTCATCCTCCTGGATGAAGCGACGGTGTATAATCCTTCCCATCTGCTGGGTTTCTTCTCCACCTTCAATTCGGATGCGATAAAAGATATCACGGTATATAAGGGGGGCATGCCCGCGGAATACGGTGGCCGCCTGGCTTCGGTGGTGGATATCAAAATGAACGATGGCAATAACAAGGACTATCATGCTGGAGGAGGCATCGGTCTGATCTCTTCCCGGCTGAATGCGGAAGGCCCCATCGTAAAGGACAAAGGCTCGTTCTCCGTCAGCGCCAGAAGGACCTATGCGGATGTTTTCCTGAAACTTTCCAGCGATTCCAATGTCAACAGCAACAGCCTTTATTTCTATGACCTGAATGTAAAGGCCAATTATAAGATCGATGAAAAGAACAGGGTCTATCTTTCGGGTTATTTCGGCAGGGACAACCTGG
Source organism: Puia sp. (assembly GCA_035317125.1). Taxonomy (GTDB): domain Bacteria; phylum Bacteroidota; class Bacteroidia; order Chitinophagales; family Chitinophagaceae; genus Puia. The sequence continues at coordinate 1,004 of DATHHO010000107.1, forward strand.
GTTTTGGGCACAGCTTCGGCATCGATTATGGCAATGCCACCGGTACGGCCCGGTGGAACCATATCTTCAACAGCCGCCTGTTCTCCAATACCTCGTTCATCTACAGCAACTACAGCTACAAGATCCGTATCAATGCCACCAACAACAATATCAATATCACCTCGAATATCCGGGACCTCGCGCTGAAGGAAGACCTGCAATACTATGTCAACGCAGACAATAAGATAAATTTTGGGCTCAGCGTGATCCGCCATGCGATATCACCGGGCATCATTTCGGCATCCAACAGTTCCAGCTATGCTTCGCTGACGCTTCAGGATAAATACAGTCTCGAGAACGCCGTATATATTTCACATGAATGGTCACCCGCAGAGAAGGTCCGTTTTAATTATGGCCTCCGGTTCTCTACTTTTTCCGTACTGGGGCCGGGTAATTTCTTCACCTATGACACGGCCGGGAATACCATAAGCACAGCTACCTACAGTTCGGCAAAGTTCGTGAAGACCTATACGAATCCCGAGCCACGGTTCTCGGCCAGCTACCAGCTGAGCGATGCCAGTTCCATGAAGCTGGCCTATACCCGGAACACGCAGGTGCTTCACCTGTTGTCCAATTCCACCTCGGCCAACCCTACCGATCTCTGGATCGCCAGCAGCAATAATGTGAAGCCGGAGATTGCGGACCAGGTCTCCCTGGGGTATTACCGGAATTTTCAGGACAACCAGTACGAGTTCTCCTCGGAGGTCTATTATAAAAAAATGCAGAACCAGATAGACTATAAGAACGGCGCCCAGCTCATTGCCAATGAAAATGTGGAATCGCAGTTGCAGTTCGGACAAGGACGCGCCTATGGGTGGGAGCTGTACTTTAAAAGGAGGGTGGGCCGTCTCACCGGCTGGATCAGCTATACGTTCTCGCGCACCGAGCTGAAGATCGACCGGGTTAACCAGGGCAACTGGTATCCTGCCAAACAGGACAGGACGCATGATATTGCGCTGGTGGGGATCTATCAGGCGAATAAGAAATGGACCTTGTCCGCTACCTGTGTATATTATACCGGCAATGCCGTGACCTTCCCCAGTGGCAAATACCGGGTGAATGGCCAGACGGCCTTTTATTATACGGAGAGGAACGGCTATCGTATGCCGGCTTATCACCGCATGGATGTGGCCGCTACCCTGCAGGCGAAGAAGACCCGGAAATTTGAGAGCAGCTGGACCTTTTCGATTTACAACCTCTATGGCAGGGAGAACGCTTACAGCATCGTCTTCCAGAACGATCCCGGTGACCTGAGCAAGACCCAGGCGCTGCAATATGCGTTGTTCCGTTTTATCCCTTCCGTAACCTACAATTTTAAATTCTGACCCTATGTACAGCAAGTCCCTCATACTCTCCCTTGCGCTGCCGCTGCTGCTGGCGCTGTCCGGCTGTAAAAAAGTGATCCAGGTAGATCTGAATAACGCTGCCCCGCAGATCGTGATCGAAGGGGAGATCACCAATCTGCCCGGTCCCTATCTGGTGAAGATCAGCAAGACCGTTAATTTCAGCGTCAGCAATGTCTTCCCTCCCGTCTCCGGCGCCATCGTGCAGCTGACGGACAGCAACAACGGACTGATCGCTCACATGACCGAGACATCGCCAGGGACATATAGCGCAAATTTATTCGGCGGCGTTCCGCTGCATACCTATAAGCTTTCGGTATCGGTGGAGGGGAAGGAGTATACGGCCAGCTCAACGATGCCACAGCCGGTGACACTGGACTCGGTCACCTTCGTACAGAATTTTGATTTTAACAATAAGAGTGTGATCAATGCGGTAGTGAATTTTCAGGACCCGCCGGGGCCGGCGAATTATTACCAGTTTACCGAAAGCGTGAATAATATTGCGGTGCCGGATATCCTCGTTTTTGAGGATCGGCTTTCGGATGGAAAATATATCCGTGAAACGCTGTTCAATGATACGTCACGCATGCAGGTCAACGACAGCCTGTTGCTGCAGATGTATGCCGTCGATGAAAACAGTTATCAGTATTTTTTCACGCTTCAGCAGGTGACGGGCAACAACAGTTTCCGCTCTGCCACGCCCGCGAATCCCATTTCGAATATCTCCAACGGCGCGCTCGGTTATTTCAGCGCCCACACCATTACGCGCCGGAAATTGAGAGTCTACTAGATTTGGATGCTTTGCGTTGTGTTGTGCAACGTCGCTCTATTTTCTCATGGGCCGTGCTATAGCCGTACATGAGATATTTTGTTCAGCGAAGATATCCTTCAGCGATAGGATTAGCTCGAAAATAAGGCTCCTTATGCATCAACGCAACGCAGGCATCCGACTGTCGTGTTGACGGAATGTTTGATTGAAGGTGAATACTTAGCGAGGGCCGAGATAATAAAAGGGGGAATGACCGCCACTATATCGCAAAAGGCGCCTTATTTTCGAGCGGTTACAAAAGCCGATGACCTATTCGCTCAAAATAGAACTACCGTTGGGCTATCGAATGGCTAATGAGAAAATCCAGCGTCGTTGTGATATAGTGGCGGTCATGAAAAAGCGTCATTGTGATATAACGGCGGTCAGCAAAGCGGCTCCCAACATAGCGACAAGCAAAAAAAACCGGCACCAAATACATAGTGCCGGTCAAGAGAATAGCGTCAGGCCTGTTTAAGGCTGATAGCTCTTAATCTTGTTATAGAGCGTCTTCCTGTCGATTTTGAGGATCTCGGCCGCCCGTGACTTATTATAATTCACCTGCTTCAGCACATTCATGATCGTATCATACTCCGCCTGCGCCGCCGCATTCTTCAGGTCCATTTCTTTATGAGGGATCGGACTATGGTTGTGGGGTGCGGAGAAAGCATCCCCTGCTTGGCCATAGTTATGAGCCGGCGTTTCCACGATCTCGGGAGGCAAAACCTTGCTGTTGATCAGCCCCGAAGAGGTCAGCAAGGCCGCGCGCCGGATAACATTCCGGAATTCGCGTAAATTACCTGGCCAGGAATAATTCATAAAGATCTGCATGACCTCCTCTTCAAAACCTTCCACGTCTTTATTTAGTTCTTTATTCGCCTTGGCCAGAAAGAAGCTGGCGAATTGCGGAATATCGTCCTTGCGGTAGCGGAAGGGCGGCAGCTGGATAGAAAACTCGTTGAAGCGGTGAAAGAGATCTTCGCGGAACCTGCCCTTTCGATAAGCCTCCTGAAGATTTTCGTTCGAGGCAACCAGTATACGTACGTCGACGTCCATTTCCTTGACGCCGCCAACCCGCTTGAATTTCCTTTCCTGGATCACCCGCAACAGGGCCGCCTGGATCTCATAGGAGAGATTGGCTACCTCATCGAGGAACAATGTACCCCCGTTGGCGAGCTCAAAATGCCCTTCCTTATCATTCAGGGCGCCGGTAAACGCACCCTTGACATGGCCGAACAGCTCACTGCCCGCCAGTTCCTTCGACAGGGTGCCGCAATCCATCGCAATAAAAGGCTTGTCCTTACGGGCGCTGTATTCATGGATCGTACGGGCAATGACCTCTTTACCGGTCCCGCTCTCTCCGTATAAGATGATGCTGTAATTGGTAGGGGCCACCAGCTCTATCTGCCGGTATAGTTCCTTTGTCGCGGGTGACTGACCGACCAGGAATTCTTCATCGCCGGTTGGTTTGCTGCCTTTTTTAACCGCGGCATAGGCAGAGCCGGAGGATTTGGAAGCCCCGGCATTATCGGAAGGCTGCTGTAAGGCCCTGCCGATCACATTAAGAACTTCTTCGGGTATCAGGGGCTTGGTGATATAGTCGAAGGCACCCGATTTTATAACGTCCACGGCCGTCTTTATGTCGGAATAGCCGGTGATGATGATGACGATGGCATAAGGATCGATCGTCTTGATCTCCCTTAAAACTTCTCTTCCCTCCTTATCCCCCAGACGAAAATCGCAAAGCACTACATCGAATTTCGATTCTTTGAACTTGGCAATACCCTTGTTACCATTGTGAGCTGCCTCTGTCTCAAATCCTTTTTTCTGTAAAAAGCGGCCCAGCAAATTGCACATGTCCATATCATCATCTATGATAAGAATTCGCTTCATAACTGTGTTTTTCTGATTTTAAAATTACTGGAAAATGAATAAATGGGACCCGATCCCGCAATTAGCTTACCTATTCTATATGTTAAACATCTTGCCAGAATTAAAACGACCAAGAAGCAAGGGCAAAGGTAAGATAGACCTTCGGCTTTGGGGAAAAAATTACCCAAATAGGGTAGACCCAGCCCCGCTAAATAACCGGGTCATTTTTTTAAAGAGTTGTTAATAAGGGGAGGGGGGGTGGATGAGGGCTTTGGCAGCCCCAGTTTTATATGGCAATAAAATTGTAATCATTTACGTGAAAATGATCTTGAAGCTCAGAAAATGAAAAGTAAGTGGAAACAAGTAATATGACAGCTATCAGCAAAATTTTGATTGTGGATGATGAATTGGACATTTGCTATTTGCTTAGCGGCATGCTGAAACAACGGAATTTCCGTACCGGATTTGTCAATTCGCTTTCAGATGCCGTAGTTGCTTTGCAGACCGACACTCCCTCTTTATTATTCCTGGATAATCACCTCCCCGACGGTTTCGGGCTGGATTTTATTCCCTATGTCAAAAAGAATTACCCGGAAATCAAAGTGATCATGATTACGGCGCATGACAGCGCGGCGGAAAGAAATACCGCGTATAAAGGTGGAGTCGATCTCTTTATCGCAAAGCCGCTCAGCCGGCAATTGATAAATGACGCGATCGATACGTTGCTAAACACGGATTCAGCGGAAAAATTGCAGTATAGTTAAAAACTTAAAATCAATCAAATGGGAAATTTATTGTACCTGATCGCCGTCATTCTTGTTATAGCCTGGGCCATCGGATTCTTAGGATATCATGCCGGGGGCATTATTCACATTCTTCTCGTTATCGCTATCATCGCGATCCTGCTGAAATTCATCCGCCGGGCTGATTGAGCCTTAATTCTGGCGAAATCCAGCGATAGGGCGAACGAAGAAATAAGGCTCGGATAATTTGGAGAGGGCATCTTTATCGATGCCCAACTCATTATTGGAGATCATTAACAGACGTGCAGGTTCAACGCGAATTTTTTTATGGCTGTCTTCATGTTCTCATAGGTTAATGATCGTTTCAGGTCGATACCCATACGGATAGAGAACCCGCTTCCACCTGGAATTCTCCCCACCCCTCCTCATCGATCGTGACAGCATCCAGGCGTTTCCCGAGATATTCTCTGAAAACTTTGCCAGCATGCCCCTTGCCGACCTCCATCTTTTTTCGCCCTTCATCTCCATTGCTTAAAAGAACCGCCAGGCCCGATCCCGGATGTTCCGGATCGCCTTCACGGGTCCACCCTATACAATTGCTATGGTCCAGATAATCCCGCTGGTTCCCATAAGCGAAACTTTTTCTGGCCTGTAACAGCTTGTCGATATTTTCACAGGCCGGCAGGAAAATTTCATGGTCCTGCCCATCGTGCCCTTTATCCGTATAGGTGGCGCTGTAGATATCCGTATAGAATATACAAGGATACCCTTTCTCTCTGAGGAGTATCAAAGCATAGGCCAGTGGCTTGAACCATTGCTCCACCGGCGCCTCCAGGGCTTGCAGGGGTTGCGTATCATGGTTGCCTACGACGGTAACGGCAAGCTCCGGCCTGACGTCGACCAGCGTATCGTTGAATATCGTTCTCAGATCATAATCTTTTCCACCGTTGGATGCAACGACCAGGTTGCGGTGAAGAGCAGCATCGAAAAGAGACATTCTGCCTTCCGTGGCCTCTAAATATTTAAGGAGCAAGGGAAGGTTGCCTGGCGCCCAATATTCTCCCACCACAAACATTTCTTTTCCAACAATGCTGCGCATATGGTCGAGCCATTCATTATAGAATTTCGGAGAAATGTGCTTTACAGCATCCAGCCTTACCCCATCAAATCCGGTCTCTTTCCAGTACCACTCACCAAACCGCTTCAGTTCTTCCCTCACGGCCGGGTTCCTGAACTCGATGTCGTCATACATCAGATAATCGTAATTACCCTTCTCGTCATCGATCATTTCTTCCCAGCCTTCTCCGTAATCATTAAGGATGCTGAAAATGGCCGTCTCCTGGGTCCGCTGATCGTAATCCACGCCGGTGAAGCATTTGTAATCCCAGATAAAGGGGGAATACTTCTTCTTGCGGCCGGGGAAGGTAAATTTTGTGAAGGCTTCTATATCATAAGGATCGCTGATGAATTTATTCCGGTCCTCCGGATCTACTTTTCTTACTTTGATCAGTTCCGCCTCATCGGCCCCGCCTTTATGATTGAACACGATGTCCACATAGACCTTCAGTCCGGCATGCTGAGCGGCATGTATGGCGTCGATATATTCTTCTTTTGTCCCATATTTGGTTCGAACGGATCCTTTCTGATCGAATTCTCCCAGATCGTAAAGGTCGTAGACGTCATATCCGTTCGAATATCCGCCGCCGGTACCTTTGTATGCAGGAGGAAGCCATATCGCAGTGATGCCGAGAGCGGCGAGCCGACCCGCTTCTTCCTTTACTTTCTTCCATAAACTTCCGTCACCGGGGTAATACCAGTGAAATAGCTGCAGGATAGTTCCATTTTCCATAAAGATGGGTGAAGTTTTTTAAACCTGTACATAACCAGAATAATACCATTTATACCGTCTCCTTATTTAGGTTGTCCCGCCCCATAAATCAGACCGGCCCGGCATTCCTCCTAGGTTTAGGTCAGAGGGCTGACCGGGAAACCTTCCTCAGATTGTAGAAAATTTTTCTCAAACCGGACTGCTTATCCTGCGGTCTGACAAGAAATAAACAGGCTGATACCCCTTGACCGGCGGGGATTCTATGGCAGTTCGTTGTCATTTTCAGGATTTGGCAAGGAATTTTAACTAACATATCCGTAAACATTCCTTTCATCTTAAAAAATCAACACATGAATAGTTCAAAATTGTTACTGGGCTTCGTCGTAGGCGCAGCCATAGGGGGAGCATTAGGTATCTTATTGGCTCCCGATAAAGGCACGGAGACCCGTCGTAAAATAATGGAAAAGGGCAACGACCTCAGCGATTCCATCAAGGATAAATTCGGGGATATGGTTGACGGCGTCAAAGAAAATTTCAGCAGAGCCAAAGGCGAAGCAAGAAGCTCGATGTCCTGATGATCCGGCAGAGCCAATGATCAAAGAACGAAAGAACGTTCATCGGGGAGCTTAACGGATTCAAACGAGTTCCGACAATCCAAAAAATATGACCAGCTAATGCACGATCAGCAATACGATATCGATATACTTTTATCGGACACCGGGGACTTTCTGGAGACAAAGGCGTCGTTGTGGAAATTAAGGACAGTCGATACCCTCTCCGATTCGGTGTCTGACATCGCGGCGGGTCTCGGTATTATTGCGATAGTAGGCCTTTTTGCCCTGATCATGAGTATTGGAGTGGCATTGCTGATCGGTGACTGGCTGGGTAAGGATTTCTATGGGTTTTTCATCGTCGGGGGTATATATGGTATTGTCGGGCTCGTTTGTTACGCCAAACGGGATCGCTGGCTGAAGGAGCCGGTGGGTAATATGCTCGTCCGTAAATTGCTAAAACACAAGAAGAAATGAGTACGATCACGACCATGGAGGAGCTGAAATTGGCGATCCGCGAGCTCGAAGACCAGGATTACGTCAATGAACAGTTCATGCGTCGCAGGGTGTCCCAGGTCGCGGAAGATATCAAGCCTATAAATATAGCAAAGAACTTATTCCAGCAGGCTATAGGCCGCTCGGCCAGAACCAATCTTTTACGGACTGCTGCCGGAATGGGCACCACCTGGCTCATCGGGAAATTCTTTAAGAAGAAGGCATAACGGCCTTCTGCAGACCTGTTTTCAATAGATTCAGCCTTATAAGGGGCTTTTTTTGTTATTTATATTCCCGCAATGGGATGAATAAGCAATTATGGTACATAATTTGTGGATAAATACTAACCTGCATCCATTCCGCTACTCTTTATTCTGCCCTACAGGAAAAAATCACATACTACACCCATTTAATGATAAGGCTGTTGCTGACCTATCGGCTATTAATTTGGCTGGTGACTGCTCCAGCAAAGATCGGTTAATGCATTTTTCCTGTGATCAACCCGAGAATACACCCGTTCTTCCAGAACACGGCTTTATCTATGCCGGAAGGGTCGTTACCGTTAATTAAGTTCAGCTGGCGCATCGGACGTCATATTGCTATGAGTTAGGTAATGCATTGCAGCCCCGGGCTCGCGGTGAATTACCTATTTTTTTGCCCCGAACAAAGTCCATGGGTTCGATTTCATATCATGCAGCCATCTTGCCTGCCAGTTGAATTCCGGATGCTGCCGGAAGAAAGGGGCGGCGATAAAATCATCTCCATTTGGATTGCCCATATGGGCCCAGAACTTCAGGTCCCCGGCCAGCGCCGCAGTAGTGATCTTGCCCTGCACGGTCCCACCTGGATAATAAGGAGGCCACCCCCATTCGGGACATCCCCTTGGATCCATATCGATCCTCCCAGCTAATACACATCCACTGGCTTCCCGGGCTTTGGTCAGTTCGTTGTAACTGTCCCCTTCTATCGTCTGGCCAGTGCTGGCATCGATCTTTCCTTTATATTTTTCCGTGAGCTGCTCCCAGCGACGCTTACGACTATTGGGTGAGTTTACCGAATCCATGGGATCGAACGTGGTCTCTTCTCTCATCAGCTTAGGGTCGCTCGGGAAATTCGAACCGGTATAGATCCCGTCCGTAGTCCGCCATACGGGCGTATTTTTGAAACCCAGCTCCACCCTCGCGATCTCATTGGTTTTGGTATCTCCCACAAGCCAGTCATTGGCGTAGCCTCCGTTATTACCCGTGGTCATGATCCTCACAAAGTCATCGATGCTGTTGGCATATTGTGCCGCCTTTCTTGCGCGTACGAATTCGGGGATGCCCGCTTCATCGAAACCCTTGAATTGGGTGATGGTGGTCTCGGTGATCAGGATGCCCGCTCCGCTGACCACAAAATCATCTCCGCTGTGTATAAAGCCGGGCATCATATCCATGAAAAGCCTGTTGCCTTTCTCCGGTACGATATCGGCGATCACATTCCAGCGTTCCCCTACTATATAGTCCGTCCAGTTGTTATGACCGATCACGATCTTTCCATCGGAAGTATAGCTGCCCGTTGCGATGAATCCGCTGCAGTTCCCAGGGGCCTTGTTATCGGCCGAACCCGGTTTTGCTTTTTCCGCCAGTGCAGGGACATAATACTGGGACAGCTCGATATTCCCGTTCAATACGACAAGGTCATAAATATCATAGTTCTTGCCGCGGGCATGCAGCCCTTCCGCAATGCCGGCTATCTCATCCTGATATTCCTTGTCGATCCTGGCCCAGAACATTTTCTTTACGGCAGCGCGGTAGAATTCCCAGTTCTTGCCGGAATTGTGGAGGATCCAGGGCTTCATGGTGTGCATAAGGTCCTCGATTTCGTTGGCGAGCAGGTAGCCATGCTGGTAACCGATCTCTCTGGGCGCACCTTCGAGATGTATGGATATCCATCCGGCCTTGTCTTCCCGGGAGGCCTTCGCCAGCCGCGGATCTCCTTGTGTAAAAGCAAGGCAATAGCCCAGAAGTGCGGGAAGCAGAAGCAGTATTTTTCTCATGCTACAAGTTAGAACACCTCTCCCAGATTCACAAAAAATCCCCCCGAGCCATTCCGGCCTATTCCATAGTCCACGCAAAGATTGGTACGGGAGAATTTATTCAGACTGATCCGGATGCCGCCACCATAGCCCGGGATGACATATTGAAACCGGCCCGAAGCCGTTTCGGAAAAAGACTGTGCGTTGGCGAAGACCACCCCTCCCAGCAGCCCGTTGGACGTGATGCCAAAGCGGTATTCCGACTCCAGGTAGACCATATTCCTGCTCCGGTACCTGCCCTGGATATAACCTCTGGCCGTATTGCTGTAGGCATCCCAGCCAGTGCTGGGCAGCAGCAGGTACGGAGGATTGTCGCTGCCCGTGGTAAACCAGTCATAGTTCCAGAGCGCCAGCACATTATGCGTGCTACCGGGGAAGCGGATATATTTGCGGAGATCGAGGATCAGAGATTGCCAGTTGGCGTCGCTGCCCAGAAAAGTGAAATTGGGCCGGTAGCTGGCGCTCAAATAGCCACCGTTCTCCGGATTGATCTGGTTCCTGCGGGAGTCGTATAAGAAATGCAGGGAGATACCTGAGGCGACCTCTTTTTTGCGGAAGCCATAAGTCTCGAAGTCCGTAGCGCCATCCGGTGGCGGGTTGATCTCCACGATATTCCAGAAATAATCCAGGTCATACCCGATACCCAGATAGAGGTCTTTGGAGATCGTTTTCAGGATGGCCTGGTGGAACCGCAGATAGGAGTAATCGATGCCATAACCGCTGTCCGCAGGGGTGTTGCCACCCAGTCCATAGGTCGTGGAAGGATATTTCAGGTAGCGCCAGTCCGTAACGATATTGTATTTGTTACCCTTTGTCCAGATGTCGGCCTGGATAGGGAAAAGGATCTGCTTGTACTGGGAATAGGTGATGCTGGTAAGAATATTCGACAGATTGGCCTGGCTATGTTCGCTGGTATAAAAGGCGAAATTAGAGCTCAGCACTCCGGCAAAGCCCGTCTGAAGCGTGTAACCGACGATCGGCAAAGCGGAAATATGCAGCTTGCCGCTCTTGTGTGTCGTGGTATCCACCCGTTTGCCCCGGGAATGCTCGAGGAAATTCCGGCCGATGTCCACCAGGTCCAGCTGCGTGTTTGGATGGCGTTCTTTTTTTACGTCGGTCTCATCGCCAGCGGAGGTTTTTTCCACGCTGTCCGCCGGGTTCCGGGGAACAGAACCCTGGGCCTGCGCGAGGAAGGAGGGAAATGCCAGTAAAAGGAACAGGGGAAGGGTAAATATGGGTTTGGGCATGTCTGCTACCTGGGATGAATAAATGACCCCAAGGTTTAATGGGGTACTGCCCAAACATTACGTTATTTTCCGCGGTGCGGTTGTCCCCTGGTATAAAATTCACAGGAACTTTACACTGGGCCTTTACACCCCGGTGTATTCGTTCAGCTTGTGTAATTCAAGGATGGTGGTCTTTCCATCGCTGCTTTCACGGTACATGGGCACGAATTTGCCATTGAATTTTATTTCCTGGTAGGTATAAGAGGTCCGCTGCTGGACGACATTGGAATAAACATCGTCAAACCCCCTGATCAGGACATAGATCTCTACATCGGCAATCTTCATATCCTCGTCGCTGAAGCCCTGCAACGGGCTTTTTTCATCTATAGGATGCACCACCGTCCAGTTCATCGGCAGACTCTCCACCTTGGTCCGTTCAAGGGCCAGGTCATAATACCGGTATTCGGGTGCGCCTTTCTCCTGTGGTACCTGCAGTCCGATGTTTACCCGGATCTCCACATCGGTGAGCGTATGCTTGTCCTTATACGAAGCAAAGCGGAACATAAGGGCGGTGCCTCCCTTAAACGGGCTGATCAGCGCATGGTCGCTGAAGGTGAGGAAGGCCTGAGGCCTGGCAAATCTTCCGAAGATAAGACCGGTCGCTAGGGCAAAGGATAGAAATCCCATCATGGCCTCGATGGAAGCGATAAAATTTGCCCCGTCACCCACCGGGTTCACCCGGCCATAACCGACGGTGGTAAAAGTTTCCGTACTGAAGAAATAGGCTTCCTTGAATTTGCCCCAGTTGGTCGTGGCGATCACTCCCTGCAGTTGATCGATCCCCACACCCAGATATACAAAAGTGAAGATCAGATTGATGCCAAAGTAAAAGATCAGGATCACGCTGACGAATTTCCATCTGGGGATGGTCAGCATATTATGGTAGATGCTGAACCTTTCCAGAAAGGACCTTCCTTCCTTCCGGAGGTTGAACGTGCCGTCCCGGTTGATAAAACGGCCTCCATAATTGCTGGCATTGTTACCAAAACCGGTATCGTTGTTCGTCTTTAAAAATGGATCAATCTTCTTGCTCAGCGCCATGTTCGATTATTTTGTAACATAAAATTAAGGATAACACCCGACCCGCGACTACGTAAGTCCGCCCTATATCAGCGCTTCGAACAGAACCTCCACCGGGTGAAGGGTCTTTCTGCCCGTGCCGTCCCTGATCTGATGCCGGCAACTGGTGCCGGGTGCGGCAATGATCGTTTCCGCATCCTGCTGACGTACCGTTGGCAGCAGCACCAGCTCCCCGATCTTCTGCGACAGCTCGTAATGTTCTTTCTCGTATCCGAAAGAACCCGCCATGCCACAGCAACCTGAAGGAATGGTGCTCACCGAATAATTTTCCGGCAGGGACAAGATCTTCAAGGACCCGGCTACGGAAGACAAGGCCTTTTGCTGGCAATGACCATGCAGCTTGACCGACCTTTTTTCTTTTGTGAATTGCTCCCGCCGGATATTGCCCTTGTCGATCTCCCGGGCGATAAAATCGTCGATCAGATAAACATGGTTTGCCAGCTTGTGCGATGCATCAAGCAGCTCATCATCGGCCAGATCGGGGTATTCGTCACGGAAGGTGAGGATGGCCGAAGGTTCGACCCCGATCAACGGGGTCTCCGCACTGATAAGGGGGCTCAACAAACGGATATTCTGGTTGGCGATCTTCTTCCCCTGCCGGATAAGGCCCTTGGAAAGCCAGGCCCTCCCGCTCTCTTCGTGCAGGGGTATCAGCACCTCGTATCCCAGCCGCTCCAGCAGCAGAATGGCGCGGATGCCTATCTCGGTGTCGTTGTAATTGGTGAATTCGTCACAAAAAAGGTAAACCTTTTTTGCAGACTTAGGTGCGGAGGTCCGATGCTTCTTATACCAGCTCCGCAGGGTCGTCCTATGCAGCTTCGGCATCGACCGGTCCGGTGCAAACCCGGCTATCTTCTTGACCAGACCACTGGTCAGCCGGCTGGTCATTACAAAATTGTACAGTCCGGGAACTATGGACCCCAGACGCGCGGAGGCCGTAAAGTTGGCGATCATCCTCGACCGGAAGGGTACGCCGTTGGCATCGTAATAATGTTGCAGGAATTCGGCCTTCAGCTTGGCGACATCTACGTTCGACGGGCATTCCGACTTACAGCCCTTACAGCTCAGACAGAGGTCCATTACTTCGTAGATCTCTTTGTTGTCATACCGGTTTGGCTTCTCCGAATGGGTGAGGAATTCCCTCAGGATATTTGCGCGGGCCCGGGTCGTGTCTTTCTCATTGCGGGTAGCCATGAACGAAGGGCACATGGTGCCTCCTGACAGCTGCGTCTTGCGGCAATCCCCCGATCCATTGCATTGCTCGGCATGCTGCAGGATGTCCTGGTTGGCAAACCGGAATATAGTAGGGAAGGGGGGCGTCTGTTGTCCCGGCTCATACCGCAGCATGGAGTTCATGGGTGGCGTATCAACGATCTTGCCCGGATTGAAAATGCCTGCGGGGTCCCAGCTCTTCTTCACCTGCTTCAGCATCTCATAGTTCTTCTCACCCACCATCTGCTGGATGAACTCACCCCGCAGCCGCCCATCCCCATGCTCGCCGCTCAGCGAACCATTGTATTTTTTTACCAGCGTGGCAATCTCTTCCGCAATCGTACGGAACAACCGGTTGCCTTCCACGGTCTTCAGGTTGATGATGGGCCGCAGATGGATCTCCCCGCTGCCGGCATGGGCATAATGAACGGAATAAAGATTATGCTTTTTCAGGATCTCATTGAAGTCCCGGATATAGGCGGGCAGGTCCTGGACGTCCACCGCCGTATCCTCGATGACCGGCACCGCTTTCTCGTCGCCGGGCAGGTTGCTCAGCAGACCCAGCCCCGCCTTGCGCAGGCTCCAGATCTTTTTCGTGTCCTCTCCGAACAACAACGGAAAGTGATAGCCAAGACCGGCAGCACGCATATCCGCCTCTACTTTACCGGCGACCTCCCGGATCGCGTCTCTGTCCGTCCGGATGAATTCCACCACCAGGATGGCGCCGGGGTCCCCCTGGACGAAAAATCGGTTCTTGCTCTGTTCAATATTATCCTTCGTGCATTCCAGCACATAATGATCGATCAATTCGCTGGCGCTGGGCCGGTACGGGAGCGCTATCAGGTTGGCGCGCAACGATTCGTCGATGGTATTGAAGTGGACGCAGAGAAGGCCGTTCTCCCCTGATGGAACAGGCACTACATTAAGCTTGATCTCGGTGATAAAGGCAAGGGTGCCCTCCGATCCCGCGATCAGCCGGCAAAAATTAAAGTCGGGGCCGCCCACGGTGAAGGGGGCCGTCTCCAGCAACATGTCCAGCGCATAACCGGTATTCCTTCTCTCCACACTGCTCTTGGGGAATTCTTTCCGGATCTCCTCCTGATTGTCCGTACTGCTCAGCAGGCTGCGGATAGTGCGATAGATCTGGGCTTCCAGCTGATCCCCTTCGCATTTGGCATGAAAGGCCTCGATATCCAGGGAGCCGAATACAGTTTCCGTCCCATCGCTGAGCAGGGCCTTTACTTCAAGGAGGTGTTCCCTCGTACTGCGGTACACGATGGAATTACTGCCGCAGGAATTATTCCCCACCATACCGCCCATCATAGCGCGGTTGGCCGTGGAAGTTTCGGGGCCAAAGAAAAGGCCGTGCGGCTTTAAAAAAAGGTTCAGCTCGTCGCGGATCACCCCAGGCTGCACACGCACCCATTTTTCTTCCTTGTTCAGCTCGAGGATCCTCGTGAAATATTTGGATACATCGGTGACGATGCCATTCCCCACCACCTGCCCCGCAAGGGAGGTTCCAGCCGTACGCGGGATCAGGGATGTTTTTTCGCTGCGGGCAAACCCGATCAGTTTTTTCAGGTCTTCAATGGTCTTTGGCACCGCTACGGCCAGCGGCATTTCGCGGTAGGCCGACGCATCGGTAGCGTACAGCGTACGCATGATATTGTCGTCATACAATTCCCCCTCCAGTTCCTGGGCCAGCTGCCTTAACTTTTCCTTCATTGCCTTGCAAGATTTATTTTCGGTGTCCTGAGCCTGCGAAATTAGCTCCTTTTCGGTAAATGCCCCTTCCGGTGTCTGCGTGGGCCCTATCTTTATGAAAATTATTTCCATGAGCCATTTCTTCCTGGTCCGGCGCTCCGTTTTCGCATTGCTCCTTATCCTTAGTCTGGTATTGCCATCCATGGCCCACGGTCAGGAGGGCAAAGGACCAAAGATGACTGCACAGATGAATACAGGCGCATCGGACCGGGAATTCTGGCTTGTCCAGTTGGACCGGCTGGCGCGTCCCATATTGTCCAGTCTCGCAAACGACGATCTCAGGAACGCCCTTCCGGCTATCCTGTCAAAAAGAACCGACAACGCATCGTCAAGGACGCTGGCCGCCCCGCTCGAAGCCTTTGGCAGGATCCTGAACGGCATCGCTCCCTGGCTCAATGGTGAAGGCGGCTCTCCAAAAGAGATCGCCTTGCGTCAGCAATATCGTGAGTGGGTAATACCGGCGATCTCGCACGCGGTGAACCCCGCAGCAAAAGATTATATGTCCTGGGGAAAGCCTGGTCAGGCCCTGGTAGACGCTTCCTTTTTTGCCTTTTCTTTTTTACGCTGCCCATGGTTATGGGAGCATCTCCACGACTCCACCCGCAGACAGGTCGTGGAAGCGTTGAGACAGACCCGGGGGATCAAGCCTGGCCCGAATAACTGGCTGTTGTTCTCCGGTATGATCGAGGCCTTCTTCTGTCATTATGGTTTTCAGTGGGACCCCCTGCGTGTGGACTACTGCTTGCGACAGCTGGAAAAATGGTATGTGGGGGATGGGGTCTACTCCGATGGCGCTTCTTATCATTGGGATTATTACAACAGTTTTGTGATCCATCCCTATCTCGCCAAAATATTGGAGACCGTAAGCGAAAAAACACAGGACTATGCCTGGCTCGTCCCTAAGCTGAAGGTCCGTAGCGAAAGATATGCCGTAATACAGGAGCGGCTGATCAATACCGACGGTAGCTATCCCATCACGGGAAGATCGATCGTTTACAGAGGAGCCGCCTTTCATCATCTGGCCGATATGGCCTGGCGGCGGCGGCTCCCTGCCCAGCTCAGCCCCGCACAGGTCCGATGCGCGCTCACTGCCGTGCTGAAAAAAACAATGGAGTCCCCCTCTACATTTACCAAAGATGGCTGGCTGAATATCGGGGTCTATGGCTCGCAGCCCGATCTCGCGGATGTATATAATACGACAGGCAGCCTCTATCTCTGTTCCGATATCCTGCTGCCCCTCGGCCTGCCGGCTACGGATGAATTCTGGTCGGCGCCCCCTGAACGCTGGACGGCACAAAAAATCTGGAGTGGAATGGATATACCTGGAGATCATTCCATAGATTAGCGGAATAATAATCAGAAGCCCATGCTCAGGAATAAAAAGCTTGCCCCCGGAATATTTTCAATGATCATGGTTCTTACAGCCACCTTTTCTGCCGGCCATTGCCTGGCGCAGAAGGCCGCAAAACTTCAGACTAAGCCAGCCATTGTACGGCTTATCGATGGGAACCTCCGCCAGGCCTGCAACCAGTACAAGGTGCTGATGGCCGCCCTTCCAGCCGCCCGCATGCCCAAGACCTATTATGCAACGACGGACAAGCTGGAGACCAGCGATTCGAAATGGTGGACCAGCGGGTTCTATCCGGGCACGCTCCTGTACCTTTTCGAATTCTCAAAGGATACGTCTTTATCGCGGGAGGCGTTGAAGCGGCTGGGGCTGCTGGAGGCCGAACAGTACAACAAAGGCACGCACGATCTGGGGTTCATGATGTATTGCTCTTATGGGAATGCCCAGCGCCTGGTCGGACAAAAAATGCTTCCGGCCCAGGATTATACGGATATCCTGATGAACAGCGCCCGCTCCCTGTCCACCCGCTTTAACCCAAAAGTCGGATGCATCCGCAGCTGGGACAGCAAGCCTTGGAAATATCCGGTCATCATCGACAACATGATGAACCTGGAGCTCCTGCTCTGGGCCACACAGTTCAGCGGAGATTCTTCTTTTTACCATATCGCAGTCACCCACGCCAATACGACGATACGCAATCATTTCCGGCCGGATCACAGCTCATATCATGTGGTAGATTATGATACGGCCACGGGCGAGGTGCTGGCAAAGAAGACGGCGCAGGGATTCGCCGATTCTTCGGCCTGGGCGAGAGGACAGTCCTGGGGGCTCTATGGGTACACCGTTATGTACCGTGCTACCCATGATCCGAAATACCTTGAACAGGCGGAAGCGATCGCCAATTTCATTCTGACCAATCCTCATCTGCCGGCGGACAAGATCCCTTACTGGGATTACAATGCGTCTGATATACCCATTGCCCTCCGCGACGCATCGGCAGCCGCGATCATGGCCTCGGCACTTATCGAGCTGAGCCGCTATGCGGGGCTCGAAAAAGGAAAGGAATATCTCGGGACGGCAGAGCAGATCCTCGTTGCGCTCTCTTCCAATAATTATAAGGCAGTGGTTGGTTCCAACGGCGGGTTTATCCTGAAGCACAGTGTAGGCCACCTGCCTGCGCGATCGGAGGTGGATGTGCCGCTGACCTACGCCGATTATTATTTTGTAGAGGCAATGATGCGGTACAAGCAGCTGGCCGCTACTCCATCGCGCTAAAGGCCAGGCCACCCGACCACGCCCGTTCAGCCTTGGGTGCCAGCACTCTCAGCTCGCCCACGCCCGCCTCTCAGCCCAGGGTGTCAGCCCTCTCAGCCCGCCCTGAAAAATAGCGCCACGGCAATCACGACGAACAGGACCAGCGCGATGCTCAGCCAGTTCTGCAGCCTGTCGAGCAATTGCTGACGGGGAGATTCGAAATGACAATATCCTTTGGTGAACCGGCGGGTGACAAACCAGATAGCCGCTGAGAAAATAATGACACAGAGGGATTTTAATACCGGCTGGTCGAACATCAGCGTGCCGATACCGATGAGAAAGCCGGCGACGAATATAAAGGTGGGCAGGAACTCATTCGGATAAGTGATGCTGTTGCGGTTCCTGAATGGCTCCATGATAGCCAGCAGGCCCTCCTCGATAAGTTTCATCTTTTCTTCTCCCTTGTTATCCTGGACCGCTATCCATGATTCGGAATCTCCGATACTCTTCCCCAATCCTATCTCCAGTACGATCGCCCGGGCAGTTGCCGAATCTCCCTGACCGATATACTTCAACCCGATCACCAGCTTCTGAAGATCATTATGGAATTGTGGCCGGTCATATTTCCCGATCGGGTAGTAGATCTCGCTTTCTTTGGAGCCTATCAGCGTGAGATAGCTGTGATCCGAAAAATTCTTTTCGCCCCACCCGGCATAAAGGATGCCCGGGATCTTATGATTGATAAAATCTTCGAGGTCCCTGATCAGCCGCATATTTACCGAATAGCTACCTGATCTTCGCCATGTACTGGTTTTTCCCATTTTGCCGAAGTTTGTGAGCCGTGATAAAACAGGGTGAGTAACCAGAAAGGTAATCTTTGTCCAGCGGATTTACAAGGGAACGGACGCGAGTATCTTTTTCACCATTCCATCAAGGGCATTGTTCCCGATCCATCTGACCACGGCGACCAACTGGTGGCGGGGATCGACATAGATGAAATTCGTGCCGTTGCCTACATGCACAAAGGCATCGGCAGGAGCGCTGGGCATAAATTTGCGGTCCTGGTTGACAAACCAGTTCATATATCCATAGGTCGTATTGGCCCCGGTGGGGGTCAGGGCCTGACGCACCCATTGTTCGGAGATCAGCTGTTTGCCGTTCCAATTGCCGCGGTGAAGGGTCAGCAAGCCAAAGCGTGCCATATCATAGGCATTGATAAACATCCCGCCGCCCCAGTGCCCGCCACCGCTCACCGACTGAACGGGCTGCCCGTCCAGTACGATCCATGAATTACGGTAGCCATTCCATCTCCAGGTATTGGAGGCGCCGATGGGGTCCATGATAAAGGTCTTAAGCACCTGCGGCAACGGTCTGCGCCAAACGCTGGTCGCTGCCAGCGCGAGCGCATTCACCCGGACATCGTTATATTTCCAGACGGAGCCGGGGACATTTCGTTTCCGGTTGCGCCATTCGTTTGCCGGGCCTTCGGGACGGTCGGCCCAGTCGGGCTTTCCCCAGAGTACGCCTTCCCAGTCGCTGGTCTGTCTCAGCATGACCTCCCAGGTCAGGAGGCGATTGTGGGCGCTGGAGAAAGGGTACAACAGCTGCGGTTTACCCAGCTCTTCTGCCGGCCGGAGCGGAGCGGCAGGATTATAGGCTTCCACCGGCGCCATATAGCCGGCTATTGTATCCAGTACGCTTTGGATCAACCCCTGATCGACGGCGAGGCCGACCACGGTCGACAAAAAGCTCTTGGTGACGCTGTGGGTCATGTCTACCCGCAGGGGCTCTCCCCATTCGGCGACGATATATCCCTTGTAAACAATGATGCCGGTGGGTTCGCCCCGTTCGGTAAAAGGACCGATGCCTTCGCCAAAAGGCTCTTTGCCAAAACTTTCGGCCTGCGCCAATTCCTGATTGCGCGGGGCCTTGGCATCGTTTTCCCTGGCATACCGGATGGCTTCCTGCAATGCGGCGGAGTCGAGACCGAGCGAGGACGGCGAGCGGTGCTGCCATTCGCCCGCAGGTGGGAAATAACCGGGTGTAGTCTTTTTTTGCGGAAAGCCGGAAAGACAGGCAGCGGCGAACAGAAAAATGAAAATGGATCTTTTCATGTGCAATGGGTTTACACATCCAAGTTACCCCTTATCTTTAACTATGAAATCATCCGCCGAGGCCCTTAAAAAGATCGCTGCCGCCATTATCTTACTGTTTCTTTCCATTTGGTGCAACGCTCAGAGACCCAACTGGCAAAATCTTGACCTTCACGCCGACACCACATTCGGGATCAGCACCGAACGGGCCTACCGTGAACTCCTCGTCAATAAGAAAGCGGTGACGGTATTGGTTGCCGTTATCGATGGAGGTGTGGATACCAGCCATGAAGACCTGAAGGCAGTGATCTGGAATAACCCCGGAGAAAAGCCGGGTAACGGCATCGATGATGACCATAATGGGTATGCGGATGACCTCCATGGCTGGGACTTTATCGGTGGGCCGAAAGGGGATGTTAATTATGACAACCTGGAGATGGTCAGGATCATCCGCCGGGATCGGCCCCGTTATGACAGCCTGACCGAGGCTACAGTGACGGCTAAGGATCGGGCAGGATGGGAAGCTTACCGGAAAATGCGTGCGGAGCTGGATCAGCAGATGGAAAATTCCCGTAAAACGCTTGAAGGGATCAGCCGGTTTAAAGAGATACTGGATGGCATTGTCACAAGAATGCACAAGGACACGCCAACGCTGGCCGATTTTGAAAAATATATTGCCCGAGACCCCGCAGAAACGCAGATCCGCAGCGTGGTGATGGGTGAATTGAAGAATGACCCCAGCTTTATAAGGTTCAGAGAGGAGGACCTCGGCGAGGCGCTGAAGCATTATCGGGTAAAAGTGGATTATCAGCTAAACCTCTCTTATGATCCCAGGCCCATCGTCGGGGACGATTATATGAATGGCCGTCAAAGCTCCTATGGCAATGCGGATGTAACGGGGCCGGATGCGGACCACGGTACGCATGTGGCAGGTATCATCGGCGCAGTGAGGGATAATGAGATCGGGATAAAAGGAGTGGCGGATCACGTGCGCATCATGGCCGTCAGGGTTGTGCCGGATGGCGATGAGCGGGACAAGGACGTGGCAAACGGCATACGATATGCCGCGGACAACGGCGCAAGGGTCATCAATATGAGCTTTGGAAAAGGACAGAGCTGGGATAAAAAATTAGTCGACGACGCCGTAAAATATGCCCTCTCAAAAGACGTGCTGATCGTTCACGCGGCGGGAAATGACGGCAGCGATCTGGAAAAAGAAAGCAACTATCCCGTGCGGCTATATGCGGACGGTAGTGGGTCCGCCGACGCATGGATCGAGGTTGGCGCTTCTGGCTTTATCGATGACACGACCCTGGTGGCGCCTTTCTCCAATTATGGCAAGTCGCTGGTCGACGTCTTTGCGCCGGGGGTGAATATTTACTCCACTACCCCGGGTTCTCATTACGCGAATCACGATGGTACGAGCATGGCTGCGCCTGTGGTCACCGGGCTCGCCGCGCTGATCCGGGAATACTACCCAAAGCTGACCGCTTTGCAGGTAAAGGACATTATCATGCGCTCTGTGGTGAAGCCCGATCACATGGTGGTCGTTCGTTCAGGCGGCGTGTCACGACAGGTAAAACTCTCCGAGATCTGTGTCTCCGGCGGCGTTATCAATGCTTACCGGGCCTTGCAGCTGGCTGCCGACTATAAGTGACAGGACTATACCTTACGGCTGCCTCTGTTCATTAAATGTCATTTATACATTTCCGGGAACGATTGCGTAGATTTTTGGAAGGAAGCAGGATGCTTCAGGACAGTTAGGGATGGGCATTGATATACTTTTATCCCGTTCCAAAACAAAACCGACTTGCCATGTTATCTTGTCTCACCCGTTATACTGCGACGGACCTCTCAGTCCTGTATGCTAACCAACCAAATTTATTGCGAAAACTGATCCTGATCTTCTTTCTCCTGGCGGCTATTCCGTCCTTTGCCCAGAACCCGGCGCGTGGTTCGCAGAAAGGGGAGCCGGCCGCGCTGGCGCAGACCCTCATCAGAGGGAAAGTATTGGATGAGAACGGCCGGGGGATCGCCGGAGCTACTATCCAGGTAAAGAATGGCGGCACCGCCACCACGACCGGAGATGATGGGAGCTTCAGCATCCTGGCCATTCCCGGCAAGGACATCCTGGTCATCAGCTATGTAGGCTTCGACCCGAAAGAAATAACATCTTCGACCAATACCAGCCTTCTGGTCAGCATGAACACAGCCAAAAGGTCTCTCGAAGATGTGGTGGTCATCGGCTATGGCTCCCAGAAAAGAGCAACCGTCACGGGAGCCGTCGCTACACTGAAGAATGATAATTTTGAACAACGTCCTATCACACGTGTGGACCAGGCGCTGGTCGGTCAGCTGGCCGGGGTCACCGTCAAACAGAATACGGGTATTCCCGGAAAGGCCTTCAGCATCCAGGTGCGCGGTACCGGTTCGATCAGCGCGGGCAACGAACCCTTGTATGTCATCGATGGCTTCCCGCTGACCAACAATTCCACTAATACCGCCAGTGGCGGCTTCGTAGGCGGCAACCCCCTGGATAATATCAATCCCAACGATATTGAGAGCATAGAGGTCCTGAAGGACGCCGCCGCCGCGGCGATCTACGGTTCAAGGGCATCCAATGGCGTAGTGCTGATCACGACCAAACACGGCAAAAGCGGCAAGCCGAGACTCTCGGTCAATGCCTATACCGGCTATAACGATGCCAGCAAAAAATTAAAAATGCTGAACGGCCAGCAATGGATCGACCGCGCCGCCGAAATGATCAATGCGGCATACGTACTGAAATATGGCACCCTGGGAGCCACCGCCAATGATAATCCTGCCACGCGCGCTGCGCTGATAGGGCTGACACCGGGGCAGGTCAATGTAGCTTACATGATCGATCCGCGCTGGGCGACACCGGGCCACCCAGGCCTGGAGTTTGAGAATTGGCAGGACGTGATAGAACGAAAGGGCCTCATGCAGAACGCCGAGCTTTCAGCGGGTGGCGGCACCGATGCGGTGAAATATTTCATCTCTGGAAATTATGTGAAACAGGATGGTTTTATAAAAGGCGTAGACTACAAAGCTTATTCGGTAAGAGCGAATATAGATATCAATGCCAGCAAAGCCCTGCGCTTCGGTCTCTCCGTGGCGCCAAGCTATTCCATTTCCGACGATCCTGGCGTGGAAGGGAAGGATAATATCTTCCATCAGGCCTTAAGCATGTCTCCTGTTCAGGAAGACAGCGTCGGACTTTATCCCAATATTGGGAAAAATGCCCAGTACCTCTGGAGTAACAGTACCAATGGCGTACTTGGTAAATTGCAGTACAACCTCAATCAGACCAAGAAATTCCGCACCCTTGCCACCATGTATGGCGAGGTTCAGATCATCAAAGGCCTGAATTTCAGGAGCACCGTCAACTTAGACAACACGAATAGCAACACCAGCGTATATACGCCGTATATAACGACCAGCACTCAGGCTGCGAGGACCTTCAATGCAGCTACCAACCCCAACCTGACTGCCGCTACCTCCGGCTCTTACAGCACATTCCGGAGACTGACCTTTGTAAATGAGAACACGCTGACCTACAATACCACGATCAATAATGATCATAACCTGAACCTGCTGGTAGGCCAGGCATACAATATAGATCGTCTCGACCAGGCTGGGTTCGGATCGGTCGGCGGCTTTACCAGCAGCACGATCCAGACCTTAAATGCCGCAGCGGCGGTCGCGTTGAGCGGGACCAATAATTCATCCCAGAACGTGCTGCTGTCTTACTTCAGCCGGGCACAATACGATTATCGGCATAAATATCTGCTGTCGGCTAGTTTGCGCACAGACGGCTCTTCGAGGTTTGGCGCCAACAACCAGTACGGAGTATTCCCCTCCGCTTCGGTAGGCTGGAGGATAAGCCAGGAAGAATTCATGAAAAGCCTCGTATTTCTCAGCGACCTGAAATTCAGGGCCAGCTATGGAGTGAATGGAAACAACAATATCGGTGATTACGATATCCCGACCCTGGGCTCTTACGGCTATGTGCTGGGTGCAACGCAGGCCGCTGCGATTGGCCAGGCGCCAAATACGATATCCAACCCCGATCTGAAATGGGAGAAATCACAAACCTTCGATATAGGCGTCGATTTCGGGATCTTTAACAACCGCATCACGGGATCCTTCGATTATTATAATAAATTGAACACCCAACTCTTGCTGAACGTCCCTGTCCCCGAAGCGACAGGACTTCAATCCGCCTTACAGAACGCAGGTTCCATGAGGAATATAGGCGAAGAGCTGGAGCTGACCTCACGCAACTTCGTCGGCCGGTTCGAATGGAGCACCAGCATCAACGTAAGCCACAACGGCAATAAGATCGTGGCCTTATATGGCAAACAATCCCAGATCATCATCCCGAACGCATTCGATGTTTCGGACAATATCTTAAGGGTAGGACATCCGTTGAACAGTATCTATGTGGTCAGGCAGACCGGCATATTGACACAGGATGATCTCAATAAGGGAGCCGCGTTATACGGCACCGGTGAAACGGTGGGGGACCCGAAATATCAGGACCTTAACGGCGATGGCTTCATCACCGAGGCGGACAAGCAGATCGTGGGGCACCCCAGTCCCGATTATACGTATGGCATGTCCAATACGGTCCGTTATAAAGGTTTCGATCTGAGTGTCCTGGTCCAGGGGCAGAGCGGGGGCTCGATCTATTCCTTGTTAGGCCGGGCGATCACCCGCACTGGGCAGGGCTTTACGGATAATGCCCCCTATTTCTACAATGACAGATGGAGGTCGCCTTCCAGTCCTGGAAAAGGAAGGGTGAGCAAGGCCTATTCGACCTTTGGGTTTGTGGGCAATACCGACTGGTTGTATTCATCGGATTATATCCGGGTAAGGAATATAACGGTGGGCTATAACTTAAAAAACCTGTTCAGATCGCCTTTTATTCAGAGCGCAAGGGTCTATGCCACAGCTGAGAACTTCTTCGGGCATGATAAATATTATGGAGGCCTGAATCCGGAAGCGGCCAATACCACCATCAGCACGAACTCCGCTTATCCCGAAGCTGGGGACTATGGTGGCCTCCCATTGGCCAAATCTCTGATCGTCGGTCTGAATATTACCTTTTGATTATCACCAATACCAAACAAATGAAAAAGATATTTCTTTACTTTATTATAGTATTTTCGGTCCTGGGTTCAGCCTGCAATAAGGACCTGAACCAGATACCCATCTCGGCAGGCACTACCCTGACCTTTTATAAATCTCCCAGTGATTTTATCCAGGGGGTCAACGCGGTATATGCGGACCTGAGAGGGTACCCGGACCGTCTGCTCAACCTTTCTGAGATACGCTCTGATAATATATATGGCGTGTCGGTAACCGTGAGGGATTGGGACCCTATCAACGATTTCTCGCCGGGTATAGCCCCGAATACATATGTGGAAGAAGGATGGAATGTGGATTTTAACGGCATATTCCGGGCAAACACGATCATCGACCAGTTGAATAAGAACAGCAGTTTTGTCGGCTCTCCTGCCCTGGCTACCCGTTTGCTGGCCGAAGCCCGCTACCTTCGGGCATTCTTTTATTTCGACCTCGTCAGATATTATGGCAAAGTACCGGTGATCGATCATCCGGTGACCGTTGCCGAGGCCAATGAGATCAGGCGCAGCTCGGTTGACTCCGTGTATAAGCTCATTATCTCCGATCTTCAATACGGCATTACCAACCTGCCTCCTTCGTATACGGGTGTAGATGTGGGTCGAGCTACAAAATATGCCGCAGAGGGAACATTGGCGCAGGTGTACATGGCCCGGTCAGGCCCGAATTACGGCATCGACGGACCCGGTATGGGCTCGAATGAATGGAACACGGCGCTGCCTTTGTTGCAGGATATCATAAACAGCAATCTTTTCGCATTCAATCCAAATTATGCGAATATATTTTCTTACGCCAACCAGAGTCCCGTCTCCACCGGTAATAAGGAAGCAGTATTCGATGTCATGTATCAGACCGGCATCAGCGGTACCGCCTCGACATATGGCGCCACCTATCCCTGGGACCTGACCCCGAGCGGTTATTTTTTATCGCTCAAGGACACCAAATCGAACGGAAGCCTCGAGATCATACCGGTCTCGAAAGACCTGGTAAGCGATTATGAACCAGGAGATGCACGATTGCCGGTCACGATCTACACGGCAGGATACACCAATGCCGGTAGTACGGAGACGCGACCCTTCTTTAAAAAATACCTTGATGTTACCAAGATCCCAACGGCCAGCCGTTTTGACTGGGCCATCAATTTCATGGCCATCCGATACACGGATATCCTGCTGCTGAAGGCGGAATGTATCCTGCATGGCGCACCCGGCTCGCAGGGCGACGTCGATGCCATTGTCAACCAGGTCAGGACGAGGGCTTCCTTGCCTGCTAAAAGCAATATCACCCTCACGCAGCTGTTCGATGAAAGAAGAAAGGAATTTGCCGATGAGGGCTCCCGTTGGTTTGATTTGCAACGCAGCGGCAACCTGATAACGATCATGAACGGCTGGATCTCTACCGAAGATGTTTCGAAAAGGATCTCGCCCGTGGTGGCCAATTATGTTATTTACCCGGTGCCGCAATCGCAGCTTGACGCGGCGCCAGGACTATACGCCCAAAATCCTGGCTATTAGTTTTAGAAGTGTGATTTTATATGGCATAAGCATTAGCAAGGGCCGGTCATTCCTGGCTGGCCTTTTTTTCTAAACATTTATCTATGGCAAAACTTTTCATCATCGTATTTTGTCTCTCCATCCAGCTGTCTGCCATTGCACAACCGCTGATGGAGACTGGCTCGCAGAAGCCCATGCCCAAAGAATGGATCGACAAGGACACCCACCACAAGGTCGTCTGCCTGTCCCGTAAGGAGGGTAACAACCTGAGTTTTTATTTTCATAACAACCCTTTTGTAGGTGATAAGATGGTTTTTTACAGCACCGACAGCAAAGGCAAGCAGCTCTATACCGTCGACCTGAAGAACTTGCAATGGCAACAGCTCACCGATCAGACCTCTCCAAAGAACGGTGAAATAGTGGCGGCGGCCAGCAAGCGTGTTTTCTATCAGATCAGGGACAGCGTTTTTGCCACGGACATCGATACAAAGGCCACAAAACTGATCTACGTTTTTCCCGCGGACTTCAAGGGCAACGTTTCCAGTTTGAATGCGGACGAGACCCTGCTGGCGGGTGTACAGAGCGGCGACGAAGAAAAGGAGATCCTGAAGAAATACCCGGAGAAAAGGGATTTTTTCAATCGTATATTCGATGCACATATCCCGCATACCCTTTTCGCGATCGACATCAGAAATGGGGAGTTGAAAAAGCTAAGACAGGAAAACACCTGGATCGGCCATGTGCAGTTCTCTCCCACCGACCCCACCCTGCTTATGTTTTGCCATGAAGGGCCCTGGCAAAAGGTGGACAGGATCTGGACGATCGACCTAAAGACAAGTGAAGTAAAAATGATGCATAAAAGAACCGTCACGAATGAGATTGCCGGTCATGAATTCTGGGGGCCGGATGGCAAGAGCATCTGGTTTGACTGGCAGATCCCCAAGGGCGAGACTTTTTATCTGGGCAATGTAGACGCCAGGACAGGCATGGAAAAGAGATACACGATGACCCGGGACGAATGGTCTATTCATTTCGCCGTCAGCCCGGATCAAAACTTATTCGCCGGCGATGGTGGCGATTCAGGGCAGGTCGCCAAAGCAAAGAATGGCCGCTGGATCTATTTGTTCCATCCGGAAGGCGATCATCTTGTATCGGAAAAATTAGTGAATATGAAGGGACAGTTTTATAAGCTGGAACCAAACGTACATTTTTCACCGGACGCAAAATGGGTGATCTTCCGCGCTAACTTTGAAGGAAAAGAAGAGGTTTACGCCGTGGAATTAAAAAAATCATAATACCGTCATAATATCATGAAGCGACGCTCTTTCATAGCGATCTTTTTGTCCTGCCTGCTTGGCAACCCGGCTTTCTGCCAGCTCCAATGGCCCGTGATCGGTTCGCAGACCCGGCCCTGGACGCGCTGGTGGTGGATGGGGAGCGCAGTGAACAAAAAGGATCTGAAAGAAAGCCTGGAAAAATATCGCTCCGCCGGTCTGGGTGGGCTCGAACTCACACCGATCTATGGAGTGAAGGGATACGAAGATCAGTTTATCCCTTATCTCTCTCCAAAATGGATGGAGATGCTGTCCTTTACGTTGCAGGAATCCAGACGGCTAGGTCTTGGACTGGATATGTCGGCAGGTACGGGCTGGCCCTTTGGCGGCGGTCCCCTGATCGGAGAAGACGATGCCTGTAAAGAGTTTTTCGCAAAGACATGGACCGTGAAAGGGAGCGAAAGCTTGCAGGATACCGTGCGCTTTATACAGGAGCCGCTGGTCCATACCGACGGTTTTCCAAAGCCTGCGATCGGTGACCTGGTCTCGCCGGTGTTTGCCAATAAGAATTTGCAAGCCCTGGCCTTGTTCCAGGTGAGGTTTGCAAAACCTTTGCCCCTTCAAGCGCTGATGGCCTATTCGGCGGATGGCAGGATCATGGACCTTACGGATAAGGTAAGCACGGCTGGCATCCTGCAGTGGACGGCGCCGGCAGGGGCCGACTGGATCCTGTATGGGGTCTTCGAGGGATTGCATGGCAAGATGGTGGAACGGGCCGCACCGGGTGCAGAAGGAAATGTAATCGATCATTTTTCCCCGGCGGCGCTGAAGAAATATCTGAGTCGTTTCGATACGGCTTTTGCCGGTCACGATCTCGGTGGCCTGCGCGCTTTTTTCAACGACTCTTATGAGGTGGATGATTCCCGGGGCCAGAGTAACTGGACGCCCGGTTTTTTTGAGCTCTTCCATCAATACAGAGGCTATGACCTGCGGCAACACCTGCCTGCTTTGCTGGGAAAAGATTCGAAGGAGAACAACGACCGCGTGATCTGTGATTTTCGCGAGACGATCTCAGACCTGTTGCTCGATAAATTCACCCAGGGGTGGAGGGCCTGGGCTCAGGGCAAAGGCGCCATCATACGCAATCAGGCGCATGGCTCACCGGCAAATATCCTCGACTTGTATGCAGCCAGCGATATTCCCGAAACGGAAGGCTCGGATGTCTACCGGTATAAATTTGCCGTATCCGCTGCGAATGTCACCGGAAAAAAACTGGCTTCATCGGAATCTGTCACCTGGCTTAATGAACATTTTCTGAGTACCTGGTCAGATGTAAAGACAGCGGTGGACGGTTATCTGCTGGGTGGGGTGAATCATATTTTCTATCACGGCACGGCTTATACGCCCAAGAATGATCCCTGGCCCGGTTGGTTGTTCTATGCCTCTGTTCATTTTACCCCCAATGATCCTTCCTGGCCAAATTTCTCCACACTGAATAATTATATCGCGCGGGCGCAGTCCTTTTTGCAGCAGGGCAGCCCCGATAACGATGTATTGCTGTACTATCCCATTTATGACAGCTGGTCCGGACCGGGACGCGACCTGCTGAAGCATTACGACAGGATGGAGCCTGAGTTCAATGGCACCGGATTTAAAGAATGCGCCGAGACGATGCAGCGCCATGGATACGCCTACGATTACATCTCGGACAAACAATTGCAGCAAGCGTTTCCGGCTGCCGCAGGCTCCTCCACTTCTGCTCCTTCGGCTGATGGCCTTGCCCCGGCAAAGGGCTCCACCGCAGCCTCCGCCATTTCCATCCGGACCTCCGGCGGCGTTTCCTACCAGACAGTCCTGCTGCCGGACTGCCATTATATTTCGGAGACGGCATTCCAGCAACTGATCCGGCTCGCGGAGAGCGGTGCAAATATCATCGTTTACAAAACGCTCCCTTCCGATGTCCCAGGCCTTGGAGCACTGGACAAACGCCGCAGCATCCTCCGGCAATCGACCGGTCGCCTCCAATTTTCTCCCGCAGGGACGGCAGGCATTCAAAAGGCCGCGATAGGCAAGGGTAGCTTTATACTTGGAAATAATATAGACGATTTACTGGCCTATGCAAAGATCCGCCGGGAAGCATTGGTCTCCGACAGCCTGGAATTTGTCCGTCGCGCATACCCGCAGGGCAATTATTATTTTATCGTGAACAAAGGCAGCAAAAAATGGGAAGGATTTGTTCCGCTGGCCGCAAATTTCATCAGCGCGGCGATCTTCGACCCGATGAATGAACGGAAAGGATTGGCCGAATTACGGGCAAATCGTGAAGTTTTCCTGCAACTGCAACCGGGCGAAAGCTGCGTGCTGCAAACCTTCCATTCCGCAAACCAATCCCCACGATACCCTTACTATCACCCAGCCGGCAACCCTTTGGAAATAAAAGGCGGATGGAAAATCGAATTCACCGATGGCGGTCCGCGACTCCCGGCCTCCACAACTCTGAACCAGCTTGGTTCCTGGACAAAGATCGGCGGAGAGGACGTGATGAGATTCTCCGGTACCGCAAAATATTCCGTCTCATTTAGCAAGCCAAAGGGAAAGGCGGCTGCCTGGCTGCTCGATCTGGGTAAGGTAGATGTGACCGCACAGGTCTTCCTCAACGGGAAAAAGCTCGCTTCGCTGATCGGTCCTTTTTTCCAGATGATCATACCAGCACCGGAGATCCGTGAACTGAACAACCTCGAGATCAGGGTATCCAGCGGAATGGTCAATCGGATAGAAGATCTGGACAGACAGGCTGTCAACTGGAAAAAGTTCTATAATTATAATTTCCCGGCCCATCTCAGGGAGAACCGCAATGCCAGCGGTCTCTTCGATGCTTCCAAATGGACGCCGGTGGATTCGGGCCTGTCCGGGCCTGTGACGATAACACCCCTCAAATCGAAATAATGAAGACCCGTCTCCGCTTTTTTCTGCTCAGCACAGCTCTCTCGATGTCGTGTCCTTCTCTGAAGGCGCAGGACCTGGACCCTGCCTGGGTAAAGCAGGTGGGCGCCAGGGTCTTCCCTTCGTCCGTAAAAGTTTTTAAGGCCAATTCCTACGGCGCCATCGGGGATGGTACAACACTCGCCACCCTTTCCATACAAGCCGCCATCGATGACTGTGCCAAAAAAGGCGGAGGAACTGTTGTTCTCGATCCCGGCTCATACCTCAGCGGTTCCCTTTTCCTGAAAGAAGGCGTAGAGCTCAGGATCGGCAAAGGAGTCGAACTGAAGGGCAGTCAGCATTTTGAAGATTATCCCGAGATCGATACCCGTATAGCAGGCATTGAAATGAAATGGCCGGCCGCCCTGCTGAATATCATCGGCGTGAAAAAAGCGGCCATCACCGGAACGGGCAAGGTAAATGCGCAAGGGAAATTCTGCTGGGATAAATATTGGGCCATGCGAAACGTCTACGATGCCAAGGGGCTGAGATGGATAGTGGATTATGATGCCAAAAGGGTCCGTACCCTGTTGGTGCAGAATTGCTCAGATATCACGATCAGAGGGATCCGGTTTATCAATGCTGGCTTCTGGACCATACAGGTGCTTTATTCTCATTATGTCACCGTGGATGGGATCATCATACGGAATAATGAGGATGGGCATGGTCCCAGCACGGATGGAGTGGACATCGATTCTTCCGACTGGGTGCTGGTGCAGCATTGCGATATCGATTGCAATGACGATGATTTTTGTCTGAAAGCAGGTCGCGACTGGGATGGCCAGCGGGTTGACCGACCAACCGAATATGTGGTCATCCGCAACTGTATCGCCCGCAAAGGCGGCGGACTATTAACCATCGGGAGCGAAACCGCCGGCAGCATAAGGCATGTCCTGGCGACGGATCTTACAGCAAAAGGCACCGGCAATGGCTTTCATATAAAATCGGCAACGACCAGGGGCGGTACGGTAGAAGATATCCATATCCGTAACTTCAGCATGGATAGCGTCGGCAACGCCATCCTCTTTACCATGAACTGGAATCCCGCCTATAGCTATTCCTCCCTGCCAGCGGGATACAATGCGGACTCGGTTCCGGAGCATTGGAAGACACTGTTGCACAAAGTGGAGCCGCCCGAGAAAGGCACCCCGCATTTTAAGGATATTTATATCACCGGGATAAAGGCGGTAAATGCAAAAAAAGCAATCTCCGCAACGGGCCTCGACCGGTCGCTGATCACCGGCGTGCACATAAAAAATATCACGATCAGCGCAACGACGGCTGGGGAGATCAGCTATGCAAAGGACTGGGATTTCAGTGGGCTGCGCGTCACCACTAAGGATAATACCAGATTGCAGGTAAAGAATTCCGAAAATGTAAAACTATAACATCATGCTCCTGCGACACGCCATCATGATCCTCGCCTGTATGTCCTTTACCCTTTCCACTATGCAGGATAAGCGGCCAGCCTTCTTCATCATCGGTGATTCAACCGTGAAAAACGGAAAAGGGACCGGAGGCGGCGGCCTCTGGGGCTGGGGGGATTTTATCGGCGGATATTTCGACACGACCAGCGTATCGGTGAGCAATTACGCATTGGGCGGACGGAGCAGCCGTACTTTTATAACGGAAGGCCATTGGGACCAGATCATGTCGCGGCTGAAGCCAGGCGATTATGTCATTATGCAGTTCGGGCATAATGATGGAGGAGCGCTGGACGACACGGCCCGCGCACGCGGCACGATCAAAGGAACGGGAGAGGAAAGCAAGGATATTTATAACCCTGTAATGAAGAAGCCAGAGACCGTGCATTCCTACGGCTGGTATATGCGAAAATACGTGACGGATATAAAGAGCAAAGGCGCGACTGCCATTATCTGCTCCCCCATACCCCGGAATGAATGGGCCGATGGGAAATGCAAACGTGCCGATCAGGATTATGGTAAATGGGCCGGGGAAACGGCCACTGCGACAGGCGCCAGGTTTATCGATCTGAATGCGATCATCGCCGGTCAGTACGATCAGCTGGGACCAGATAAGGTAAAGGAATTCTTTCCAGGTGATCATACCCATACGAATGAGGCGGGCGCCCGTCTGAATGCAAAGGCCATTATATCGGGTCTGCGAAAAATTCCATCTTTGCCGTTAAAAGATTATTTACTGGCAGGTCATGAGTAATGCAGTGCGTATAATGAACCGCTCCATAATCTTCCGTTCGATAGCGACCGGCATTCTGGCCTTTTTCACGCTGTTGGCTGAGGCTCAGCCCTCCATCGATCGCCATGCCCTGGTCCTTAGGCATACGGTGGTAAATGAGAAGCCCGATCCCCTGTCGGCGCTTTCTCTCGGCAACGGCGGCTTTGCCTGGACGGTGGATGTCACTGGGTTGCAGACCTTCCCCGAATATTATGAAAAAGGGATCCCTCTTGGGACACAATCGGAATGGGGCTGGCATAGTTTCAGCGATACCAGTCATTTTGCGTTCGAAGAATCACTGAAAGAATATGATTTTAACGGGCATAAGGCAACCTATGCCGTACAATGGAACAAGCCGGAGAGGAACAAGAAAGCCGCGGATTGGTTTCGCCAGAATGTTCACCGGCTGCAGTTGGGGAACATCGGATTGGAGATGACAAAAAAGGACGGATCGCCGGCCTCTCTCCAGGATCTCACGCATATCCATCAGGAGCTGAATATGTGGGCGGGCGAGATCAGCAGTCATTTTCTGCTGGAGGGCGTGGCCGTCGATGTCTCCAGCTTTGTACATCCCCGGCAAGATCTGGTCTCCATATCGATCCACTCGGCATTGCTGGAACAGGGAAGGTTGCGCCTCCGGCTAAGATTCCCTTATCCCACCGGCGCTTTTGCAGACGCGGGTGATAACTGGCAGCAGGCTGGGCTCCACCGGTCTGTCATCCTCCGGAATAACAACACCGGCGCCTTGCTGGAGCATGTATTGGATACGACACATTATTTTGTCACGCTGAAATGGAGCGGCGGAGGAAATATCCGGCAAAAACAACCTCATTATTTTCTACTGAGTCCTTCCCGTGACAGCGCGTTCTCCTTTAGTTGCCGGTTTTCACCGCAACAAGGTCCGGCAGGCCAATCTTCCTCCGACCCTCATCCCGCAACTCATCCGGCGCCCGGTCATCATTCCGTCAATGGTTCAATACCCATACTTCCATCCTACAAGGAGACAAAAATGGCAAATGCCCGGGCCTGGCCGGCATTCTGGTCGGAGGGTGGGGCAGTGGACTTTACGGGAAGCACAGACCCCAGAGCTGCCGAGCTCGAAAGAAGGATCGTTCTTTCACAATGGCTGACAAGGATCCAGTGCGCCGGAAATTATCCGCCACAGGAGACGGGCCTCACGTATAACAGCTGGTATGGCAAGCCACATCTGGAAATGCACTGGTGGCATGCCGCTCATTTTGCGCTGTGGGGCCGGCCGGAATTATTGGAAAGATCGTTGGGCTGGTATGCGAAAGTTGCCGGTATGGCGCGCAGGATCGCGGAACGTCAGGGGTATAAAGGGGTACGCTGGCAAAAGATGACGGACCCGGATGGCCGTGAGAGCCCTTCTTCGGTGGGCGCCTTCCTCATCTGGCAAGAACCACACTTCATTTACTTTTCGGAACTCTGCTGGCGTCAGCATAAGGACCGGGGAACGCTTGAAAAATACCGGAAACTTGTTTTTGCTACGGCCGACTTCATGGCCTCCTATGCGAGGTATGACAGCCCGACGCACCGGTATATCCTGGGCAAAGGAATAATTCCGGCCCAGGAAAGGTTCGGGGCGGAAGAGACCTTCAATCCATGCTTTGAGCTGGCATACTGGCGCTGGGCCCTCGCGACTGCACAGCAATGGCGCATACGGCTGGGCCTTCCACGAAAGGAGGAATGGGATAAGGTGCTGAACGGTCTTTCTCCCTTGCCACAGCAGGGCGGAATCTATCTGCCAGCGGAGAGTGCTACGGATGCCTATACCAATGAACGGTATCGCGGCGATCATCCTGTGGTGCTAGCTGCTTACGGGTTCCTGCCTCGCCCGTCCGACACTTCAGGCAGCATGCCTTCATCCGACACCTCATTCGGATCGCTTTTCCGCCGGGATCATCCCGGGGACCTTGATCCTGACATCATGCGTTTCACCTTTGACTGGGTATGGAAGAACTGGAAATGGGAAGAGACCTGGGGATGGGATTTTCCGCTGACGGCCATGACCGCTACGAGGCTGGGACTGCCTGACCGGGCGATTGACGCCTTGCTGATGCCGGTCAAAAAAAACACCTATCTTTCTAATGGACATAACTATCAGGACGAACGGTTGCGCTTATACCTGCCTGGTAATGGCGGCCTGCTGTCGGCCATTGCGATCATGTGTGCAGGGTATGATGGTTGCGACCAGCCCGATCCCGGTATTCCAAAGAATGGCAAGTGGAAGGTGAAATGGGAAGGGCTGAGCAGGATGCCCTAGCGTGCCGCAAGGAACCAAATACGAAATCGAAAAATTATAATAATATGACCAGGTTTCATTATTTCATGCTGGCGTTCGTTCTTCTCCCGAACCTTCTCCCTGCTCAAATTTCGACGCAAGCACCGGCCTCATTACCGGCTCAGACAACACCTCAGTCGCAGACCTCGCGGCTGATGCAACCCGTGCAATCACCCGGGGAGACCCTTCCCCAGCAACAAGCCGTTCTTGCCGCCATGCGCAAGGCCAATGCGTATTTCATGAACAAGTGGCCCGACCCGGGCGCACCGATCGTAACGAATAAAACGAGGCCCAGCGATATCTGGACCCGTGCCGTCTATTATGAAGGACTGATGGGGCTGTATTCGGTCGACCCGCAAAAAGCATATCTCGATTATGCGGATGAATGGGGGACAAAAAATCAATGGGGCGCAAAAAAGGGGTTTAGTGTGAGGAATGCCGATGACCAGTGCGCGGGGCAGACCTACATCGACCTGTATGTGATCAACCGGCTGCCACCCCCGAAATACGGGGTTGTCAAGATCTGGGTCGACAAAATGGTGGCGGGTGATAAAAGCGATGACTGGAGCTGGGTCGACGCGCTGCAGATGGCCATGCCGGTGTTCACCCGCCTGGGCGTACTGTATAAGGATACGGCTTATTTCCGGAAAATGTATGACCTGTATCACTACACGAAATATATCCATGGGCCACATGGCTTATACAACGCGGAGGAGCATCTGTGGTGGAGGGATAAGGATTTTGCGGCGCCATATAAGGAACCGGATGGACAGAATTGCTATTGGAGCAGAGGCAATGGCTGGGTATTGGCGGCGCTGGTGAGAACGCTTTCGATGCTTCCGCTCCAGGACCCACACCGGATGGAATATTTGCAGGATTATCTGGATATGGTAAAGGCGCTGGCATTGGTACAACGACCCGATGGCTTCTGGAATCCGAGCCTGCACGACTCCACGCATTTTGCCAGCAAGGAAGTGACCGGAACATCGCTGTTCACCTATGGCATGGCCTGGGGCATCCGGCAGGGGTTTCTGGACAAGAAAGTTTTTTTGCCGATAGTGACAAAGGCCTGGAATGCATTGGTGAAAGATGCTTTGCATGAAAACGGATTTCTGGGCTGGGTGCAGGGTACGGGTAAAGAACCAAAGGATGGCCAGCCGCTTAGTTATGATAAGGTACCCGATTTCGAAGATTTTGGCCTGGGTTGTTTTTTACTGGCAGGGTCGGAAATTTACCAGATCTCTCCGCCAAAGGCAGCCAACCTCGATGAAACAAAGGTTCCGGCATATCAGGAACCCGATCCATTAAAAAGATCAGATGGGCGCGAGGTCACAACGGCAAAAGAATGGGAAAAAGAACAACGACCGAAAATATACCGTTTGTTCGAAGACAAAGTGTATGGCCGGATGCCAACGCAGCTGATCCCGGCGACCTGGACGATTCAAAGGATCGATACCAGCGCGCTGGATGGACTGGCCATAAAAAAAGAGATAACGATCGGCTTTCTTCCAGGGGACAGCTCCGTGAAGTTGAATATGGTGCTTTATCTGCCAAAGGGGGGCACCATCCGGAACAGCGGCGTCCAGGCCTCTCCAAAAAATTCAGGGATTCACAGTGCGCACAAACCCGTGCCCGTCTTCGTTGGATATAGTTTCGGAGGCAACCCGACCATAGAAACATCTGCCCAATGGCCGCTGAAAGAAATCCTGGCCCGCGGCTATGGGGTAGCGACGGCATGGTACTGGGATCTGGAGGCGGACCGCCCCGACGGATGGCAGACGGGCATCCGGACAAAGTTGGCGGAAGCATTACAGATCCAGCCCTGGGAATGGAGCGCGATCGGCGCATGGGCATGGGGTTTGGAGCGTATGGCGGATTATCTGGTGACCGACAAAGCGGTGAATGCAAGGAAGCTGATCGTGATGGGACACTCGCGGTTGGGAAAAACGGCCGTGTGGGCGGGGGCGAGCGACCGGAGATTTGCGATGGTCGTTTCGAATGAATCGGGAGAGGGTGGGGCGGCTTTAGCCAAACGGGATTATGGGGAGACCGTAGCGATCATCAATTATAAATTTCCATTCTGGTTTGTGCCTGCGTATAAACAATACGGGGGCAATACGGATAGCTTGCCGTTCGACCAGCACATGCTCCTGTCGCTTATGGCGCCGCGTCCACTCTATGTTGCCAGCGCGCTGGGCGATCAATTTTCAGATCCAAAGGGTGAATTCCTCGGAGCAAAGGGAGCGGAGCCCGTCTACCAGCTCTTTAAGGAAAAGGGCCTGGGGGTAGACAGCATGCCAGCCGTTCAGCATCCCGTCGGCGGAAGGATCCGCTATCATATCCGGGAGGGCAAACACGATGTGACCCTGTATGACTGGACCCAGTATATGGATTTTGCAGATGATCAGCTCAGGAAAAAGAATTAGCTCAAAAAGGCAGATTAATCCGATGGCTGATGAATCGCTGAACCAGGAGATGCAAGGATCGCTATAGGTGGTTCTCTTAAAACTTCTTCCAATTCCCTCCCCGTCAACGATACCGGGAACGATTGCGTAAATAAACACCCTCCCACAACCTGGTATTAGCGGATTTCTTTCGTAGCATTGAGCGAGATTTGCTGATATGCAAAGGGTTAAGCACTGGCCAGCGATACCAGAAAAGGCCTTATCCAGAGAAGCCCTGGTCTTGTCAGCAACCCTGAATGCGGCGCCAACCGCTGAAATGCTGACGATTTGCTCAATTCTAAAACTAAGCTGCCATATGAAGAAATTCATCTTTCTTTTATTCCTGACCCCCTTCTTTAAACTTTCCTCTCAGGCACAGACTTCGCTGGTCAAAGGCAAGGTGCTTGACGATAGTACGGGTACGGTTATTCCCGGGGCCTCTGTTGTAATAACAGGCACGGGCAAAGGGACTTCCACGGGTCCGGACGGCTCCTTTACCATTCAGTTGCCCGCCGACGGCAAGAGCCATATGTTACAGATCTCACATTCCGGCTACGGTAGGATCAGCCTTCCCCTGACCGTTGCCACCGCCGCCAACGGCATCACGGCAAGGCTTACCCGACAAGCCCAGTCGCTCGAAGACGTGGTCATCATCGGCTACCAGACCGTCAAACGCCGCGATCTCACCGGCTCCGTCTCTTCGATAACGGCCAAAGACCTGAAGGACAACCCAACGGTAAACGCGGCGGAAGCGCTGGAAGGCAAATTGGCCGGGGTCCAGATCACCGTTGCCGACGGACGGCCAGGGGCTACGGCGGATATCTATATCCGTGGACGATCTTCCATCACCCAGACAGGCTCCCCCCTCTATATCGTTGATGGCGTCCAGGTGGACAACGCGCTGAACGTGCTGTCCCCACAGGATATTGAGTCCATCGACGTGCTGAAGGACGCA
Source organism: Puia sp. (assembly GCA_035317125.1). Lineage (GTDB taxonomy): Bacteria > Bacteroidota > Bacteroidia > Chitinophagales > Chitinophagaceae > Puia. Next base: position 39,606 of record DATHHO010000107.1, read on the forward strand.
GCATCGACCTCCATTTACGGGGCGCGTGGCTCCAACGGTGTCGTGATCATTACTACCAAAGGGGGCAGGAACACAGGCGGCAAGACCAGTCTCACCTATACGACGACGATGGGATTTCAGAAGCTGCCAAAAGAGCTTTCCGTCATGAACCCCTTCGATTTCATCGAATTTCAGTACGAACGCGCAAAGATCACCAACGATACCACGGTCATTTCCCGTTATTACCGTACCGGCGACAGTTATGCCCGTATCGATTCATTCAGAAAGGTCCCCATGGTCGACTGGCAGAAAAAAACGATGGGCCGCGACGCATTCTTTCAGACCCATAATATCAGCATGTCGGGTGGCAATCAGCAAACGCAGTACAACCTGAGCGTTACCTATAATGACCAGAATGGGATCCTGGTGTTCACCGATTATAAAAGGGCCCTCGTGAACTTTCGGCTGGACCATAAGGTCAGCGAACGACTGAAGGTCGGCTTCAACGTCCGGTACAATAACAATGTGATCGATGGCGCAGGCACCTCGGACCCAGGCAGCGCTCAGCTGAACAACCTTCGTCAGATCGTCCGCTATCAGCCTGTGCTCTTACCGGGTCAGAGCGACACCTATTATGATCCCAACCAGGCGGCTTCTACCAATGGCAACGGCTTGTCGCTGGTGAACCCCTTCGCGCTCCTCGCTGCCCAGTACAGGAAAAGCTCCAATAATGTCCTTGACCTCAATGCCAATGCAACCTATACGATCGTGAAGAACCTGAGCCTGCGGTCGGTCGTGGCCGTCGACTTCAACAATTTACAGATCCGCTCATTCGACGATACGGTCACCCCAAATTCAAGGGCCAACGGCGGCACACAACCGATTGCCTCCGTCACGACAGGCGGCGTCCGCACCATCAACAATTCCAACGTGTTGGAATACAGTAATACCAGCCTCTTCGGGTCCCGGCATAGCCTAAACATCCTTGCAGGACAGGAGACCTATCAGACCTATACCACCGCCAGCTACCTCGAATTGCATGGTATTCCCGTAGGCACCTCGCCTGGTCAGGCCTTTGCCAACTACACCCTCGCCCAGACGGTCCTGCCGCCGACGGCTTCGGAAGTACCTGTCCAGAACCTGTCTTACTTTGGAAGACTGAGCTATAATTACAAAAGCCGCTATTTCGCCGTATTCAACCTCCGGGCGGATGGCAGCTCCATCTTCGGACCCCTCCATAAATGGGGCTACTTTCCCTCCGGCTCCGTGGCCTGGCGCATCTCCGACGAGAGCTTCATGCAGAGCCAGCACCTCTTCAGCGACCTGAAAATACGGGCCAGCTATGGATCGGTAGGGAACAACCGCATTACACCCTATTCATTCGGTAACTTCTTCGCCTCCGGCCGCCCCTATTATCTGAACGACGCCTTTATCTTCGGATCGTCTACTACCGGTCTTGGCAACCCGAACTTACAATGGGAGTCACAGATCTCCCGGAATATAGGTCTCGACGCCGTGATCTTAAAAGGACGTCTCTCCGTGACGGTGGACGCCTATCGCAATACGACCAGCAACCTGCTGCTGAATAACACCATTCCTTCCAACTCCGGCTATACCACTCAGTTCCAGAACGTGGGCTCTACCCAGAACACCGGCCTGGAAGTACAGGCCAACGGTACGATCATGCAATCCCAGACCTTCCGATGGACGGGTAGTTTCAATATCTCCTGGAACAGCAATATCGTAAAAAGCCTCGGCGCCCAGCAGCAGTTCTTCGCCAACTCGGGCTATTTCAATACCGCACAACAACCAGCGGATTTCCTCGTAAAAGTGGGACAACAGGTTGGCACCATGTGGGGCCTGGTCAACGACGGGTATTACAAGATCACCGACTTCGACAATGCGCCCTATTCCAATACGCTTTACCCATGGGCGACGACAAAATATACCCTCAAGAAAGGAGTGCCCACTTCCTCCATTTCCTCCACGCTCGTACAGCCCGGTACCCAGAAGTTCAAGGATGTCAACGGGGATGGAAAGATCGACGGCACCGACTATAAGATCATCGGCCACGCATTGCCCAAGTTCATCGGCGGCTTCAGTCAGAATTTCAACTACAAATCCTTTGACCTCAGCCTGTTCTTTAACTATTCGTACGGCAACACGGTCGCCAACTACAACAAGCTGGAATTCACCAGCACCTATACCAACGGCGCCAACCTGCTGAGTACCTTCGACAACAGATACCGCACGGTAGACCCTTCGACCGGACTACAGGTGCAGGGTGTACCAACTGCCGCCATCGGCGCGATAGGCGCTTCTCCCGACGTGCTCAATGCCTTGAACGCGCATGCGAAATATTGGATCCCGGTACAGGGTGTAGAGTGGGACAACAGCCAGTCCTTCGCCATGGAAGACGGTTCTTTTCTGAGGCTTAACAACGTCACCCTTGGATATGCTCTGCCCAAAACCTTGCTTTCGAAGATCAAAATTGCCAGTATCCGGGTCTTCGTCACCGTGAACAACGTAGCAACGCTTACCGGCTATTCCGGCTATGACCCCGATGTCAGCACCCGGCGTGCGACCCCGATCACGGCAGGCGTCGATTACTCCGCCTATCCCCGGTCACGGTCTTTTTATGCAGGTTTAAACGTTACTTTCTAAATTATTTTTATGAAAAGAATAATAAAATTCGATTCTCAGATCATCATGATCGCTTTTTTCGGAGCCACCATGCTGCTGAGCTCCTGTAAAAGATACCTGTCCCCCGACCCAGTATCCTCTTTCAGCCAGGGCTATATCTTCAGCAATCTCCCCTATGCAAAATCAGCTGTGATAGGCGTCTATGACAATCTCTCCGGCCAGAATTCCTTTGGATTATACTACAGCATGTATTATCCCTACGATACGGATGAAATGATGGGCGCCGGCCAGAATAATCAGGATGGCGAACGCCGTGACCTTGCGCGGTACAATGTCACACCTACCAATACTGGCCTCGCTGCAGCCTATAACAATATGTACTCCGGCATCGAAAGGGCCAATATCTGTATCGAACAGATCCCGAAAATGGCTTTGTATACTACCGGCGCCTTAAACGTTCAGGGTGAGCTGAAAAGACTCTATGGTGAGGCGCTGACCCTCCGGGCGGAATTTTACCTCGATCTCCTGCGCAATTGGGGCGACTTGCCTGCACCATGGATTCCTTCTGCCGAACAGACGAACCTGTTCCTGCCAAAGACAGACCGTGACACGATTTACGATCACCTCCTCGCCGATCTGAAAACAGCCGAAGACCTGGTCCCCTGGAGAACGGAGATCGGCGCTATAGGAGATGCAGCGGACGAACGCATCACAAAAGGGGCCGTCAAGGCCTTGAGGGCAAGGATCGCGCTTACCCGTGGCGGATACTCTCTGAGAAGGGCCAGCAGCTCTTACGGACAAGTCATGGCCCGTCCCGCGGACTATCTGTCCTGTTACACGATCGCCCGCGACGAATGCGCGGATATCATGGCCAGAAGAGACCAGCATACCCTGAATTCAAGCTACAAAGCGCTCTGGCAGACTTATGTCTGCGGCCGCAATGCCAACGAGCCCAACGGCGAATTCCTGTTCCAGGTCGCCGAAGGCGGCGCCACCGGCACTTCCGATGGACGTATAGGCATTTACAACGGCACCAAGGTTGGCGCCAGCTCCAATGGCGCGCTGTCCGTCCTGCCCAACTATTATTATTCCTTCGATTCCACGGATGCCCGCAGAGATGTTACCGGTGCGCCATATGAAACAAAGGCGGACCTCGTCACCCGCACGGGGCACAGCATCAACAACTTCCCCGATGGCAAATTCAGAAGGGAATGGTGGAGCAATCCCGTAAACCCACTCCTGTCTACCCTGACCTCGGGCATCAACTGGATCCTCATCCGCTTCTCCGATGTCCTGCTGATGTATGCGGAAGCGGATAACGAGCTCAACCACGGCGCCTCTGCCGCGGATATTGCAGCCGTCAATGAAGTGGAAAAACGCGCTCACGGCGGCAATCAGGCTCTTGTTCCCACGATTCCATCCGACTACACCGGGTTTTTCAAATACATCGTCCGGGAACGATATCTGGAATTCGGCAATGAAGGTGTCCGGAAATACGACCTCATCCGGTGGAACCTGCTCGCGACTGCCATCGCTGAGACAAAAGTGAACCTGGCGAACATGGGGGCTACCGTACCCGTCCCGATGAACCCGCCCAGCTATATGGCGCCTCCCCCCGCTTACTGCATGGGCACCAACCTGCCCATGTTTATGTACTATTTTAATAATGCTACTGCCGATAACTCGGCGATCTGGGCCAACTCCTTATACGTTCCTGCGCCCACCGCAACACCGGCAGGCACGACAAAGGTCAACTGGATAGGGTATTCAGGCATCAATTCGACGTACACCACCTTATTCGCCTTCGCGTTCAAGACAAACCACAGCGAGCTGTATCCTTTGTTCTCGTCGACGGTTACAGCCAGCGGCGGTGTGTTGAAACAGGATTATGGATATTAAACTATATATATGTATCGTTCCGTTATGTATCGTTCCGTGCTTGCCGTCCTCCTGCTGCCCCTGATGTCTTTTTTGCTGATGCCGCAGGAAAAAATAAACGTATTTCTCGCCGGAGATTCGACGATGTCCGATAAAGAAATAAAGGCATACCCCGAGACCGGCTGGGGTATGCCCTTTTCCGCCTTCTTCAACGAGACCGTTACGGTGGACAACCGGGCAAAGAATGGCCGCAGCACCAAATCCTTCATCGCGGAACAACGCTGGGGGGCCATCATGGACCAGCTGAAAGAAGGAGACTATGTCCTCATCCAGTTCGGTCATAACGATGAGGTCCCAACGAAAGCCAATTATACCCCGGAAGACCAGTTTGCTGCCAACCTTACCCGCTTCGTAAAAGATTCGAGAGGCAAAAAAGCCATCCCTGTCCTGATCACCCCGGTTGCCCGCCGGAAATTCGACTCCTCCGGAAAGGTGCAGGAGACCCATGCCCTCTACGCCGCCATCCTGCGTAAAGTGGCTGCTGACCAGCAGGTACCCCTCATCGATCTCGACAAGGAAAGCCAGCAGCTGCTCCAGCAGTTCGGTCCGGAAGATTCGAAGCTCCTGTTCAACTACCTGGCGCCCGGACAAAATCCAAACTATCCCGATGGCCGCCAGGACGACACTCATTTCAATGAACTGGGCGCCCGGAAAATGGCCGAGATCGTTTTGGCTGACATCAGATCACTAAAACTCGGGCTTGCGGATAAGATCGTTATTTCCAACCTCAAAATAAAGTAGGCCATGAAGATCTCCTTAGTGTCTATATTCCTGCTGATGGCCTTTACCCTTCCTTCCCGGAAGATCAGGATCTATATGATCGGCGACTCCACGATGTGCCTGTACCCGACCAAACAGTTGCCTATCAACGGATGGGGAATGCCCTTTGCAAACTATTTCGATTCCTCCATAATGATCGATAACAGGGCCCGGGGCGGCCGCAGCACCCGGACATTTATAAGCGAAGGCAGGTGGCAACCCATCGCCGACAGCTTGCAGGAAGGGGATTATGTGCTGATCCAGTTCGGGCACAATGACGAGTCGTCACAACCGCAATACGCGGACCGCTACACACCGGTACCGGATTTCAAGACCAATCTGATAAAATTCATTACGGAGACACGCAGCAAAAAAGCCATGCCCATCCTGATCACTCCCGTCAGCAGAAGGAATTTTGACAAGCAGGGCAACGCGAAAGAAACACATGTCGAATACACAAAGGCTGTTTTTGAAATTGGTGACCAGTACAAGGTCCCCGTGATCGACCTGGATAAAATGAGCAGAGAGCTTTACCAACAGATGGGGCCCGAAAGAGCAAAATGGATGTTCATGGAGCTGGATTCCGCCGAACATCCCAATTATCCGGTCGGCAGGCACGACAATACTCATTTCAACGAATTCGGCGCAAGACGGATGGCCGAACTGGTGCTTAACGATATGAAGCAGCGGCACATGGCGCTTGCGGAACACATTGTGGTGGGAACAAATAAATCGAAGTAAGCAATGCGACAGTTATTTTTAATCCCGGTGATCGTGCTCCAGGGCATTCTCCTGCACGCTCAGAAAAAGATGATCGTGGCTCAGGATGGTTCCGGCAATTTCCGCACGGTCCAGGCAGCCCTCGACGCCGTCCCTGTACACAACAAGACGGCCATCACGATCTTCATAAAGAACGGCCTTTACCGGGAAAAGCTGCTTCTCGATTCCACCAAAGACTTTGTGACCCTGATAGGAGAGAGCCGGTGGAATACCATTCTCACCTGGGACGATCATCCCGGTATGGTATCTCCCAAAGGCGACAGCATCAATACCCGTTCCTCCTACAGCTTCATGGTGAGGGGCAATGATTTCTCCGCGGAGAATATCAGCTTCCGCAACGACGCGGGTTTTACGGCAGGGCAGGCAGTGGCCCTTGAAGTGCAGGGCGACAAGGAAGTCTTTATCGGTTGCCGGATCATTGGCAACCAGGACATCCTCTTTCTCAACAGCGAGAACAGCCGGCAATATTACAGGGACTGCTATATCGAAGGGACGACCGATTTTATTTTCGGGGCGGCTACCGCCTGGTTCGAAGGTTGTCATATTCACAGCAAAAAGAATTCCCATGTCACGGCAGCCTCTACGCCACAGCAACACCCCTTTGGATTTATTTTTCATGACTGCATCCTCTCCGGCGACACGGCGATCCATAACGCCTCGCTCGGCAGACCATGGAGACCCTATGCCAGCGTAAACTATCTCTATTGCTATATCGACGGACAGATCAGGGCCGAAGGCTGGTCCAACTGGAACAATACGGACAGCTATAAGACGGCCCGCTATGCGGAATATAAGAACTATGGCCCCGGCGCCGACACAAAGGCAAGGGCGGTCTGGTCGCACCAGCTGACTGACGAGGAGGCACAAAAGATCACCATAAAAAATGTTTTCGGCGACTGGCAGCCCGAAGAAGTCTTCTCCTGGGAACATCTCCCGACCATACAACAGCCAAAATTCCGCGCCGACACGGTTAGTATTATCAGCTATGGCGCAAAGGCCGATGGTCTGACCCTGAACACCGCAAGCATCAACGAAGCGATTGCCGGTTGCAGCAGGAAGGGCGGGGGGGTGGTCCTCATACCCGCTGGATTCTGGCTGACGGGTCCGGTGACACTGCAATCAAACGTCAATCTTCATATCGCCCGCGGAGCCCTGCTCCAGTTCACGGATTATTTTGAAGAATATCCCCTCGTCGAAGGCAACTGGGAAGGCCGCCCGGCGGTGCGCAACCAAAGCCCGATTTCCGGGAAAGACCTGGAGAATATTGCCATCACCGGCCCTGGCATCATCGATGGCAACGGGGACGCATGGCGGATGGTGTCGAAAGATAAATTCACGGATCCGGAATGGAAAAGACTGATCGCCTCCGGGGGCATCGTCAGCGAGGATGGCAGGAACTGGTATCCGTCGGAGAAATCCCTCAAAGGGTCGAAAACAAAGAATGCCGGTGTGCTCGGGCCCGGAAAATCGACCCAGGATTACCAGGATATAAAAGATTTCCTCCGGCCCAACCTCCTCGTCCTCACCAATTGTAAAAAAGTGCTGCTGGAAGGCCCCAGCTTTCAGAACTCACCGGCATGGTGTCTGCACACGCTTCTCTGCGAAGACCTCACTCTCCGGGACGTGCATGTCCGTAATCCCTGGTATGCCCAGAACGGCGACGGAGTGGATATTGAATCCTGCAAGAACGTCCTGGTGGAAGCCAGCACTTTCGATGCGGGAGATGACGGCATCTGCATCAAATCCGGTCGCGACGAGGAAGGCCGCAAAAGAGGAAGGCCCACGGAAAATGTGATCATCCGCAACGATGTCGTTTACCGCGCCCATGGTGGCTTTGTGATCGGCAGTGAAATGTCGGGAGGCGCCCGCAATATCTTCGTCAGCGATTGCACCTTCATGGGCACCGACATCGGTCTCCGCTTCAAGACGGTAAGAGGAAGAGGCGGCATCGTCGAGAAGATCTGGGTAAAGGATATCCGCATGAAGGATATCGTACACCAGGCCGTTTTCCTCGATATGTATTACTTCGCAAAAGCGCCGACTCTGGCGGAGTCCAATGGCCGGCCTGCTACGGACATCCCCCCGGTGAATGAGGCGACACCCCGGTTCCGTGATATTCATATCAGCAATGTCGTTTGCGATGGGGCCGAAGAAGGGATCTTTGTTCGTGGCTTGCCCGAAATGAGCATCCAGAATATTTACCTGGAAAATATGGTGCTGAAGACCAATAAAGGCGCGGAGCTGATTGCGGCAAAAAACATCGGCCTGAAGAATATCAGGTTTGTGACCCGTAATGCAGATCAGGTCATTTATGTCGAGAACAGCAGCGCACTGCGTTTCGATGCCATCCAATATAATAAGACCGCCGCAATATTGTTCAGCATCAATGGTGACAAATGCAGGGATATCGAGATCTCGCATACCGAAGGCCTGAGGGTTGGGAAAAAAGCAGCATTTAATTATGGGGCAACGGAAAGCGCCCTGGAAATGAAATGAACGCTATCTTGAACAAAAATAAAACTATGACTCCTGTAAAGGCAGCAATATGCTCATTTGGATTGTCAGGACGCGTATTTCACGCTCCCTTCCTGCACCTGCACCCGGGCTTTGAATTGTATTCGGTAATGGAACGAAGCAAAGATCTCGCAAAAGCGATCTATCCGACCGTCCACACCCCCCGGACGCTGGAAGAGCTGCTGGATGATAAGGCGGTCGAACTGGTCATTGTCAATACGCCCAACTACACCCATTATGCCTTTGCAAAAGCCGCTTTGCTGGCGGGTAAGCATGTTGTCGTGGAAAAGCCCTTTGCCAGCACGGTGGCAGAGGCAAAAGAGCTGGCCGCTCTCGCAGCAACAGCTGGGAGAAAATTATCCGTTTTCCAGAACAGGCGATACGACAGCGATTATAAAACGGTAAAAAAGATCCTCGGCGAAGGCTGGCTTGGTAAGATCGTAGAGGCGGAGATCCACTACGACCGCTATGTGCCCGCACTCAGCCCCAAATCACATAAGGAGACCCCCGGGCCAGGCACGGGCATCGTGTATGACCTCGGGACCCACGTCATCGATCAGGCCCTTCAGCTTTTCGGAATGCCCGAAGCCGTATTCGCCGATCTCGCCATCACACGCCCCGGTTCCAGGGTGGAGGATTATATGGAGCTGCTGTTTCATTATCCTGCTGTCCAGAATTTGCGGGTGAGGATAAAGGGTGGCTACTTCGTCCGTGAGGCCGTACCCGCTTATATTATGCATGGCGTTCTCGGTTCTTTTCTGAAGAAGAGAGCCGATCCCCAGGAAGATCAGCTGGTGGCCGGTAAATTACCCGGAGGAAAAGACTGGGGGACAGAGCCCCCGGAGGAGAATGGAACGGATAAAGGGCTTCTGCATACGGAGAAGGACGGAAAGACTATCCGCGAAAGGGTGCCTACCCTTCAAGGCAACTATCTGGAATACTATGATGGCATCTATGAGGCCATCCGTAACGACAAAGCGCTGCCCGTGACGGCGGAGCATGGCATCATGACCATGCGCATCATCGAGGCCGCCTATGAGAGCTATAAGAAAAAAACACTGACGCCGCTCTAGCCTCGTAGCAGAGCCACCCCAATCAACTTGCTAACAACTCAAACTTGACTTATGAAGAAAAATTGGTTCTATTCACTTTTTACGCTGACACTGACTGTTGTCGCCCTGCTGCTGACCTTCCTTGCTTCAGCCCAGGATCGGAAGGTCACCGGTAAGGTCACCAACGGAGCGACTGGCGAGCCGCTGGGTGCTGTCAGCATCCTTGTTAAAGGAACGGACAAAGGTGCTTATACAGATGGCAACGGCAACTTCACCCTCGATCTGAAACCTGGAAAAAAACCGGTACTGATCTTTTCCTATTCCGGCTTTGAAGATCAGACGGTCACCATCGACTCGGACCTGCCGCTGAATATAAAATTAAAGAGCAACGACAAGAACCTTGACGAGATCGTGGTCATCGGTTATGGCACGGTGAAAAAAAGAGACCTCACGGGCTCGGTCGTTTCCATAAAAGGCGATGAGGTAAGAAAGATCCCCGCGTCCAACCTGATGGAAAGCGTCCAGGGTAAGATTGCCGGGGTCGACATCGTAAGGACCAAGGGCCTCGCCGGCTCCGGTGTAAGCGTGGCGATAAGGGGCAACCGCTCCATCACCGCGGGCAATGGGCCTCTTTACATCATCGATGGGATCCAGTTCGATAACTATCCTTTCCAGGACATCAATTCCAATGATGTGGAATCCCTCGAAGTCCTGAAAGACGCCTCTTCTACCGCCATCTATGGATCGCGCGGCGCCAATGGGGTCATCATCATTACCACGAAAAAGGGATCGAATGGAAAAATAAGGGTCTCCGCCAACTCTTATTATGGCGTATCGGAAGTGGCTGGTTATCCCAAACCCATGACGGGACCACAGTTTGCCAACCTGAAAAGGCAGGCCGCCCGCACCATCGGTAAATGGAATTCTACAGCGGACGATCCGGCCGTATTCACCAGCGCTACCGAACTGGCCGCTGTAAAGAGCAATGTTTCCACCTACTACCCTGGGCTGCTCATCAGCAAAGGCTCGCAGCAGGATTACGGAGTCGGAGTATCGGGTGGCAACGATAAGACCAGGGTATATTTCTCCTTCGATTATTTTAAGGAGAAAGGTGTGCTGAAGAACGATTTTTCGGGACGCTATACCCTTCGGCTGAACATCGATCAGACCATTGCCAGTACATTTAAAGTTGGCCTCGAGAGTCAGCTGACCTATTATGACATAAACAGCAGGACCGAAGGCGTATTGACGATCGCCAACAAGATCCTCCCCTATTACACGCCATACAATACCGATGGCACCCTCGCAAGGTACCCCGGCAATGGTGCGCAGTTTAATCCCTTGTTCGATGATCAGGCCGGGGCCTTTATCAATAAGACAAATACCACGCGTATCCTTTCTACGGCCTGGGCGGAATGGAAG
>DATHHO010000108.1:0-3415 GCA_035317125.1 Puia sp.
GTCCTGCCCCGGATTGCCATAGACCATCGCGGCCAGCCGGCCATTGCCGATAGGCAGCGCGGCCTCCCAGGTCTTATCCGCAGGGGTATTGTACCAGAGTTTCATGTTCTTGTCCTGCCCCTGGCAAACCGGGATCAATAATCCCTGGCAGAGCATGGTAACTACTGCTAAACCGAGTAATTTATTCATATGCAAGTTTTGAAGATCCCTGTCAGCGTGATCCTGCTATACAGGGCCCGCTGAACAGGGCCGGTCCAAAGGCCGGCAATACATGTAAAGTAAATGTAGGGGGTTAAGAATTGATTAATTAAACACTAATTGGGGGATTAAATCAATTATTATACTAAAAAGGCTTGAAAACGGTAGAATAGAGGAGTCAACACCCTTTCCTTCTCCGGCGCAAGCCGATGACCGAAGACCCGCGCAGTCCCGCAATCGATAATAAGCCGGCCAGGCCGAGTGTGGCAAACAGCAGGCTGCTCCGATCCCCACGACCCTTTCCAATTTCCGAGGCCACCGCTCTGTAGGAGCTGTCGGCAGGAACCCTTTTCTCCTCGTCCGACATCGCCACCTGATCCCAGTCTGTATATCCCTTTCCTGTCAGCAGGGTCAGCATTTCCAGCTCTTCCTTCCGGCGCTCCTTCAAGTGATGCAGGTATTTCTGTCCACCCCCGCAGCTGAGATCGCCCGTTGCCGGATGCGTGATAACATACCGCGCCTGGAAGTTTTCGGTATTTGCCGTCTCTTCGAACTGCAGGTCCTGTGGAAAAGCGTTCCGATTATAGCGTATATGCAGGCGGGTGAAATGGACATGGTCGGAAATGTCCGTCGCATCATCCTCGACATCGCTGTAATCGTTCCAGTCGCGTGAAAGCCATTTCACCCCAGCCTGTACGAGGTCTTGTCTGGAAGGGGCGGTGGCGACACAGGGATCGCATTTCAGCGATTGGCTGGGGCTGACATCCCATGCGTATTCGAGCATGGCCACCGATCTGCCTTCCTTGTCCCACTGGTGCTGAAAAAGATTGGAATAAAACCCGGAGAAGTTGTTTTGCACGAACAGGGGTACATTCTTGCCCGTCGGCAGGGAAACATTGCGGTAGTTCGTGCATTCGATCCTTCCTTTTTTGGTGAACGCGTACACGATCATATCCTGGTCCCCATCCGCATTGGCCATTCCAAGACGGATAGGCAGCATGAACTTTGGCGATTGGAAGGATATTTGTATCGGCCGCAGAAAATCTCCGGCCAGTTTTTTCTTTTCGTTCTCATTCACCTTAACGACGAAGAACTTCAGGTTGCTTTTGATATATGGCTCCAGCACTTCCTCCGCACCGGCGGGGATCTTATATCCGTTCTCCGTCAGCCAGGTCCGCAGGCCCGAAGATTCTTTGGCGCTGAGGATCAGGATATCGTATTCGCCGACAAGATATTTGGCCTCTACCGTAACCCCGAGCTTTCTTTTTGCCGCGCCGTAGCCCATGACCACTACATCGTTCAGGGCAACGCCGGCAGCCCTCCCACTCAGGCTTTTTTCCATCTCCCGCATCGCACAAGGATTTTCATCCCAGTATTCTACCAGCCTGGGTTGGCTGTAATCGTTGAGGGTCTTGAAGATCTGCTGGTCGACCACTTTGATATCGCTCTTCTTCAGCACGACGGGCACGGGCACCACCATGGCGAAATCTTTAAAATTCCCTTTGAAGTCATTGTACATGGTGATGGTATTCCTGTTCCCGTCCCGGACCAGGATGACCTGCGAGGTCTTGTTCTTCAGGGTGCCATCCGCCTTGCTTACGTAAAATCCGCAGAAGGCCATGGTGTCGTGGCTGATCATCGCGACCAGGAATATACTGGCAGTGATCTTTTTTGTAAATGCATTCATGGCTGATTTTTTAAAATGAAAAAGAGTTTTCAGGTGAATAAAAGAGGAGGACCATTCAAAGGGCCTGGCCTTAAAGATCTTATCGAATAATGGCACCAGCGGGGCTGCGGCTACCAGCATCCAGACCGGCGTGTTGTATTTCCACTGGAAGGCAGCCAGATAGAACGCTGCCGAGGCGATCAGTATCGCCCAGATCACCCTCGCGACCGGATGGTTGGGAGAGGTCTTTGGATCGCTGATCATAAAGAAGCTGAACAGCAGCAGGCTGCCCGTGCTGATGGAATGGATGAAATAATCCACCGGCCATCCGAGGAACAGCACCTGTCTCCAGTATAATAATCCCACGAAGCACAGGAGGAAGGCGAGGCTGGTGTCCAGCTTCTGTACCCTGGTGACCACGATCGTCCCCAGCGTGATGATGAGGAAGAATAACACCGCATTATTTCCCCATTGCCCCGGAGAAAGCCACGCATCACCCGTCAGCAGCAGGGTTGCGGCAATGCCGAATGCGGATGGATTGAAGATATGCTTGTTGTTGACGCGGAAAAGATATTTGGACGCCACCGTCAGAAAGGCGGCGAACAGGCTGGTGTACCAATGATTGGTCCTCAGCAGAAGACAAAGACCCAGCGCGCTGATCAGGGCGCTCAGTCCCCAGGAGCTGAATGCGGGTAAGGGCAGGGCGGGTGCCCGGGAAAGCCGGTCCTGCTGAACACTGGTCGGATTGGATGATCCCAGGGATTCGGCTGGCACGGGCGCAGGTCGACGTGATCTGGAGACGCTCAGACGTGCAGCCGCATAATTAAAGAAGAGACAGCCGGCAATCGTTATCGCATCATGCCACCAGGCCTCGTTCCAGCCGAGAAAAAAAATGCCATAGATCAAAAAAAAGAACTGAAAAATGATCTGGAACCAGCGCGGGTCGGGGGTAGCTATTTTACTCGGCATGTGGATGCGTTTGGATGCGGATGCAGGTTCCGGAGGGATTACATAAAAAGGAGATCCTAAATAATGCCGCGCGCCTGATAAATACGGCGCAGCACCTGGCCGGGCTACCGGAAAAGGCCTTCAGACCCCGAATTATCCGGTTGGGTCAGGTCGACCCTGTCCATCTGCCTGAAAATCGTACATTAATATGGGTAAACGTTCCATCACCAAAACCAGTCTACCATGCTTAATCTATCAGTAAAAAAATCCATCCCGGCATTAAAAGGATTCGCGCCGGTCTTATTCATGATCTTAGCTTCCATAGGCTCCCTGGCACAGATCACCATGCCCAGGGCGCCAAGCCCGGGAGCAACCGTCTCCCAGACCGTCGGGATCTCCGCCATTACCGTAAACTACTCGCGGCCATCGGTAAGGGGCCGGCAGATCTGGGGCGGCCAGGTGCCGTACGGGTATAACAAACAAGGCTTCGGGGCGGGCAATGATGCGCCCTGGCGTGCGGGGGCAAACGAAAACACCGTCCTCCACCTGTCCCATGCGGCTAAGGTGGAAGGCCATGACGTACCAGCCGGCGACTATGGCCTG
>DATHHO010000109.1:0-38790 GCA_035317125.1 Puia sp.
CATTGACGGACAGTCCCGCATTCCGCAGCCTGCCAAGATTGCCCCGGCTGAAAATAGTCGTATCTCCAACAGTCCGGAACAGATCCGTGAAATACGCTTCCGTATTGCTGTAATTCAGGGTCGTCGTCAGCACGCCCTTGAAAATATGGCTCAGCTCGAGATTCGTAGTATACTGGGGACGAAGAAAAGGGTTCCCCTGGTTATACGTATACTGATTGATAAAGAATAAAAAGGGGTTCAAGTCCTGATAGGCGGGACGGTCGATACGCCTCCCGGCGGAAAGCGTAAACTGATCGTTCTTGTCGGCCTGCCAGCTGACGAACCCGGTCGGGAACAGACTGTTGTACTGATGTGTAAAGCTCGAATCCGGCTTTTGTGGGTTCCCGGTCTGATGTCCGGTATAGTTGGTATTCTCATAACGCAGCCCTCCCTGGAAGGACCACTTCCCGATCTCCCGGTTCAGGTTCAGGTAAAGAGCGTTTATATTTTCCCGGTAGTTGAAGTCGTTGGTCTTCCCATAATCCGGCACCCAGTTGCCACCGCTGAGGTTAAAATAATTGGCCGCATTGCGGGTCTCGACCAGGCTCGATTTCCAGCCACCCTCAAGTTTCAGTCCCTTCTTAAGGGCCTGAGAATAATCCATCTTCCCCGACCAGATGTCTATCGTGGAAGGCAGATCACCCTTCAGCTGATTGGAGCTCGCCAGCGTACCGTCCGGATAATACGTGGTATTGCCATAAAGTTGCGGATTGGTAGACTTGTACCGGATATAGTCCGCATCCGCCGTCAGTTCATGCGTGCTGTCGAAGGAATGCCGGAAGTTCAGGTTCACCGCCCCGTTCACGACACGGGAATTATTCAGGCTGCTGGTGTAAGTAGTGGAATCCGTATGCCCAAGACCGTCTTGCAGATAGCCCGAGCTGAAGCCGTCAAAAATGCGGGGCGAGATAAATCCGGTTGCGACTACGCCAAGGGTCGTCCGGCTGCTGAGGAAATAATCCATTCCCAGCTTGAGGTTATTATTGGCGATCTTCCTGTTCAGATAAGTGGGCTCGTCAAATATGGAATTCACCGTTTTGCCATCCGTGGCGAGATACCTGCGCAGGATATGGAGATCGGTAAAGCCCCGGTTTTCGGAGAAGCTGTAGTTCATGAACAGGTTATATGAGCCGTTGCGGTAGTTCAGGTTAAGGCTGCTGTTGGTCTTCCAGTATTTACCCTGCGCGTAACCCACGGTAAAGCTTCCGTTAAATCCACGGGGCCTGTTCTTTTTAGTTTTGATATTGATGATCCCCGAATTCCCCGCCGCATCATATTTTGCAGGAGGATTAGTCATGATCTCGATCTGGTCGAGCTGGTTCGCATTCATACTGCTCAGCAGGTTGGAGAGGTCGGTCCCCGACAGATAGGTTGGCTTCCCATCCATCATCAGCAGCACACCCTGTTTGCCTTTCAGGCTGATATGGCCATCCTTGTCCACGGTCACGCCCGGGGCTTTCTCAAGGACTTCCAGCGCCGTGGCGCCCGCGTTCGTAACGGCGGCGTCCACGTTGATGACCAGCCGGTCTATCTTCTGTTCGGTCAGCGGTCTTTTACCCGTCACCGTTACCTGTCCAAGCACCGACACCTTCGCCGGTACAGAATCTTTGGGCAATCGCAGACCCGGCATTGAATCTTTTTTCGGCATCACTCCCGGCACCGTGTCTTTCCTCGACCCCTGTCCGCGCGCCACGGCATCTTTCTGCGCATGGGCAACCACGGTCACCCAAAATCCCATCAATCCAAAAAAAAGAAAAAGGAATCTCCTCATAAAGCGTTACCATTTTCCAAAGCATAACAGCCGATAAAGCATAACCCATCGAACCGGCAGTAATTTGGTAAATAGTCGCCGCAGCAGAAAGAGAAAAGGGATAAAGGGCCGGAATCCAATGCCAATACATGAACGGCAAGCCGACTGTACATCGCACCCCGCGCTCTGCCCGTTCATCACAGTATCGGCCCCGCAAGCCCCGCCCCCCTAATACAAAAATCCCCAGGTGATCAGCGTTACCCCACCTTCGGGACTCTGCGCATAGGAAGCCGTAATGACAAATCGTTTGAGCGGGCTGATCCACACGCCCCCTCCATAACCATCATGCCACTGATGACTGTTCTCCCCTTTCACCCATACCCGCCCGATATCGTTGAACGCCAGCAGGCCGATCGATCCCGGGAAAAGATAGGTCTGGAAATCCCCCAGCTTTATACGCAGATCCAGATTATGATAGAACAGCTCATCCCCGCCAAAACGATACTTGCGGTAGCCCCGCAGGTTCTCCGTTCCGCTCAGGTACTGCGCCTGGAAGAATTCATATTTGCCAAAGGTCCTGCCCCAGCCCACACGGGTACTGATCACCAAGCCGGCCTCCCTGCTTAAACTCGTGAACAAAGACAGCTCCGAATGGATCCGCGAATAATCATGGCTGACAGATCCCAGCCCCTTATAAGTGGAAAAGCCCGTCTGCCAGTTGACCCCACGCCCTGGCATTACTTTATCATTACGCTGGTCCAGCCCAACATTCACACCCAGCCCGGCATAGCTCTTGGACCGGTACAAGGTTGCGGGGTCCAGCCCATTGAGGTTCGTCAGTGTGATGAAGCGGCCTTTGTTATCGTTGCTGTCGATACTGAAATATTGAAAAAGAGGCCCGGCCTCGATAAAGAACCCATTTTTACTCCTCGCCCTCAGCATGAGGGCCACATCCACTTCGTCGAAGCGGGTGCGGTAATATTTTATGGTCTTCCCACCACTCTTATCGTAAAAGCTCTCATTCCCATAGCTGAAAAAATTGATGGTATTGTCCGGTGCTTTGACGTTGGTATTGAACAACAGGTCCAGCTTGCCGATGGCATGGATGGCTTCGAAATTATACTTAAAATTATACGCCTTGGTAGCCAGGGCATGCTCGATGCTGAACTGATGCAGCTGCTTGTACGGCTCTTTGTGAAAGCCCTGTACCGTGTACCTGAACTGCGCACCGAGGAACACGCCATCATCCGGGTTGTAGGATACATCCAGAAAGGGCGCCAGCACATCATATTTAAAGCCCAGCCTGTTCACGGCATTGACGGCCGGATCGTCCGAAAGAAATGACCGGTAGTTACCCTTGCCGCTGAACTGATTCTTCTCCGTGGCCAGATCGTAGATCTTTGTCTTCCCCGCCGGAGCATCCGATCCGTTGTCAAACACATCATCGCCAGACCCGCCGATGATCCGCACCCGGATCGCAGCCGCGCCGCCGCTACCCGAACTCGCCGCGCCACCGGCCGAACCGGCACCCGCGCCAGCCTCGACAACAGTGCCACCAGAACCCGCAGCCCCACCGCCGACCCCATGCGTAACGAACCGATCATCTCCGCCCAACCCATACAGCCGGATCTCCCTGGTCTCCCCCGCAACAAACTTCCTCCTGAACAATTCCTTCCCAGTCCCGCCTTCCTTATTCAGTTTGTACACGACCAGCGTCACCCCGCCATCGGCTTCCCGCTGCACGTCAAAAAGTTCTTTTTTATCGCTGCCATACACCGACACCGTCTCCGAAAGGAATTTGTAATAGGTCATCGCCTCGCCCACAAAATACTTCCGGCGCGCCTTCAGTTTGGCGACGATCGAGGCCGCGGAATAAGAATAAACCTCCGGGGGCTGCAAGGACAGCGCATACCCGATCAGCGAATCCGTCATCCGCGCGACCAGGGCCTCCGCAGCCTCTCGCCAGTCCTTTTCGGCAAGCGCAGAAAGATAATTCCGGTCGAAATTCCGGGCGTTATAATTATAGGTATTGATATTTCTGGCCTTTGACCGGAACCCCTGTAGCTGCGGCGTGATAAACGCAGAGCCCGCCAGCCAGGGGAACGCTCCCTCGTTAATAAAAAAAGGCTGGTCCCGGTCGCGGGGTACCGGGGAATACGTTTTCCCCTTCCCGTTATCCTCCCCAGCCCAGCGCCACTGGTCCTCATGCCGGTCGAAATCCATAACGAACATATCCAGCAGTCTCGCCTGCAAGGCCTTCTTCCCATCCACGACATTGTCGTTATCCTCCTGTAATTTTCTATCCAGTTCATCGGTGCTCAGCGTCTTCTTTGCGCTGCCCGGCTCCCGCTCTTCAAAAAGATTGAACGTATTCGCATAGTCGCTCCTGAATTTTCCAAGCCTCGGATCATCCGGTATAAAATACAGCTGCGGACTGGCATGAGGTATGCCCAGCGCAGCAGCAAAGGGAGGGATGGACAAGGCGGCATAGGGATAGGAGGCGGACACTCCGTCGGAGACGATGTCCTTTACAAAGGTCCCCTGCAACTCGGCAGGAAGGGCCGCATCCGTAACATATTTCTTTACACCCCGGATCACATATTGTTTCCCGTCTTTGTTTTCCAGTCTCAGCGACCGGGTCTGCAGCCCGCCGCCCCT
This sequence comes from Puia sp., assembly GCA_035317125.1. Taxonomy (GTDB): domain Bacteria; phylum Bacteroidota; class Bacteroidia; order Chitinophagales; family Chitinophagaceae; genus Puia. Next base: position 4,448 of record DATHHO010000109.1, read on the forward strand.
GCGCAACGGCGTCCAGCCGGACATATCGAACACCTTTACCCGCACGGGAGTACCCCACTCTTTGCGGTAATTGGCGCCAAAGAAAAATTTCTTCACGGGACCCGCCCCGAAATGAGCATCACCCACAACGGTGACCGAGTCGGGAAAAGACGCGGCAACCGTCGCCACATCCTCCACTACCGGCTCCAGCGTGTGCAGGGCCGCGGTATACAACGGCTGGTCGAGACCGGCAGCATCCGGTGAATAGAATTGTACGGAAGTCTTCCCGCTTTCTCTCAGCTCGATCATCGCAAAGCCCAGCCCTTCCCGTGCAAATAAAGAATACCGCCCCTTTTTTACCCGCGTGTGTTTAGAGCCCGCACCGCTCACCACAAAAAATGTGCTGTCATGTTCGAGGAACTGTAACGTATGTTCATGGCCCGCGACATGCACCACATTCCTATGGCCTTTTATCACAGCCTCTACCTTTTGTATAAGGTCCTTGTACTGCGGATGACGGGTATCCTGGATATTTCCGAATACACCCCTGCCGATGGGAAAGATGGAGCCGATCACCGGCAGCGGAATATAAAGATTGGTTTTAAAATCCGTCAGCGGGAAAATATGCTGCTTGATCGTATAATATCCTCCGTGTTCCCCATGCGTATAAAAAGCATGGTGCATGGCCAGCAGGATCAGTTTCCCGGGGTTGGAGCCGATAATATCTTTCAGGGCAATGATGATCTCGTCCTCCGTCTTGCAGTCGCAGCCGGATCCGGGGCCTGGCCGCTCATACTGCTGAAGCCACCACTGGCTGTCCATGAATACCAGCACCATCTTCTCCCCCACGCTGAACTCCACAGGCCCCGGGCATCCGTTCTTTGGAAAGAACTGTACATTGGGCAGGTTCAGCGAATCGAAATAGGCTGACTCACTTTTTATCCGTTCCCACCCCCCCGGCGCACCCTGCTTCCAGTCATGATTTCCTGGGATAAAAAAAGCCTTCGCCTTCTTCCCTTCCACCACCGACAGCTGATAATCGAGGATCTTTCTGGCGATGTCCCGGTCTTTACTGCCTTCGGGTGGCATTCCCTGTGGATAGATATTGTCACCCAGATACAGCAATACATTGCTGGTATCATTCCAGTCGATATGCTCCTTCAGCCAGTCGCAGACCGGATGCTTGCCCTCCCGGATCTCGCCGGCGTCCCCGACGAGGAATACCCGTTGTATCACGCGGTCGTTTTGTGCCAGAACAGACTGCATGGGAAGAAGCATGGTCAGCAGAACGAGGATCTTCGGAATTCGTCTCATGTTATTTTGGTTGTCGGTAGCTGAATAACAGCACATTGGCATTCCCCTGCCCACCCTCATTGGAAATATACATATTGCCCTTCGCGTCAAAGGCAAGGCCCTCCGGCTGCTTGAACAGACCGGGGTCGAGCGGATAAACACCCTTGACCTTCATTTGTTCATCGAGGACCAGCAACACTTTATTCACCGATGAGATAATGTACCATTCCCGGGTCAAAGGGTGCCTGGCGATACAGGAGGGGTGGAATTTACCATTGTTCTTCCCGCCTCTCCGTTTGCCACCGCTGTCCAGCTTCACCGTGGAGACATCCACCTTGAAATGCTCCGTGACCGCCAGCTTATTGTTCATATCCTTCAGCACATAGCCCGAGACCTCGTCCCGCTGATCATCCGCCTTGCAATTCTTACAGAGTGCGATCAGCCTGCCTCCATCATCACCATACAAGCCCTCGTATTCGCCCGCAGGCAGGATATTTTCATATTCCCGCACGCTGTCCCTGACCATGTTCTTCAACATGCCGATGGGAAATACGAACAGGCTGCCATCGCTTCTCAGCACCACGAACTCCTTATTGCCGAGGATCGCGACATCCTCGTAATCCCCTTTCTTACCGAATTTTACAAAGTCCGCCCTGCTGTCGCCCGGATGAAAAAAGAACAGCTTCCCCTCCTCATCTTCGATAGCATAAAGGCTGTCGCCCTTCCCTTTCAAGATAGCAATTCCAGAGATCTCATGCAGCGCATCGCCCATGATATATTTTTTGGGAACGTTCAGGTTGTAACCCGGAGGACTGTCGCTGCGGAACGACTGCTGACAGCCCACAAACCCGGAAAGGATAAATATCCAGCCCATCATCCTGCCCCGCAGTCTCCCTCTCGCGCGCGCATCATTCCTCCTCATCCTGCCCCACAGTCCGCGCCCCGCAAGAACCTCTTTTCCCGGCAGTCCGCGCTCCGCCAGAATGGCTGCCCGCATTCTTTTTCCATTGAGCATCAGCGTTGATTTTATCGGTCAGGAAAAATTTACCCCTATCCGGCAGGCCTTCAGCCCCGTCACCCCCTGCAACTCTTCCAGGTCCAGCTGTTCGAGATCATCCTTAAGGATGCCTGCTGTCTGTAATTCCCGGATATACCCGATATACTCTTCCGCCTCCCGTTCATTAAAATAGATCACGGCGATCTTACCTGGCTGTGTCAGCCGCTCGACACCGCCCCGCAGATGCACTTTGTCGATCCGCTTCTTGACGATCTCATACCGTATATTATAGGACCCTTCCACATCGAACCTTCTTTCGTCCTGCCGGAAGCTGATATCGATGGCGCTGGAATGGACGAATATCAGCTGCGTCGTCTGCAGCTTATCCGGCATTTCGGGCAGCAACTCATGGGCAAGACCGGCGACAGTGGCCATCGATCTCAGCTGCCACAACCTCAGCTCCTTGAGAAAACGGATGTCGAAAGGCCGGTCAGGCGTTATCGACTGACCTACATAAATATCGTACTCGACCCCATCCGTTCTGAATTTTTCGAAATAGAAAGGATAGGATTGTTGCAGCTCGCTTACCGCGGTCTCCAGGTGACTGTTGATGGATTTATTGATAAGCTGGATCGAATTTTCCAGATCCCGTCTGTTGCGGAATGCGATACCTTCCGATTCATCGATCGCCCCGAGATACACATCGATAATGGGGGCCAGATCCGGTTTCCTCCCTCTTAACTGATGGAAAAAGAATCCTACTTCATTCTTCAGGAATTCGTTCAGCTCCATTTCTTCGGCTGTGGTCAGGAATCCCGGCAGCATATCCGCCCATTTGCGGCATTCGGATATAAGTATATCCAGCAGGCCCGGACCAAGGCCTTTTTCCAACTCGGACAGGGTGGTCAACAGAATATCGAACTGGGTCTGCAGGTCTTTTTTAAACGCCTCATTCCGCTCGATCGTAGAATTGCGGATATCGACCGCGCCATACAGTGGGTAGACATCTTTAAAATGAATGGGCTCCAGACCGGAAGCATCTCCCTTCCAGAAATGGTCTCTCAAAAAATGCCAGGCCGTCTCGTAGAACTTCCATTCCACGGAAGGCTGCACCGCAGTATAGTTCTCTTTGACCACCGCCCTGATCTCCTCGTCGAAGTCGACGATGCTCCGTTGCAACAGCTGAGCCAGCAGAGGGATGGCCTGTTCCACTCTCGACAACACTCCATGATCGAGGATCCCTTCCTTTTTCGAATAGACCTCCATCGCGCCGGCCAGTTTGTTATTATAGAATACAGGCAGCAGCGCATAGCTGACGACGCCGTTCTTTCTCAGGATGTCAAGGAAAGCGTTGAATTTTTCATCCTGCGCGGGCAGCGTCTCGAAAAAGATCATTTTGGGGTTCTGGAAATACTTATCCACCATGGCAAGATAATTCCGTTCCGCATCTTCATATTTCTTTGCCGCGGCAGATATGATGCTGTGAAAAAGCGTCTCCCCGGAAAAGACCACCTTCCCGTTGACCTTGAGGAAGGGGAGGAGACCGAATTCGACCTCATTATTACCCGCAAGCGCCTTCAGGGAATGGATGACCCGGTCATGGCAGCTATCCATCTCACAGGCATTCCGGTCTAAAATGATATTTTTTATATTTTCCGTCGCCTGCTCACCGGTAATATCGGTGAAGCTGATGGCCGAGATCCCTTCAAACCGGAACAGGCTCAGCGGTAGTTTTTCTTTCAGGAATTCGAGAAAGGTAGGGTCATGCGAACGGGCCTTCAACTCCGCACCGATCATCGGAAAGGAGCCTTTCTTTGGAATGATATCAACGAATCGGGCATCGATATCCAGCTTATAGAATTTCGACACGCCCGTGACCTGATCATAATAAGAATGGATCAGCTTGTTGCCCGGGAGATAATCATGGTTGTACAGCCTCTTTAAAATAAACGAGTATACATGCTCGATATTTATCTTCTTGTTACCACCCTCCTCCCTGTCGATCAGACAGATCTTCGACTCACCCGTTTTTTCATTTTTCAGCAGGTGGTAAAAGGCATTGGTGCCATAAAAGATCACCGGTTTCATCGGCATGCTCAGCGCCCATAAGTTCTGTCTTTCGTCGTTGATCGGGGGGAACAGCAAGGCATAGACCCATTGCAGAAGATCTTCATATTGCTCCATTTCTTCCAGCCCCAGTTCATTTTTTGGGGGCAGCCGGTGTTCGAAGCTGCTGATCACGGACTCGAGGAACCGCACCTTCATGGTCTTCTCATGCGAGCGCAGATCCCTGAGAAAATTGAGGAACCCTTTAAAGGACAGATGTGAATCGATCACATCGAATCCCTCCAGTTCCTCTGCTATATTGATCAGATCTTTCTGCATGATTTAGAATGTTTTCCGGCCTGCCCCGTCGCCCGGGCCGCACCAGTCCCTCGTCAGCGCCCGTCGCCCGGCTTCATCAGGCTCTCGCCACCCTGGCCTCACTGGTCCCTCACCAGTCCCTCTCCCCAGATACGCCATTGAGCAGAATGGCAGTTCCCCCTATTTCGCCGGCGGCGGATAAGCCAGCGCAGCTATAACAAAAGAAAGTACGGAAATGATCAGTCCGAACATAAAAACATTATAGGAAAGCCGGAGCCAGCGGTATTTCTTTCCCAGCGCGATCCCCTGGAAATACACATCCCGGATCAGACTGCCGTAGAGGAAATCACGGTCATCCATCATTTGCAGCATCCCATCTGCATATTCCTCCAGGCTCATCCGGTAGAAATTCCCGAAGAACAACAGGTTCACTTTCTTTTCCTCCAGGTCGGCCTTGCTGAACGTGCCGCTGGGGATATGAGGCCTGGTGGCCAGAATGGAAAAAATGATCGTGATCAGATTGACGGTAAGGAGGATAACCGAGGGAATGGCAAGGTTAGCATGGTCCTCGATCTTCCGCAGCAACAAGCTCAGCAATACAGAGATGATAATGGCATTCACCTGGATCATGATGTGCGCTTTGCTGTCCGCCTGGTTGCTCAGCCGCTGGTTATTGTTGGACGTGATCCGGAATACCGTATCGATACCTCTCCCTGCCTCCTTTTTGCTTTTTTCCTTCTCCTTCTCTTTGTCCTTTTCCTTTTCCTTCTCTTTGTCCTTTTCCTTTTCCTTATCTTTATTCTTGTTCTTCTTTTTTTCAGACCCATCCTCTTCCTTAATCTCTTCGCGCGACTCCTGCCGCCCCTGTCCCTCCCGCTCCTCATGCGATTTTTCGTGTTTATGCAACAAGGCGGCGATGGGGTCCATCACGGCTGCTTTCAGCACGAGCAGGTTCTCTCTTTTCTTTTCGTCCAGCAACAGCCGGCAGAAATCGGTTTGATATTTATGGCTCTCCAGGAAGCGGATGCTGTTCTTACGCCATTCATCCTTGCTTATTTTTTTATGATGGGTCGCTTCCATTTCTTTGCGCAGCAGCTTGTTCCGCTTCAGGAATTCATCCGTCCCCAGATGGAAGAGGTCGGAATCACAAACGATCTCCTCCAGCAGATTGGAAGGGGTCTGCGGTATTTTTGTGGCCCGGATACAGTTCTTTATGGATTCCACTACCGTGGATTCGATGTCCATTCCGGCGAGGAAAGTTTCAGCCATGATGGCGCCTTTTTCTTCATGACCCGCAGCTCCGCCACTAAAATAGCCCAGGTCGTGAAACCAGGCGGCGATGATCACGATGAAAAATTCTCTCTCTTTAAGCTGGTAATGATTGCCGATCAGGCGGGCGGCCTCGACGACCTTTTCCGTGTGGTCCCGGTTATGATAAATAAGCTTATCGTCGACATGGGAGTCAAAAAAAGACCGGGTATATTGCTGTGCCTGCTCCAGGATACCTGAATAATTCATGAGAAGTGTTTTTTTATTCCGGCGCTCTTTACGATGAGACGATTGCCTTTTCAAGAGACAGCAATAGAGCAATTTAGCGAATAATATATTCCCGGAAAAATCCGCCCCCATCCGCGTATCCCACCCTCTCCCACAGCCGCAGCCTGAGCCAGACGCGCGTCCCCTACACCCCTTACTCCTGAAGGATCTTGCCCTTCTCCGCCGCCCCGGCCGCCCCGGAGGTCACAGGGCTTGCGGAGATCGCTTTCTCCAGCGCCGCCTTTCCGGCAACCGTACCCGCGGACGCATGCGCTTTGCGGTATTTTGCCAGATTGATCAGCAGGACGCTGACCAGGATGACCGTCAGACCGAGCAATTGCAAGGCAGACATTTTTTCGCCCGCGAAAAGCACACCCAGCAACACCGCAACTACCGGGTTTACATAAGCGTGTGTGCTCACCTGGGTGGCAGATCGTACCTGGAGCAGCCAGACAAAGGCGCTGTATCCGGCGAGAGAGCCCATCGTGATCAGATAGAACACCGACAGCCAGGAGGTCATGGTGACATCCTGAAAGTGGAACTTCGACCATTCCCCGCTGATCAGACTGGCGGGGATAAAGGCGGCGCCGGCTGCCAGCATCTGCCAGCCCGCATTCACGGAGTTGGAATTGCCGCTGGAATTATATTTCGCATAGAGGGAACCGGAAGCCCAGGATATGGAACCCACCAGCAATACGGCCATGGCGATCACCTGCCAGTGACCCGTCGTGCCGGCAGCGGGGGTGGAAGAAGAAAAAGCTTCGGCCAGCCGCTCTCCAAATAATAAGATCACTCCGGCAAATCCGATCAGCAGCCCGATAATGGTCTCCCGGCTGCTGAAATTCTCACGCCAGTTGCGTTTGTCCAGCAGCACAAACCAGATAGGCCCCGCAGCCAGCAGGATCGCCGCGAGTGAACTGGTGAGGTATTGCTCGCACCAGATGAGCGCGCCATTGCCGAAAAAAAGCAGCAGCAATCCGCTCACAAGGGCCGGGCGCATATTCTTCCAGACGAACACCCGTTCACCGCGCGCAAGGCACCAGAGCAGCATCAGTACGCCTGCAACGACAAAGCGCATAGCCCCCAGCAACATGGGTGGGATATGCTGGACCGACAGCCGGATAAAAAAATAGGTTGAGCCCCAGACGATGTATACGATAGCGAAGGCGACGACGACCATCATGGCGGAGGCAGGTTTGTTGCCGGAACCGGAGGTGGATTTGTTGCCGGAGCCAGAGGCTGGTCGGTTGCCCGGCAAGGGGACAGTGGTGTTTACAGGAGTAGCCATGAGCTTACTTTTTTTGGTAAGGGATAACCAGTTTTTGTTCTTCTTTCACAGTTTCAAGCACGATCGTCGTTTTGGTGGAGAGGATGCCGGGGATGCTGGCAAATTTTGTCCGCATCAGCGCAACCAGCGAAGAGGAATCGGTCGTCCGCACTTTTACAAGATAGCAATCCTCACCGGCGACATGATGCACTTCCTGAACTTCCGGCAATTTCGACAGGGCGAGACCGGCAGCATTCTGGCCAAGCCCTTCGGTCGCCTTTATAAAAATAAAAGCCAGCAGCTTCTGTTCGACGGCGGCGGGATTGATCGTGGTGGTATAATTGCGGATAACCTTTCTCTGCTCCAGTTTCTTGACACGCTCCAGCACGGCGGAAGGCGCCATATCGAGCTTCTTCGCCATATCCACATTCGGGATGCGCGCATTCTCCTGCATCAGTTCGAGGATGTGAAGGTCCGTGTTATCCAAAACAGGTTCCATTATTTTTTTGTGTAAAATTACCAAAAAACAGAATAATATCCATTTATTTTTAAAAATAAAGAATATTATTCGAAAAAGCCGCATTCCGCCCTGGTGCCCGCTCCAACCCTGCACTTATTCCGCAGTGTAGCGATCCAGTTGCTGGGCCTTACCCTGACACCCCGGTTTTATTCCGCAGGGACAATTTGCTTGGTTCTGAGCGGTCTGCCCAGAAAAGAGATACCCGTGGAGATCTTCCGGCGGGAGGTAAGATAATGGATCACCTTATGTTCTACCCAGTGATGCAGCGGCAGCAGAATGGCCGCAAGGAATATTTTGATCAGAAGGACTTTCCACGGCTCCCCATGCGTCAGTTCATGGATCTGTTTGTCCAGCAACAGGATGATGAACTCAAAAAGAAAAATGAATGAAAAAAAGCCCAGCGCACGGATGATCCGGGGGGAGACCACGAAGAAACCCAGCATGACCAGCGCAATAAACAGCGCGGCCAGCCCCGCCGTAAGACCCATATACTGGATATTGTGTCTCCGCAGCGTGCTTTCTTCTTCTTCCCTGGCCAGCCTTTCCCTGCGCTTGTTGTCGTTATCCACTTCGAGCTTCAGCAGGTCCGTTTCTTTGGACATGACCCTGATGCTGTCCTTATACTTATTATACTCCGCATTGTAATAATAGGCCGTTTTGAAATCCCCCGCCCGGCCATACACCGTGTCCAGGTTCTGAGCGCAGGTCTGCAGCAGGCTTACATCGTTGATCCGCGTGCTGATCTGTCTGGCCTTCAGAAAATAAACGATAGCGTTGGAGTTGTCGCCCTTCCGCTTGTAAAAATCCCCGAACTGCCGGTAAAAATCATACTTGCCGAACTGATTGGCCTTCCGCTCTATCTCCGGCTCGGCCCTTTTGAAAAAAAACATTGCGGAATCATATTTCCCCATTTCCGAATAAATGCTCCCATATCCTTCATCGATAAAAAAGCCGATGCCGGCATGGATAAAAAAATCCAGCACCTGGCTATGACTGTTAAGATAATCCATCCCCTTCGCCATCTCATTATTGTAGAAATACATATTGGCGATATTGAGATAGCTGCTGAGCTTGTAATTGGGAAAATGCAGGCTGTCGGCCAGTGCGATGGCATTTTCATACATATCCAGCGCAAGCGTGATCTGCTTCTTGGCGGAGAACAAGCGGCCGACATTATTATAATTATCCAGCAGATCGTAATAGTTATTGTTCTTACGGTTAATGGCAAGGATCTTCATATCGTAATCGATCGCTTTGTCATAATCTTCGATACCAGCATAAAATTCGCTGAGGTTAAGGTAGACCAGCGGCAGCAGGTTCTCTTTTTTCGAAAGTTCCGCGACATTCAACGCCTCCAGGTAATTACGGAAGGCCAGCAGCTTCTCATTCTTGATCCGGTACGTATTGCCCATGGAGTTAAACGCCACGACTTTCAGAGAGTCATTGCCGGATCCGCTGGCGATGGACAGGGCCAGGTTATTATAGTTGAGCGATTTGTCATATTCCCCCTTGTTCCGGTACACCTTTGACAGGCCGGTATAACAATAGGCAAGTTCCTCATCCAGCCCGCTCTCCCGGGCCACTTTTTCGGCACGCTGATAATTTTCGAGGGACAACTGGAGCTGATCCGCCAGACCAGGCATATTCAGGTAGCGGCTTCCACTGCGGAGATAAGTAAGGACGATCAGTTTACGGTCCCGGCTGAGTTCGGCCACCTCGATGGACTGTCTCTCATATTGTTCGGCAAGGTCTTTATCAAGTCCTGTATAATAACTGGCCAGTTCGGTCAGCTCATAGGCCTTCTCCCGGTCAGTCCTGGCCAGCGAGAGGGCCTTTTTCAGGCTGTCGGCCAGAAAATCCTTGGGCGGTGCCGCCTTCGGTCCCCCACTCTGCGCGGTGCCCTTCCCAGTCCCGCCATCTGCGCGCCCACTCTGCGCAGCGCTCCTTGAATGGATCAGCAGAAGGACCAGGGTAGCCGCGACCAGCAACCTCAGAGACCGGACTATAACATTCCCAAAGGGGCGGGCGGACAAGGTCGAAAGCATAAGATTTGTTTTAGGGATCCTAAAGATACCGCATTGACCCTGATAAAACCAGGCGCCCCGCACCTCCCTCATTTCACTGCCAGAAACGCTCATTTCAGGCACATTTGGCTGACTATAAAATCCTATAATCCGCCAAAACCATCCTTTTTACCCCACATTTGGCGAGATATAACTTCCTATACTTCGCCAAAACTATGTTTCAAATCCTACATTTATTTTTGCCTCTGGATTAACGTCGTCGGATCAATCGTAACAGCTCTGCTAGTGTATTATGCGATGACGAAAAGGAATTAAAAGAAATCCGACAAAACCAGATCTATTTACCCATTTTTTGCAGGCCTTGGTGATATCGACTCCGATCTTCATAATCGACGGATCTTTTTGAAATGGAAGAGGTACCGACAGGAACACTTAATTCAATTTTAAAAGCAGCCGGACTTAAATAAATCCTGTTTTTAAAACCCTTTATGATAAAGACAAAAAAAGTAAAAGCAATTATCGAAGCCTCATCCACAGGGTTTGGCGTCTACTCCGACAATCTACCCGGCATTACTGGTTACGGTAAGACAGTCGCCGAAGCAAAAAAAGACATTCAAGCCGCCCTGGAAGAGACTATCAAGGCCTATGGCAAGAAAGTACCAAAAGAATTACAAGGCCCCATCGAACTGGAGTATAAATATGATATTGCCAGCATCTTTGACCATTTCGGCATGCTGGATGCCACCAATCTGGCTAAAAAAATAGGGCTAAACCCATCACTTTTGCGACAATATAAATCAGGCATTACCGTAGCTTCCGATAAACAAAAACAAAAAATTGAAGCCGGGTTGCATCAGCTGGGACGGGAGCTTCTGCGGGTTCGTCTTTAGGCTCATCCCAAACTTCACACCCGCCCCCGAAGCATTCCGCTTCAGCACGCACCAGCCGGCCTATCACCCCCATCTGGCCCATGCCTCAATTTCATTGCAATCCGGGTAAAACCCACCCCAATAAGACAAATTATTCAGGAATTGCGGGTGGGGATCAGCAGCTCCCGGATATCCACATCCAGCGCCAGGGCAATCTCCCGGAGCAGCTTTAAAGTAGGTTGAAATTCATTGTTACATATCCTGGTGACGCTGTTGGGAGCAATGCCCACCCTGATCGCCAGCTCCTTGTGCGATATGTCTTTTTCGGTCAAGACGGTCTTGATCCTATTGATTTTAGTCTTTTTTTCCATTACACCAGCGGTTTGAGAGGGCTAGCCAATTTAGTGCATTTATTGTATAACCAACAAGGTGTTTGACGATAAACTTCTAGGAATCAACATCTTCCAATTTGATCAAATACGTATAAGATATTTTTTAATCCCTATAAAGTATCATAGAATAATTTTTACGTATCTTATTAAAAACGCAAAAATTTGGCCATGGCTATGTGAAACACCTGGCAGGCCAGCCTCCAATTATTCCCTGAAAAGACCAGCGAAGACGGAAATACGCGCCGGGGGACGACACCTTCCCTGCATTTCCCGTCGGTTTCCCGACCGCAATCCAGACTACCCTGTTTTCCCTGGTTCCCACCCCGCCACAAACCCCGCCACAAACGGAGCAGCGGCCGCACGGCATCTGAAGAACAAGACCTACAGGTCACCGTTATACCCGTTGAACCGTCTCGCCGGAGGCAACGGGCCGCGTTCGGCCACCAGGCCAACCCGCAGCAGCCGCCGGGATCCCCCCAGCCCACATTCCCCACCCCCCGGGAGCAGCCCGCAGGGGCTGCTCCCGGGGAAATATTTTTTAATAAATAATAAAATAAATGTTATTTTGACAAGAATTGCTATATGAATGAGCTCAGAACAATATGTAATAGGAGTTGACTACGGCACGGACTCGGTGCGATCGGTCATAGCCGATGCCGGCAATGGCAGCGAAATAGCATCGGCCGTTTTTTATTATCCCCGCTGGAAAGATGGGCAGTATTGCGACCCGTACAGCAACAGATTCAGACAACATCCCCTTGATTATATCGAAGGGCTCGAGCATACCATCAGAGCCTGCCTTTCGCAGGCCGGAGCATCCGTAACACGCCACATCAAAGCCATCTCCGTCGACACCACAGGATCATCGCCCGTAGCCGTAGATGAAACAGGCACGCCCCTGGGACTGCTCCCCGGTTTCGAACATAACCCCAATGCCCTGTTCGTATTGTGGAAAGACCACAGCTCCGTAAAAGAGGCCGCCGAGATCAATGCACACGCCGAAAAATTCGACGTCAATTATCTCCGCTTTGTGGGCGGCGTCTACTCCTCCGAATGGTTCTGGGCTAAACTGCTGCATGTCTTAAGGGAAGACGAACAGATCCGCAAAGCTACCTGGTCCTGGGTGGAACACTGCGACTGGATCCCTTTTCTGCTGACAGGCGGCAAGCATGTTGCCGACATGAAACGCGGAGTCTGCTCCGCCGGACACAAAGCGCTCTGGGCAAAAGAATTTGCCCCGGCCGCAGTACCCGCCCACACCCAATCCGCCGGATCCATCCACCGCCCAGCCTCCCTGTCCGCACATAACACCGCTGCCGGCTCCGACCTCAACCCCGGCTCCATCCGCAATCCCATCCCCGTCTCCGGCGCCCTCCCACCCGACGAGTTCTTTGCCACCCTCGACCCGCTCCTGAAAGGCTTTACAACCCGCCTCTTCACCGATACCTATACGGCTGACCAGCCCGCAGGCCGGCTGTCGGAAGAATGGGCCGCACGCCTTGGCCTGACCACCGATATCATTATCGGCGTCGGCGCTTTCGATGCGCATATGGGCGCCGTAGGCGGCCAGATCGAACCGTATCACCTGAGCAAAGTAATGGGCACCTCCACCTGCGACATGCTGGTGGCCCCGCTCGGCGAAGTGGATGGCCGCCTCATAAAAGGCATCTGTGGTCAGGTGCCCGGTTCCGTCATCCCCGGGATGATGGGCATGGAGGCTGGCCAGTCTGCATTTGGCGACGCCTACGCCTGGTTCAGGAATGTGCTTGCCTGGCCCCTCCAGCATATCCTCGCAAATTCGGGGGCCGCAGGCCTCCACCCCGATGCCCTGCAGACCCTCGTGACGGAGACCATCGACAAGATAATCCCGGAGCTGAGCAAACATGTGGCCGGCACAGCACCCACCATCCACGATGAACTGGCACTCGACTGGCTCAACGGCCGCCGCACCCCCGATGCCAACCAACTGCTGAAAGGCGCCATCTCCGGTCTGAGCCTCGGCAGCGACGCACCAAAGATCTTCCGGGCCATCGTGGAATCGACCTGTTTCGGCGCCCGTGCGATCGTCGAACGCTTCAACAGCGAAGGTATCCCCGTAAAAGGCCTCATCGGTCTTGGTGGTGTTGCCAAAAAATCGCCCTTTATCATGCAGATGATGGCCGACACGATAAACATGCCGATCCGTATCCATGCCTCCGAACAGACCTGCGCACTGGGCGCCGCCATGTTCGCCGCTACCGCTGCCGGCATTTACGACAAAATAGAAGACGCAATGAAGGCCATGGGCCAGGGCTTCGACGCCGAATACCGGCCGGACCCCGCCCGCGTGAAGATCTATGACGACAGATACAGACAATACGGTGCACTGGGAAGGTTCATCGCGGAAAAAAGCAGCTGGAAGTAAAATACCGGTCTTTCATCCGATCTTCGTTGCGGGTCGACAGGCAAGCCGGGCAAGCGCCAGGAATCAAAACTTCCAGGCATAACAATCGCCCGGCAGCAAGATCCGGCCATACAAAAATCCGGGCATACGACAGCCCGGCCAATATAGAATATGAGCAAATATCAACATATACAGGAAGCCGCGTACGAAGCGAACCGGCAGTTGCCCAAACTCGGGCTCGTAATCTTTACCTTCGGGAATGTCAGCGCCCCGGACAGGGACCTGGGCGTTTTTGCGATCAAGCCCAGCGGCGTCCCCTACGAAGAGCTCACACCCGAAAAAATGGTCATCGTCGACTTCGAAGGCAAGACCGTCAAAGGCAAGCTGCGCCCTTCCTCCGATACCCTGACCCATGCCGTGCTGTACAAACACTGGGAAAAGATCGGCGGCATCGCGCACACCCATTCCACCTATGCTACCGCATGGGCCCAGGCCCAGCGGGATATTCCTGTTTATGGTACGACCCATGCCGATCACAACACCGTTGCTATTCCCTGCGCACCGCCCATGAGCGATGAAATGATCCAGGGAGATTACGAATACCAGACCGGCTTCCAGATCATGGACGCACTCAAAGAAAGGGGCCTGAGCTATGAAGAAGTAGAAATGGTCCTGGTCGGCCACCACGCCCCCTTCACCTGGGGCAAGACACCCGAAAAAGCAGTGTACAACAGCGCCGTGCTCGAATCCGTTGCACAGATGGCCTTTCTCACCGAACAGATCAGAAAGGATGCGCCCGGACTGAAAGACGCGCTGATCAGAAAACATTTTGAACGCAAACACGGTACCGGTTCATACTACGGTCAGTAGAACATCAGCATAAAATTCACCCCGGCCATAATGATCCGGTAAAAATAACAACAAGCCCGATGATTAATCTTAAGCAATCCGAGGTCTGGTTCGTCACCGGCAGCCAGCATCTGTATGGCGAAGAAACCCTGAAACAGGTAACGGCACATTCGCAGACGATCGCAAAAGCGCTGAACGATACACCGCAGATCCCGGTAAAAATAATATACAAGCCCACCGTAAAAACGCCCGAAGAGATCTATCAGATCTGCATGGAGGCCAACGCCTCCGCCAGCTGCATCGGCATCATCGCGTGGATGCATACCTTCTCCCCGGCAAAAATGTGGATAGCCGGACTGAAAGCCCTGAAAAGACCGTTGCTTCACTTTCATACGCAATTCAACCGCGACATCCCCTGGAACGAGATCGACATGGATTTTATGAACCTCAACCAGAGCGCGCACGGCGACCGAGAATTCGGGTTCATCATGAGCCGCATGAGGCTGAACAGAAAGGTCGTCACCGGCCACTGGCAGGACCCCGCCGTGCTCGCACAGCTGAATGCGTGGACAAGGTCTGCGGCCGGCTGGCATGACTGGCAGAACGCACGCTTCGTCCGTTTCGGCGACAACATGCGGCAGGTAGCCGTCACCGAAGGTGACAAGGTAGAGGCGGAAATAAAATTCGGCTATTCCGTGAACACCCATGGCATCGGCGACCTTGTGAAAGTGATCGGGGAGATCGGCGATGCGGCCGTAGACACCCTCGTAAAAGAATACGCTGAAAAATACCGGCTCGTCCCCGTCCTGAAAAAAGGCGGCGAACGCCACTCCGCGCTGAAAGATGCCGCCAGGATCGAGCTGGGCCTGCGCGCCTTCCTCGAGAATGGGAACTATAAGGGTTTTACAGACACGTTCGAAGACCTGCACGGCATGACACAGTTGCCGGGCATCGCCGCACAGCGGCTGATGGACAGCGGTTATGGATTCGCGGGAGAAGGCGACTGGAAAACGGCCGCGCTGGTGAGGGCCATGAAAGTGATGGGCAGCGGACTACCCGGCGGCAATTCCTTTATGGAGGACTATACCTATCATTTCGATCCCGCCAACAGCCTTGTGCTGGGCGCCCATATGCTGGAGATCTGTGAATCCATCGCAGACGGCAAGCCCTCCTGCGAGATCCATCCCCTGGGCATCGGAGGCAAGGCCGATCCCGTGAGGCTGGTATTCAATTCGGCCGCTGGACCTGCCATCAATGCATCGGTGATCGACATGGGTAACCGCTTCCGCATGCTGGTCAATGAAGTGACCGCCGTCGCCCCCGTACAGGAACTGCCCAAACTACCCGTTGCCCGCGTACTCTGGAAACCCCTGCCCGATATGAAAACAGGCTGCACGGCATGGATCCTCGCAGGCGGCGCCCATCATACAGGGTACAGTCAGAACCTCACAGCGGAACACCTGCAGGATTTCGCAGACATGGCAGGCATCGAGTTCGTCCTCATCGGCAAAAAGACGGACATCTATGCTTTCCGCAACGAGCTCCGCTGGAACGAAGCGTATTATCAGCTCCAGCGGTGACCATCATCCGGTTGACCATCATTCCTGGCCATCGTCCCATATCAGCATTCCGGTAATGCTTAGCCATCCCGGAGATCATGGCGCCGCAGTCATCCGGACCATCCCTGACCATGGCAGTCACCGGATCATCATGGCCCGCCAGATTCCCGCGGCCACCGGATGGCTTTATAGGTCAAGTTCTGGTAGCTTGCTTAAAATACAGTAAATTGACCGCGGTTCGCTGCCCTGCCGCCATACCAGCACATTGGCGGACCAAGCCGTTGCGGGACCGATCATAAACAAATTTTAGTAAAATGAGTCGTTATACGGGGCAATCACATTTTTTAGTAGCAGTGGATTGCATAATTTTCGGATTTGATGGAAATGATATAAAATTATTGGTGGTACAAAGGGCACTCAAGCCGGAGAAAGGCAGATGGAGTCTTATGGGTGGATTCCTCCAGCCAAAAGAAAGTCTCGAACAAGCCGCCAACCGCGTGCTCAAAAAACTTACCGGCCTCGAAGGAGTCTACCTGGAACAGTTACAGGCATTCGGAGACCCCATCCGCGACCCCGTCGAAAGGACCATCAGCGTCGCATACTTTGCCCTCATCGATATTCATCAGTATGAAAAGCAGTTGAGCTCCGAATATCATCCGGAATGGTTCCTGCTCAAGAAAACGCCCGACCTCATCTTCGATCATAAAAAAATGGTCGAAGGCGCAAAGAAACAGCTGCGCTACAAGGCGGCCCTCCATCCCATCCTGTTCGAATTGTTACCGGCTAAATTCACCATCCCCCAGTTGCAGATCCTCTATGAAGGGATCTATGACACCACTTTCGACAACCGCAATTTCAGCCGCAAAGTTTTGTCTACGGAGCTGTTGATCAAGCAGAAAGAAAAGGACAAGGCCAACTCCAAAAAAGGCGCCTTCTATTATAAGCTGGACAAACGCAAATACAAGGCTAACTTCCAGGCCTTCCTCAATTTCATCCCCAATCCCGACAAACTGCTGCTCTGAACATCAGGTCTCCATTCGGTCAGCATCCGGTCTCCATTCGGTCAGCATCAGGTCACCATTTGATCAGCATCCGGTTACCATTCGGTCAGTATCCGGTCAGCGCCCGGTCAATATCCGGTACCCGGCACGCCATAGCCCATCCACCGCTTTCTTTCCCGCATCTGTTTCCCTCCCAGCCACAGTTTTCGTCCAACTTTCATCCGGCGCTCAGTTCTGCAACAAATCTATGCAACTCGCTATGCAACAACGATGCAACAGAGAATGCACAAGTTTTAGCAAGGGGTGTTGGGGTGAAATTTTCCTGAAAGACAAATAATTGGCCCTTAAAGCCATAATCAGAGTGCTGAAAAATTTGTAACTTTGCCCAATAATGGTAATTTTGACAGTTAACTGGACAGAATAATTAACATTAAGTAATTATTATATATTAGTTTTGAATGGTCACAAAGCTTGTGGCGCGGGGGCAATTTCTATTGCCCTCTTTTTTTTACCGCAGGTGATACGCCTTCGGACGCACAAACGCCCTGATCCCCTGATAGGACAGCGTCATCCCCATCCCCGAATGCTTGCGCCCCGACCAGGGCAACGAAGCGCTCACCCGGTCACAACAATTCCAGTATACCGTACCCGTATTCAGCTGCTTCATGATCGCCTCCGCCCGTTCATAGCTCTTTGAATAAACAGCTGCCGTCAATCCATATTCCGTATCGGCCATCAGGGCAACGGCTTCCGCATCCCCCGAAACTTTCTGAATGCCCACCACCGGACCAAAGGACTCTTCCGTCATCAGCTTCATCTGATGATTAACGTCCACCAATACCGCAGGCTCCATAAAATATCCCTTCCGCTCCACCCGTTTGCCTCCATACAATACTTTCGCACCCTTCGCCACGGCATCCCCGATCTGCTCCAGCAAAAATTCCAGCTGCGCCGGCCTGCTCAGCGGCCCGATCTCCGTGGCGGGATCCACCGGATCGCCCACCACCATCTTCCCCGCCTGTTCCGTATAGGACCGGACGAACCGGTCATACACTGCTTCATGGACATAGATCCGTTCCACCGCGCAACAGCTCTGTCCATTATTATAAACCACGCCCTCCAGCGCGGCGCCGGCCACGCTGTCGATATCATCCACATCATCCAGCACATACAGCGGATCCTTTCCACCCAGCTCCAGTTGACAGACCACCATCCGGGGAGCAACTTTCTCCGCAATATATTTGCCGGTAAGATAGCTTCCCGTAAAAAAATAACCATCCAGCGGCAGCTGCAGCAGCAATTCCCCCACTTTACCCTTGCCGATCACCGTCTGAAAACAATTGACGGGTACCCCGGCCAGCGACAGCAGACGGCATATATGCAGCCCCGTCAGCGTAGAATATTCCGAGGGTTTGTAAAAGACCGCATTGCCCCCGATCAGCGCGGGGATGAGCACATTCACGCCAACCAGATAAGGATAGTTCCAGGCCGAAATATTCGCGACCACCCCCAGGGGTTCATAGACGATCTTCTCACGGGTAGCGCCTTCCTCCACGATCCACTCCTCCTCCAGCCATCTGGCGGAATGGTCAAGAAAATACCGCACCCGGCTGCGGGCGCCCGCCAGTTCATTATAGGATTGCTTCAGCGGCTTGCCCATCTCGCTGGTCAGCGTAGCCGCCAGGTCATCCTTCTGCTCTTCCAGCAGTTCATAGAATCTCGCCAGACAACCGATCCGGTCCGCCACCGGCAACGCCGCCCACGCAGGCTGCCCCTTCTTCAGCATCGCAAATTTCTCCCGGATGGATTCTTCCGTATCCTCCCGTATCTCGGCTATTAATTCTTCCGTTGCCGGATTGATGATTTTCATTTTACCCTCCTGTTATTTTCAGTTTCATTTTATCCCCCCGCCATTCCCGGCTTCCACAAGGAACCGTTCTCTGATATTTTTATAAAGCCGCCAGTCAGGGAGTTTGTTGGTATACATCCTTTCCGGGTGCCACTGCAGCGCGATCATAAAAGACTTGCCCACCGGCTCCGCCCATTCAATCCCCTCGATAGTGCCATCCTCCGCCCGGCAGTTGATCGCCAATCCCTCTCCCAGCCTGCCAATGGCCTGATGATGCGCGCTGTTTGCCTCTCCCCCCGACTCTCCCGCAATGGCATGCAGCAGCGTGCCCTCCACTACTTCCACCGGATGCCGCTTGTCTTCTTCCAGCCATTCATGTACGGCATCTCCTTTCTCCCCAAGGTCCTGGACCAGCGTCCCTTTCAGAAGAACGTTGATCAGCTGCAAACCCCGGCAAACACCCAGCACCGGCATCCCCTGCCCAAGGGCAAATTCAAAGACCTCCCGCTCGAACACATCCCGTTCCTTTTTCCACCCCCCGCGCGGCTGCTTAGGATACACCAGGCCGCCTCCATAAAATTCGGGGTGAATATCCACACCGCCGGACAGCACCAGCGCGTCGCACTCCTTAATGAGTCCCCTGTCTCCCTCCGCGGTCAGCTTGGTCACCGTTATACCCGCATTATTCCCTTTCAGCCACTTCACATAGTTCTGATGCTTCTCCCCATAACCCGTATACGTCAATCCGATGTTCATCGTTTGTTCTTTTATAGTTCCGATGCCCATCCCTGTACCCCCATTTTAGCAGGTCCCGGCTTCATCGTTTACGCTTCATAGCATCCCGGCTCTTTCCCTCACCAGCATTCCGGCAGGTCCGGCTTCATCGTTTGCGCCTTATAACGCTTCCATATATAGCCTCCTGAAATCTTCCCGGCTGACGGGCTTCGGGTTATTGGGATGACAGAAATCCGCAAATGCCAGCCCTGACAGCTCTTCGATATGATCCTTCGTTACCCCGATATCCTGTAGCCGCAGAGGCAACCCCAGTTCTTTGTTCAGCCCGAACAGCCGTTCGACGACGGCCTCCCCCGTTTCCTCCCGCAACTCCATCGTCCGCGCGATCTTCCGGAACCTTTCTTCGCTCCCGGCGATATTGAAGCGCATCCCGTATGGCAGATTAACGGCATTGGCCAGGCCATGATGCGTGTCCAGCAGGGAAGACAAAGGATGGGCCAGGGAATGTACGACGCCAAGCCCTTTCTGAAAGGCAACCGCCCCCATCAGCGAAGCGATCATCATTTCACTCCTCGATTCCAGACCGGGATCATTCACCGCCGCGCCGATAGACCGGTGGATCAGCGAAATGCCTTCGAGGGCGATGCCCTCGCACATAGGATGAGAGTTTTTCGCAAGATAGGCCTCCAGGTTATGCGTGAGCGCGTCCATACCCGTGGCCGCCGTGACAAAAGCAGGCAGGTCCATGGTGAGCATCGGGTCCGCAAATACGATCCTTGCCAGCAGCTTGGGAGAGAACAGGATCCGCTTGCGGTGCGTATCGTCTTCAGAAATGATGGCGCTCCGGCCCACCTCGCTGCCCGTGCCGCTGGTGGTAGGAATAGTAATAAAGTAAGGGACATCCTCCGTAACATACCGATCACCGCCGATAAGATCGTCATAGTCGAAAAGATCGCGGTGATGATGGATCCGCAGCACGATGGCCCGGGCGACATCCATGGCCGCTCCCCCACCGATGCCGATGATACAGTCGCAGCCCGCCGCCTGGAAGGCCTCTCCTCCTTTTTCCACATCGGACTTCACAGGGTTCTTGTGGATGTCGGAAAACACCGAAGCCACGATGCCCTGACCCGCCAGATCATCCCTGATCTGCTGAAAGAAATCCAGCTTCGCCACCATCGGATCGGTGACCAGCAACGGTCTGCCAAGTCCGTTAGCCTTCAGATGCGCCGCCAGTTCTTTTACGGCGCCCGCTCCAAACCGGATCGTCGTCGGAAAATTATATTGCCTGACCACCGTATAATCAATCATATATATTATTTTGATCTGAGTCGGTCCACCGAAGGTGGATCGACTCAGATAATTTCCAGATACCGCTTCAGCTCCCAGTCCGTTACGGCCTTTCCAAACTGTCTCCACTCCCACTCCCTCGTCCCCGTAAAATGATCCGTGAACCCTTCCCCGAACAGCTCCCGCCCCAGGGGAGATTGCTTCATGGCCTGCGTTGCCTCCCAGAGATTGCGCGGCAGCACCCCATTCTTTTTATCGGCATAGCCGCTGCCAGTAGTAGCAGGAACGGACAGCTTCATCTTGTTGCGGATTCCATACAGACCCGAGGCCAGACAGCCGGCCATGGCCAGATAAGGATTGGAGTCGGACCCCACCACCCTCGTCTCCAGCCTCGTGGACGTTTCTCCACCCGGCAACGCACGGAGTGCAGTCGTGCGGTTGTCTATCGCCCAAGTCAGCGTGGTCGGCGCCCAGGCCCCTTCGACCAGCCGCTTATAACTGTTGACCGTAGGCGCATACATCGGCAGGATATGCGGCAGACAGAACAGCTGCCCCGCGATATAGCTTTCCATCAGGGCGCTCATCCCCGACACGCCCTTCTTGTCATAAAATAAATTCTGCTTCCCATCCGCCGACCAGAGACTCTGGTGTACATGACCGCTGCATCCCGGCAACGCTTCATTCGGCTTGGCCATAAAAGTGGGCAGCACGCCATGCCGGTGAGCGATCTCCTTTACCCCTGCCTTGAAAAGAACGGCCCGGTCCGCTGCTTCGAGCACATCCGCATACAGGATCGCCGCCTCATAAACCCCGGGACCCGTCTCCGTATGCAACCCTTCCAGCGGAACGCCGAATTGGGTCAGCAGATCGAAAAGGTCCTGGAAATAAGCGCTCCCCTGAGAAGCCCGCAGGATGGAGTAGCCAAACATGCCTTGCGTCATCGGTTTCAGGCCACCCACGCCACCTGCCCCATCAGCAGACAACGCCGCGCCCGACGCATTCCCCGCGAAATTATACCATTCGAATTCCTGCGAGAAATAGGCGAGGAACCCTTCGTCGGCAGCCTGCTGCATCGTTTTCTTCAGCAGCCCGCGCGGACAGACCGGCAATGGCAGCTGCCCCGCATCGCGGAAGTCGGCAAGGAAGAAGGGTATCCCATTTTCCCAGGGCACCTGCCGGAAGGTCTGTATATCGATCACCGTGGCCGCATCCGGATAACCGGTATGCCATCCCGTGAATTCCGCATTATCATAGGCCTGGTCCCCGCAGTCCCATCCAAAGACCACATCGCAGAAACCGAATCCTTTCTCCACGACCGACCTGAACTTGTCAAAGCTGATCACTTTCCCGCGAAGAACACCATCGATATCGGTAATAGCGAGCTTTACCTTTGTTGTTCCCTGTGCGGCCAGTTGCTTCAGCAGCTCAGGGAGCGATTGTTTGTTACGCATCACTCTTTTGTTTAACAAAAACGTGGAAGTAAATATAGGCCAGGGCCAGTATCGAAAAATAGATCAGCGATAATTTAATATTCAGCGTGATCATGGCTACCAGGGATATGACAGCGATCGATAAGGCGATCAGCGGGGCCGTGGGATAAAAAGGCACCCGGAATGGCCGCTCCAGTTCCGGCTCCTTCCTGCGGAGCGCCAGCACTGTGATCATGGAAAGGATATAGAGTGTGAGGGCGCCAAAGACGGATATCGTGATGATCTCGGCCGTCTTCCCCGTCAGCAGGGCGATAATGCCGATCACCATATTCACCAGCAGGGCGTTCACCGGGGTTCTGTACCGGCTATGGATCCTGCCAAACGCGGCCGGGATATAGCTCACCCTTCCGAATTCAAACGTCGCCCGTCCCGCAGCCAGGATGATCCCATGAAAGGAGGCGACCAGCCCCATCAGACCGATCGTGATGAGTAAATGATACAGCAATCCGCCCGTCCCCGTAATTTTGGACAGCGCAAGCGGCAACGGCGAATCCGAGGCGGCCGCGCCCGGTGAAGGATAGACGATAGCTTCCCATCCCGCCACGCCGACCGACGCGAGGAACACCAGCACACAGAGTACGATAAGCGTAAGCAACGCCGAACCAAATCCTATCAGCACATTGCGCTGCGGGTTCACCGTCTCTTCCGCCACATTCGCCACGCCCTCGAGTCCCAGAAAGAACCAGATGGCAAAGGGTATGGAAGCCCACACCCCGTTCCAGCCATTGGGGAAATCATTGTGCCGGATATGTTTCATGTCAAAATGAGGCAGCGCGATGCCGGCAAAAAGCAACAGCTCGAAGACGGCCAGCACCGTCACGATCAGCTCAAACCCCGCCGCCGCCTTCACCCCATATATATTCAGCCCGGTGAACAACAGGTAAGCGGTGATCGCAATAGCAGACACGCTGAACTGAGGGAAAAAGATATGGAAATAAGCCCCGATCGCGGCCGCGATAGCAGGGGGTGCAAAGACAAATTCGATGATCTGCGCCATACCGGCGATAAAGCCAAGGTCTTTGTTCAGCCCTCTCGTGGCATAGTCGAACACACCCCCGGCCTTTGGTATCGCACAAGCCAGTTCGGTATAGGAGAAGGTAAAGCAGATATAGAGCAGGATAATAAAAAAGGTAGCGATGGCGAGTCCCTTTGTACCTCCCTCGGCAAGGCCAAGGTTCCAGCCAAAATACATTCCCGAGATGACATACCCGACACCCAGCCCCCACAACATGACCGGGCCAAGGGTACGGGGCAGTCCAGGGTCTTTTTTTCCTTCATTTGCAGATAACATCCTTAAAGTTAAAGGATTTCGGCCATCCCGCATCCGCCGGCCCCACCCACCCAAAACAACCTAATTGATCGCCCGGTGCAGGTCGATCCTCAGGTCGATAATAAACTGATTGGTGGTAATGGTCACTTTCAGTTCATGGCTCTGCGGATACAGCAGGTCGAGCCGCTTACCGATATTCTGCAGGGCGGCATTACCTCCATTGGCCAGCGTGGAACTGTCAACAGGCTTGCTCCAGCCCACTTTCATCTGGAGACTTCCATCGGTGACCCGGATCTCCAGATCGATGAATTTATTCTGAAGGTCAAGCAGCGACAACTGCCGGAAACCGTTTTCTACCAGCGGCAAAATGATAAAAGGGGCGATCCGCTCACCGGTTATATTCCCCGTGATCTTCAGGATCACCCGAAGGTTATCCGCCATCCCCGTCTTTTCCAGCTCCACATATTCCTCCACCAGGAGCAGTTCCTTGTCAAGAGAGACGCTGGTCTGGTTATTATCATAGATCACATAGAGCAAAAGGTTCTTGATCTTCTTGACCATACCCGGTATCAGTGAAGGCCTGCTGATGGACAGCTGCTCCACCCGGTCCAGCGCGTTGATCAGAAAGACCGGCTGCATCTTCCCCCGCAACAGATCAGGCTCGAGCTTCAGCTTTTCCCGCTTGATCAGGTCCAGCTCCTGCTGCTTGATGAACGCCATCTTGCCAAGTTTGATGGCCGCAGCCATGCAACCCTCCATATTGATCTGGTAGAACAGGTCGAGGAACACCCAGGGCAGGTTGGAGGAGAGCGGGGAGGTGGGCATGCCAAAAGCCCCCCGTATATAGGGCAATACATAATAATTATAGGTCCGGAACGTAACGATGAACAGCACACTGAATAAGATCCACAATAAGGCCATCTGGATATAACGTCCCTTAAAGAGGAATTTCGGTAAAAGGTAATATATAATGGAATAGCAAAATATCATATCCATCGGGGTGGATATCGTCACTTCCACCAGAGAGGAAATCACCCTTTTCTCAAAGGAATATTTCCCATTCCAGTACATATAAGTAAGCGCGGAATAATACAGGATCCATAATAGCCAGAAAAGAGCATGCCGGGTGATACGGTATCTGGGGTTATTTGAAAAAATGAGGGGATTGACGGTCATATTTAAGAATAATATAAAATAGAACGGCTTTCAAGGTACAAAAATCATCGTTGTCAAAATTATAAGGTCTACCCAGACGGGAAATAATCCCACCGGACCGCCTGCTGACCGGTCAGAACAGACACCCGCCATCCGCATTTGCGAAATACCGAAGCCGGAAAATCAGCTCCCGAAACCGGATAATTCAATACTGAAGTAAAAAGGTGGAGTAGTAAAGGGAAGATGGCTAAAAAAAAGAGCAGGTGGTAGAAACCACCTGCGAGTCACATGAGAAAACTTCTAAGGACAACTTTTCAATGATCCGGGGAAGTTGCCCGCTAGAAAATTTTATTTCCCCGGAATAGATTAATCAATACTAGAGCGACAAGATAAAGAGTTTTATTGCGGCTAAGTTGAAAACATGACCCAACGGCGAAAAAACCAGTATGAACGATGTATTTAACGTCCTTAACGCCTGACAAATTGTAATCGGAAAATGGATTATTTTGTTTTCTTACTAACGGATTCCCACCCCTACCTGTTTTTTTCCTTTTACAATAAATTAACTTTTCCAATACAGGGTAAATGGGGTAATTTCCGTTCTCTGCTACACTACACTTACACCCAGTCATAAAAAATGATTGTCGAGGCGATATTTTACCCAAACCCAGACTGCTTATGAGCAATGAACGCGTTTTGAACGACAGGATGGTCAAGTTGATATGTATTCCTGTTTTGGGAGTCCTCATACCCAATCTGACAGGCCTCATCACCAACAGCCTCTATAGCTATCCTGAGTTATTCGCTTCTTATCTCTTCTTCATCGCAATCGCTTTGCTCGTCTGGCTCGGGAATGTCTGGCTGATGGTCCTCATCCGCAAGAAGTCCAACTGGTCGCCAAGAGAATACTATAAGATCATCCTCTCCCTCTTCCTCGCCAATATTGTATACTCCGGCACCCTGTCCGGCCTGCTGCTCTATACCTGGAAGGCCCTGTCCCGGGAATCCTACACGATCAGTGGACCACTCGTCAATACCACGCTCATCATCATCATCGCCGCCTGCTTCATCACGAATATCTATGAGATCCTCTTCCTCAATCAGGAAAGGGAATATACCCAGTCGAGGGTCGAACAGCTGAACATCGCCAAAGCCCAGGCCGAACTCGAAGCGCTGAAGAACCAGATAGACCCGCATTTTATTTTTAATTCGCTGAATACCCTTTCTTTTCTCATCACCCGGGATCCTCAGAATGCCAAGCTTTATAACGATACCCTCGCAAGGGTCTACCGGTATATCCTGAGCAATAAGGAAAAAGACCTGGTCCTGCTGCGGGAAGAGGTGGAGTTCATCAGTAATTATTTCTATCTGCTCAAGATCCGCTTCGCCGACGCCATCAGCATGGTGATAGAGATCACCGACCTTTCCTCGGAAGACTTTCTGATACCACCGATCTCGATGCAGGCCCTGGTGGAGAACGCCATCAAGCATAATGAATTCAGCGACAAACTTCCCCTGACCATCAACGTATCCATTTCATCCAATTACGTCATCGTACGGAATATCATCAACGTGAGGCATTACGCCGCCCCTACCTCGAAGATCGGCCTCGGCAATCTCGACAACCGCTATAAGCTGATCACCAAACGCAACATCATCATCGAAAATAACTTTAAGACATTCACGGTAAAATTGCCGATCATCAAATTTTAATAAAAAAAACAATAATTCAGGAGGCAGGATTTTATAGATAAACGGTACCAAAAAACCGCAATACATAGCTAAATTTGAACCAGTATTGACCAGTTATTGACCGATCTTGCCATAAAACGGCAAATTGTGGTCCCATAACGGCGCTAAATCGAGAAAATATGAAAGTGCTTATTGTAGAAGATGAAAAGCCCGCCTACGAGAATATGGTGGAAGAGCTGAGAGCTATAGATGAGACCATTTCCGTCATGGGCGGCTGCTCCAGCGTGGATGAATGCGTCAGATGGCTGAACAAGAATCCCCAGCCCGACCTCATACTCATGGACATCCAGTTGTCCGACGGCCTCTCGTTCAATATTTTCAAATCGGTCAGCATCACCTGCCCCGTGATCTTTACCACGGCCTATGATAAATATATTACCCGCGCCTTCGACTATAATAGCATCGACTATCTCGAAAAACCCATCTGCCAGGACAAGCTCAAGAACGCGCTGAGAAAATACAAGAACCTCCAGAGCCATTTCGTGAACAATCATTCCTCCCTCTCCGACTACCTGACCAGCCACGATAAAAAGAAATCGAGGATCCTTGTTAAAAGAGGCATGGAATTTCAGACCGTGAGAGTAGAGGACGTAGGCTACTTCTTCACGGAGCACAAGCTTGTCTTCCTGGTCGATAAGGAGAACCGCAAGTATATGGCGGAGAAAAGCAATCTCAGCGAGCTGGAAGAAGAACTTGACCGGAGCATTTTTTACCGGGCCAACCGGAAGTATATCATCAACGCGAACTATGTAAAGCGCTTCAAACCTCTCGAGAGAAGCAAGATCAGCGTAGAGCTTGTATTGCCGGTGAACGAAGAGATCATCATCAGCCAGGAGAACTCCGCTTCCTTCAAAAAATGGATCGGCGAGATCTAGCGGTGTCCCATTCCCCGGACGGCGTCCCATTTTACCCTGGCGTGGTCCCGTTTCCCACCATAGTAGTTGAACTTTTTGCAACACATTCATTTGCAAGCAGTTCAAAAAAGTTCAACCTTACTTGCATTTTGCGTTACACGCGCCCCACCAAAAATTCCTTTGATCTCCGTTGTGCACCCCCCAAAAAAATCCCCTGATCGCCGCCGGGTAACACACCCCAAAAAAAAATCCCGACCAGCCCCCACACCGCGCGCAAGCCAGTGCGGGCCGCCCCGCGCAACACCTAGAAGTGCAGCAGGAACGCGCTCCCCTCCCCCTCGATCGACTGCACCTGCACATTTCCTTTATGCAGCAGCATGATCTGCTTGCAAAGGCTCAGCCCGATCCCGCTCCCGTTCTTCTTGGTACTGAAAAAAGGAATAAAGATATTATCGATCACCTCCGCCGACATCCCCGTCCCGTTATCCGCCACCCTGATCGTCACCCGCCCGCCCGGTCCCGAACCTCCCCCCGAGCCAGAGCCGGAGACCGAACCCGGCATCGAAGACGCCATCAGCGTGATCCGCGGTTCCGCATTGTCTTTCACCGCCTCGATGGCATTCACCACCAGATTGATCAGCACCTGCTCGATCAGACTGGCATCCGCCTCCAGCGACAGGTCCGGGTCCTTGAGGATGATCTCCATGTCTATATTCTTCTGTTCCAGCGTAGGCTGCATCAGATGATGAAGGTTCTCGAAAAGATCCCGCGCCAATATTTTTTTCAGGTTGGGACGCGTGATCTTATTCAGATTACGATAGGTCTCGGCGAATTTCAGCAAACCCTCGCTGCGCCGCCGGATCGTATCGATCCCAAGTTGCAGGTCTTCCAGTGCACCCGGCTGCCCCTCCAGATGCCGGATAGAGGACTGGAGCCGGTGCAGCATCGTCTCGGCCAGCGAAGAGATCGGCGCCACGGAATTCATGATCTCATGCGTCATCACACTTAAAAGCCGCTGCCAGGCCTTCGCCTCCGTCTCGTCGAGCGCCTCGCTCACATCCTGAAAAGCGATCAGCTTGTACACCTTACCATCCGTCTGAAAGGCAGTTGCCGCCAGCAAAGTCTTAAACGTATTCCCATCCTTCGTGATCGATACGATCCGGTTGTCACCCGGCCGCAGGGACAGAATTTCCTGATACAATACAGCATCCCTCCTTTCCAGCGAATGGATCGTCTTGAGATAGGGCACCCCCAGCATGTTCTTAAAGGACTCGTTCATCCAACCAATATCCCCGCTGATATGCTCGTAGGAAAGAATACCCGTATTCACCAGCTCAAGGATCTTCTGCAAGTATTGATACTGGGTCTCCTTTTCGCGGCTGATGCCTTTGAAGGTCGTATTGATGTCGTTAAAACCCTGGCGCAGCGGCTTCAGCTCCATCGGGGCCTGCTTTACGTCGAAATGACGGGAGAAATCGCGGTAATGGATGGACTCGACGAACTGCTCGACCTCATCCTGCGCCTTGCGGTGAAAATTATAAAAATCCGCCAGCTGGAAAATGATCACCGGCAGCAATGACGCGAGATACGCATACAATCCTTTCACCAGAAGAAAGGCCGCCAGCGTCAGGGTCGCAAACATAAACACCACTCTTATCAGTATCCGTTCCTGGTAGCGCTTGAATATCATAGCTTAAATATCATACTTACTGAGACGTCTGTACAAGGCGGTCCTGGTCAGCCCCAGCTCTTTGGCGGCCTTGGAAATATTTCCGTTGTGCTTTTCGATGACCTTGAGGATCGCATTCTTCTCGATCGTGCTCAGCTTCAGCTCCTGCGGCTCGTCGGGCAGCGGACGCCCCGACTCTATGGGCGAAAAGATCAGATCCTTAGCCTGCAGTACATCGCTGTCCGCCATGATCACGGCCCTCTCGATCGTATATTGCAATTCCCGCACATTGCCCGGGAAATGATACCCCTTTAGTTTTTCCATCGCCTTCCCGTCAAAATCATTGGAAGGCTTCATGTACTTATTCGTATAGATCCGGGCAAAATGCCTCGCCAGCAAAATGATATCCTCCTCCCGCTTGCGCAGGGGCGGCACCATGATCTCCACCGTATTGATCCGGTAGATCAGGTCCTTGCGGAACCTGTTCTCATTGGCCAGCTCCGTCAGCGGAACGTTCGTGGCGCAGATCAGGCGTATATCTATGGGCGTGGCCACATTGCTCCCCAGCCTCGTCACCTGACGGTTCTGTAAAACCGATAATAATTTAGCCTGCTGGTGCAGGGAAATATTCCCGATCTCGTCAAGGAACAGCGTTCCCCCATTTCCCGCTTCGAAACGGCCCATCCTGTCCTCCCGCGCATCCGTAAAAGCCCCCTTCTTATGCCCGAAAAGCTCGCTCTCGAACAACGACTCCGTAAGCGCGCCGACATCCACCTTGATATAGGGCTTGTCCGCCCGCAGCGAATGCTGGTGAATGGCCTTGGCGATAAGGTCTTTTCCCGTCCCGTTCTCACCAAGGATCAGGATATTCGCATCCGTAGGCGCGATCTTCTCCACCTTGAAGAATATGTCGTTCATCACTTCCGACTCGCCCAGCAGTTCCGAACCGATGATCGAGTCCGCCCCCGCCGTAAAACCGGCTCCCCCTTTCTTGCTGTCGTTCTTTCTCAGCGCCTCCCGGATCGTCGTGATCAGCCTTTCGTTATGCCAGGGCTTGACCACAAAGTCGGCGGCCCCTTCCTTCAGCGACCGTACGGCCAGATCGATATCCCCATAAGCCGTGATCATGATCACAGCGGCATCCGACCCGAACTCCCGCAGCTTCCTCAGCCAGAACAACCCCTCATTGCCCGTATTGATGGAGCTGTTGAAATTCATGTCCAGCAGGACAATATCAAAAGACCGCTTGGCCAGCAGGTTCCGCATGTTCTCAGGGTTCTTTTCCGTGACCACCTCCGCAGCCTCCGTCTTGAGTAGCAGCCTCACCGCCGTAAGTACGTCCGGATCGTCATCGATCGCCAGTATCGAGGCATTCTTTAGTGTCATATGCAAATATAAATACGTAAAAAAAAATTGTTGCCGGGATGCAACAAAACACAACTACAAGTATACCTTAAATATAATCGTATGACAATTAATTTTTTACGATAAAAGCAGGGAAAATCGGACTGTATCAAAACCGGACAGTCCCTGTATCAAAAATGAACTATGAACCTGGCTTTCCGCGCCTAAGAAACTGTAAATCATAGACATTATATTCTGGCATGTGATTGATAGCGTAGGGTAGAAGAATTATACTTCGAAAAATTAAACTCTTTATGGTAGACATAGCCAGACCGAAAAAAACTTGGACAACCAAACGCCTGATGACAATAGGGGGGATTTTGGCTTTAGTTCTGTTAATAGCGGGAAGTTTTTATTTCACATCGGGAAAATCAAAATTAAACGTTGATACTGAACGCATTACAATAAGCGAGGTAAAGAAAGGCACCTTTCAGGAGACCATCCCCGCCAACGGGGTCGTCATGCCCCTCACCACCATCTTCCTCGTCACTACAGAAGGTGGCCGCGTGCAGGATAAGTATGTGGAGGATGGCGCCATCCTGAAGGATGGTCAACCCATCCTGAAACTCGGCAATACGGACCTCGAGCTCAGCCTCGCCAACCAGCAGACCAGCGTATATTCCCTGCTGGCCGCCATGCAGCTGTCCAAGGTCAACGCCCAGCAGAATACCGTCAATAAGCTGACGCAGATGGCCGATGTGGAAAGCCAGTATAAGGAGGCGGAACGGATCTACAAGCTGGACAAGCGCCTCTTCGACCAGAAAGTCATCGGTTCCCAGGAATACAAACAGGCGGAGAACAACTACAGTTATTATTCGCAGAAGAGGACCCTGGCCCAGGAGATCCTGAAACAGGACTCCATTTCGGCGGCACAACAGGCCGCACAGGACAAGCAATCCTACCTTGGCGCGCAGAATACGCTCCAGATCCTCCGTAAAAAAGTAGGCGACCTTATCCTCCGTGCTCCAGCCGATGGGCAGCTGACCGCCCTCGACGCCGAAGTAGGCCAGTCCAAGACGCCGGGCTACACCCTCGGACAGCTCGACGTGCAGAACGGGTATAAGGTCAGAGTGGATGTGGATGAACACTATATCTCCAGGATCTTCATCGGTCTGCTGGGTGATTTCAGCTTTGCCGAGAAGAACTATAAGCTAAAAATAACCAAGGTATTTACCCAGGTGACCAACGGCCGCTTCCAGGTGGACATGCAGTTCGTCGGGGAACAACCGACGGGCATCCGCAAAGGACAGACCCTGCAGATCACCCTGGCACTGAGCGATGCGACCACGGCGGTCATGGTGCCCAAGGGAGGTTTCTACCAGCAGACAGGTGGCAACTGGATCTTCAAGCTGAGAGAAGATGGCAAGACAGCGTACAGGGTCGACATCCAGCTTAACCGTATGAACACCGATTTCTATGAGGTGATATCCGGACTGAACCCCGGAGATAAAGTGGTCACCTCCAGTTATGAGAACTATGGGACGATGCAGGAGCTGGTCCTCAAAAAAGATTAACGGTAAGGTTCCTCCGGCGGGAAAAGTAACATTTTACCCGGTGGGACAGTTACCAGTAACATCCGGCGCTGTAAAAGCGTCAGATATCCAACGGCCGGACAGCGCCGCTTAAAATAAAAGAGCCATGAACCAGAACAAATTTAAATTCCTTTACACCACGATCCTTATCTTAGGCGTGTGTGCATTCACCCCGCCTGAAAAATGCGCGGCGCCCTGCAGGGAAAGATGTCCCCAGGCCAGAACCGTCCCCTACATGACAACAGATCCGGGCGGGTCGGTCCCGAAGTCGGCGGCTGGCGAAAAAGCAATGGCCCCGGGCATCCCGAAGGAAAAACTTTCGGCTCCCGGCCGCACACAGAAGCCGGTTGCCACGGAAAAAGAGACGGCGCCGGACTATTCGCCGTTCCTGGCCCCCCTTTACGTATAGGACCTGAATGATTAATTATTTTTATAGAACAACTATCAACTAAACACTATTCACTTAAACAGCATCAACATGATCAAGATCAGCGAACTCCAGAAAGTCTACCGGACCGAAGAAGTAGAGACGATCGCCCTCAACAGGCTCACTTTCGAAGTCAGGGAAGGAGAATTTGTCGCGGTAATGGGACCCTCGGGTTGCGGTAAGTCTACCCTCCTTAATATCCTCGGTCTGCTGGACGATCCCGATGGCGGCAGCTTCTTATTCAACGGTACGGAAGTCGCCCATTTCAATGAACGTAAAAGGGCCGACCTGCGCAAACGGAATATTGGGTTCGTGTTCCAGAGCTTCAACCTCATCGATGAGCTGACGGTTTTCGAAAATGTCGAGCTTCCGCTGATCTACCTGGGCATCAAAGGACCGGAAAGAAAACAACGCGTGGAGGTGGTGCTGGACAAAATGCAGATCATGCACCGCCGTAATCACTACCCGCAGCAGCTTTCCGGCGGTCAGCAACAGCGTGTAGCCGTAGCAAGGGCCGTGGTGAACAACCCCAAGCTGATCCTCGCGGATGAGCCTACCGGTAACCTGGATTCCTCAAACGGGAACGAGGTCATGCAGCTCCTCACCGACCTGAACGAACAGGGCACTACCATCATCATGGTAACGCACTCCGAACATGATTCCCGGTACAGCCACCGGATCATACGGATGCTTGACGGTCAGACGGTGACAGAGAACATATTGGTATAAGGCTGTCGCCGCCCCCCGGCATGATCCATACCCCCGGCGGCGGACCAAACCATACATTATGATCAGGAACTATCTCAAGATCGCTGTCCGCAACTTATGGAAGCATAAGACCTTCACCATTGTCAATATTGTAGGTCTGGCCGTTGCGTTCGGGGCAACGCTCCTGTTGTCCCTGACAGCATTCCATGAATTGTCCTTCGATCGGTTCCATGTCAACAAACAAAGCCTCTACTTGCTGTATACCGAAGGACACGAGCCGGGCAAGGCCGATATCAGCCCAAGCATGCCCGTCCCCCTGAGCCCGACGCTGAAGAAGGAATACCCGGAGATCCTGCATGCCTCCCGCTTCGGATATCTTGGCAACAGCGTGTTGCGTTATAAGGATCACGAGTTCAATTACGATATCCGGACGGTAGACCCCGACTTTATCGAAATGTTCTCCTTTCCGTTGCAGCAGGGAGATCCCAAAAAAGCATTACAGGATCAGGGCAGCATCGTCCTCACGGAAAAAGTCGCCCGGTCCGTCTTTGGACAGGAGCCGCCCATCGGCCGCACCGTACAGATAAAGACCGGTGAAGAATGGAAGCCCTATATCGTCTCCGGTATAGCCGGCGATTTCCCGGAGAACTCCACCCTTCAGTTTTCCGCGCTGATCCGGTTTGAGAATTTTCCCTGGTACAAGGCCAACCAGAACAAATGGGACAACCGTAACCATGAAGTCTATGTACAGCTGGCCCCACAGACCAGCCAGACAGCCTTCGAACAAAAGACCATAAAATTCATTCATAAGTATTTCGATTCCGCGGTCATACAGATGAAGCTGGACGGAGGCGTGCCCGATAAGGACGGTGAGTACATGCGTCTCCGCATGGTCCCGATGCCCGATCTTCATTTTGCCTCTTTCGGCGCTTCGGTCAGGATCAGCAGGTTTTATCCATACCTGCTCCTGCTGATCGGCGCATTCATCCTGTTCATCGCCTCGGTCAATTTTGTCAACCTGTCGATGGGCCGGGCCTTTACCCGGGCAAGAGAGATCGGCGTGCGTAAGGTCCTCGGAGCAGCCCGCAAACAGATCCTCTTCCAGTTCTGGGGAGAGGCCATCGTCATCTGCACCGCCTCCCTGGCTGCCGGCATCGCGCTGGCCTTTATCTTTT